>DCWG01000157.1:16033-52017 GCA_002327525.1 Gammaproteobacteria bacterium UBA2168 | reverse complement strand
TGATTGCCTTTCGGAGAAAGCGGTTTTCTGAAGGGTCAGTCTCACAAAGGGGAGTTATCGATGGCCCTCAAGTTACGCGAGGCACAGCGCGCTATGATGAGCGTGAGCGAAAACCCGGATGATACGGCATCCGCTATCCGGGCGATAGCAGCCATGTCCGGTCAATCCCAGCAACGCTGTTTCAAGCGTTTCCGGCGTACGGAGCGGGGGCGTCGGCTGCTGGAGCAGCGGCCGGAACTGTTCGACCGCATGAACGATCTCGACTACCTGCTGGGCCTGCCCGAAGATACGCTGGGACACGCAATCGGCACTTTCTACGCGACGGAGGAAATAAGCGCGCAGGGGCTGAAGGACGCGAGTGAAGCCGCGGGTGGGCGGCAGGCCACGAACACGGATTTCGACTGGTTTGCACGTCGCAGCAGGGATTTACACGACGTGTTTCACGTGTTGACCGGCTACGGACGGGATATTCGCGGTGAGGGTGCCGTACTGGCGTTTACCGCCGCACAGACCTGGCACACGGGCATCGGCTATCTGGCGTTTCGATTGTTGCGAGGATCGGGCTGGAATTCCGAGCAAGGCAAACTCATTCGTCAGGCCTTCAGACGCGGCCTGAGCAGCGACTGGCTGGTAGACCAGGACTGGGAAACGCTGCTCGAACAGCCACTGGTGAGCCTGCGCGAGCGTCTTGGTGTGGGTCCGGCCCCGGTTTACGAACAGCTGCGCTCCGCGGGAGCCCCCGTACTGAACTGATTTCTTCTGTTCCGGGCGGCATTCGGTCTTGCGCAGATGCCGCGCGCCTGTCCGAAACACTCCGGAATCTGGGATTCCGGGCAAGTTCTCCTCCTGAGAGAGCTCACAATTAGATCAATAAGTTGAAGGTCTCCTTTGGGGGCGGCTTCAGCCGCGATGGGAGTTCTCTGAATGGGAGAGAAAGCGCTCATGAAACGCATTGCAATCAACGGCGTTGGTCGCACCGGACGCGTGATGCTGCGCCAGTTCGTGGTGGGTTATCGTGACGACACCGACACCGACACCGACACCGACACCGTGGCCGGTTTCGGTGGAAGGCGATGAACTATTGATCGGAAGCCGCCGTGTGCGGTGCCTGCGGCAAAGCGATCCGGCGCAATTACCCTGGGCAGAACTCGGTGTGGATACGGTAATCGAGGTCACCGGGCAGTTCAAAACCCGGGACAAGGCGGCCGACCACCTGCGTTCAGGTGCAGGAAGGGTGCTCATTGGTGCGCCTGCTGAGAATGCAGACGTGATGATCGTGCTGGGTGTCAACGAGGATCAGTACAACGCGCGGGCACATCGTGTGGTGTCGCGCGTCCTGTACGACCAACTTGCTGATGCGGTTCTGAGAGTGTTGCGCGACGAGTTCGGCCTGGGGGAGGTTGCCGTGACTACCGTGCACGCGTACACGGCCTCGCAGCGGGTGGCGGACACACCGGCATCGAAGATGCATCGCGGCCGTGCTGCCGGAGTTTCAATGATTCCCACCAGCACCGGCGCCGATCAGGCGGCGCTGCGCATCTGGCCTGATCTCGACATCAGCGCGATGGCGGTTCGGGTGCCCGTACCGGACGGCTCACTCGCCGATATCACGGCGGTGGTGGGTAGACGGGTAAGTGCTCAGGAAGTGAACGCGCGCTTGCGCGCGACAGGCAAAAAGCCTACAAGCCCCAGCACTCCATATCGTTGGCGAACAGCACCGGTCCTTCGTATTCTGCCTCGATGGCTTCGCGGCTCTGCGTTTCGCGACCGCGTGTGCGGTTCATGCGGTGTCCGAGAATGAGCATCCGGACATTCGCCTGGGTGGCGACGCGACCGAGCTGGGAGGGTAGTGCGTGCAGATCACGAGCGGCGCCTCGTGCCGATTCAGGCACGGCATGGCTCACGACGAGGGCGTCGGCGTCCTTGGCGAACTTCGCAACCGTGTTCTTCTGATTACTGAAATCTCCCGTGAAAACGACCGACAGGCCTCCTATCTCCACTCGCCAGGCGATGGCGGGAACAGGCCCGTGCTTTACCGGGATCGAAGCCAGGCGCAGGTTACTGCTGCCAAAGCGTGACCAGCGCCGCTGGCCGGTGGAAGGAACATTACGCGGCCTTATCTTGTAGCCGCCGGGAGATTTGTAGGTCAGAAAGTCGGCGAGGTACGGGTATGCGCCGCTGGGGCCGATGAGGCGGGATACCCAGGTCTTGGTGTCCGGATACGAATCGTTGCCGGCCGGTCCGAGCACGGTGAGGGGTTCCTCTCGATCGAGGAAGCGGGAACCCTTGATGAAAGCGGGAAAATCGGCGCTGTGATCGACATGAAGATGCGTCAGAGCAATAGCGTCGATGTCGGTGAAAACCCCTCCGGCCTTGTCGAAGGCAGCGGCTGAGCCGGGGGCTGTGTCTACGATGAGGCGCGCCTTGCCATCTAGCCACACCACGTAGCTCGAACTCATGGCGCGATCGTCTATCTCAGGTCCGCCCGAACCAAGAATCTGAATCCAGACGCCTTCGTCTCCACAATATGGTCCATCCTCCGCCCAGGCCACGCTAGTCGGGACGCATGACAACCATATCACCACCGCGCTGCACGTTACGCGCATGTTACCCCCATATGTTCATCTGCATGGACCACCAGTCCTGATGTAGCAATAATACGCGGCTCACATCGCCTACGGCTCGCGTTGGGGCGGGCAATCCACGTACTTGCTCGCTTTTCGCTCAGATCACATACGGTGGCGCCATCGTAGATGGCGCGTATGCATCCCCTCCCGAAAAGCTGTGCGAGCACGCATCTGGCCCGTTCTAACGCGTCTGAGCTCGCGCATTATTGCTACATCAGGGCCTAGATCTCGTCGAGATCGGTAATTATCCTCGTCGCGCCCGCCTCGTCCGGCATGCGCCAGTCGCCGCGCGGCGACAGGCTCAGCGTTCCGACCTTCGGTCCGGGCGGCAGCGTCGTGCGCTTGAACTGCTGTGCGAAAAAGCGCTGGAAGAATACCTTGAGCCACTTTTTGACTGTGGGCAAGTCGTACTCTGGTGCGAATGCGCGTCCCGCCAGGTGATAGATCTTGCGCGGACTGAAGCCGTTGCGTACGAAATGGAAGAGGAAGAAGTCATGCAGTTCGTAGGGGCCGACAATGCTCTCGGTCTCCTGGCTGATGTGGCCGTTCTCCGGTGCGATCAGCTCCGGGGATATGGGCGTGTCCAGCACGCGCTCGAGTATCTCAGCGAGCGCTGAGTGGGCGCGGTGACGGGCGTACCAGCGGACCAGGTAGGCGATCATGGTTTTCGGCACGGAGGCGTTGACGTTGTAGTTGGCCATGTGATCTGCGTTGAACGTGCACCAGCCGAGCGCGAGTTCCGACAGATCTCCGGTGCCGACTACGATGCCCCGGTGCTTGTTGGCCAGATTGAACAGGAGCTGGGTACGCTCACGAGCCTGGGCGTTTTCGAACACCACGTCGGTCTCGTCATCGTGACCAAGATCGTCCAGATGCAGCTCTACCGCGGGGCCGATAGCGATTTCCACCAACTCCACGCCCGTGGCGCTGCACAGCATGCGGGCGGAGTCATGAGTGTGCTGCGTCGTGCCCGGGCCGGGCATGGTGACCGCGTGCAGGCCGGTGCGCTCGAGTCCCAGTTTTTGCAGGGTGTCGAGACACACAAGGAAGGCGAGCGTGGAGTCGAGACCGCCCGACAGGCCTATCACCAGGGTATTGGTTTGCGTTGCGCTGAGCCGGCGTGCAAGGCCGGTGGTCTGTATGCTTAGAATCTCCCGGGCTCTTGCGTCGAACTCGGTCTCATCGTCGGGTACGAACGGATGCGCTGCATACTTGCGGGTGAGTTCGCCGATGGTTGTCAGGGTGCAGTTGGTATCGACGATGGCGTATGAATCTGGCCGCGGCGTATTGCTGAAGGTGGTGTTCTGAATGCGTTCGTGGCGAAGCTTGTCAAGGTCGAAATCCACGCCGAGGTGTTGGGTTTCGAAATCGAAACGGTTGGCCTCACCCAGTACATGGCCATCTTCGGCTGCGAGCAGGTGCCCCCCGAATACCACATCCTTGGTCGACTCACTCGGTCCCGAACCGGCATACAGATATCCGGTGAGCCACTGAGCGCTCGCCATGCGTACCAGGTCGCGGCGGTAGTCAGCCTTCGCCACCAGCTCGTTACTCGCCGAGAGGTTCAGGATCAGCTCGGCTCCTGCAAGACTCGCCAGCGCTCCCGGGGGTCGTGGTGACCACAGATCCTCGCAGATCTCGATGGCAAAACGCGTCGTAGCGATGCGAAACAGTTGGCGTGTGGAGATACGGAACTCGCCAAGCCTCGGATCGCTCACCTCGTGATCGGTATCGTCCGCGGGCGCAAACCAGCGGCGTTCATAGAACTCGCCGTAGTTCGCAATAGCGGTCTTGGGCACCATACCCACCACCGTACCCGCCGACAGTACGGCGGCGCAGTTGAGCAAGCGCCCGTCCTGTGTGATCCACGGCGTGCCCACCACTACCACTCGGCCTGGTGCAGCAGTCAGAAGATCGACGAGCGCCACCCGCACGGCCTCGTGCAAATGGGATGAAAAGAACAGGTCCTCAGCCGAATAACCGGTCAGCGAAAGCTCGGGGAACAGTACGATGGTTGGATCCTCGTCCTCCAGTGCGGCGAGTGCAGCACGGATGGAACCGGCGTTGGCCGCGGGATCGCCGATATGCACTTCGGGTGCCACCGCCACGGCGCGCAGGTAGCCCAGATCGGCGTAGTTGATGTCGCTGCTCATGGCCGGATTCTAACAGCGTGTTTCCCGGATCTGTGTGTTCTGGTGACCGGTACGCTCGCCTTTTTACGGCAAAGCGTAGAAAATCGGGGGTTCGGTCTAATAACTATGCCAACGTACAATCAGAGATTCCTAAAAGGGGGAAGTAATGAACTTCGAGTTTTCCGAGGAGCAGAACCTGCTCAGGGAACAGACGCGCGGCTTTCTGGCCGAGCACTGTCCGATGAGCAGAGTCCGTTCGATCCTCGAAGCAGATGACAAACACGACACTGAACTCTGGGGCAAGATCGCCGAGATGGGCTGGACTGCCACGGTGATTCCGGAGGAATACGGGGGCCTGGGGCTCTCGTATCTCGAACTGGTGGTCATCGCGGAGGAACTGGGGCGAGCCGTGGCTCCCGTACCTTTCTCCTCCTCGGTGTATCTGGCGACGGAAGCACTGCTCGCGGCTGGCAACGAACAGCAGAAAGAAAGCTGGCTCGACAAGCTCGCCACTGGTGAGGTTATCGGCACCTTTGCACTGTCAGAAGCGCACGGCCAGCCCACGGCCGACAATCTGACCGCCACCGTCGATGACGGCAAACTGAGTGGCACCAAGATTCCCGTGGCGGACGCACAGGCGGCGGATATCGCGGTGATCGCGGCGAAATCCGGCACGGACGTAGGGCTTTATCTGGTGGAACTCGATCAGGCCGGGGTAACGCGAGAGGACGTGCGCACACTCGATTTCACCCGGGGGCATGCGCGTGTCAGCTTCGATGCAGCCAATGCCGAGGCGCTGGACGGCGGTGCATCGGATTGGGGCGTCATCGAGAGGCTCCTCGATCGTGCGGCCGTGTTGTATGCCTGGGAGCAGGTCGGCGGGGCGGAAGCGGCGCTCGAACAGGCCAAGGAGTATGCGATGGGCCGCTATGCGTTCGGACGACCAATCGCGTCATATCAGGCCATCAAGCACAAGCTTGCGCAGATGTACGTGAATAACACGCTGGCACGGTCCAATTGTTATTGGGGAGCCGCGGCGCTTAATAGCGGATCAGGAGAACTGACGCAAGCGGCAGCCACCTGCCGGGTATCGGCGACTCAGGCGTACTACTACGCCGCCAAGGAGAACATCCAGACTCATGGGGGGATGGGCTACACATGGGAGTTCGACTGCCAGTTCTTCTATCGGCGTGCCAAGCTGCTGAGCGTGAACATTGGTAGCGAAAGACATTGGCAGGATCGGCTGATCACGGCCGTCGTAAACAGCAAAGCGGCGTAAGCGCGAAGGAGGAATATCATGGATTTCAACGACTCTCCGGCCGAAGCTGCATTTCGCGACGAAGCGCGCACCTGGCTCGAAGCCAACGTGCCCACGTCCGAGGAACTGGAAGGACTCGACTACATAGAGCAGGCGAAACTCTGGCAGAAGCGCAAGTACGACGCGGGGTGGGCCTGCATCCGCTGGCCGAAGGAGTATGGCGGCCGCGGTGCCAGCGCCATCGAGCAGGTGATCTTTAATCAGGAAGAGAACAAGTTCGACGATCTGCCTGGCGGGGTGTTCCTGATCGGTCAGGGCATGGCCGCACCCACGCTGATGACCTGGGGCAAGGAAGAGCACATGCTGCGCTATCTACCGAAGCTCGCCAGCGGTGAGGAAATCTGGTGTCAGTTGTTCAGTGAACCCGCAGGGGGTTCCGATCTGGCGGCACTTCGCACCAAGGCCGAAAAGGACGGTGACGAGTGGGTGATCAATGGCCAGAAGATCTGGACTTCGGGAGCACACTACTCCGACTACGGCATTCTCGTGGTGCGCACCGACCCCAACGTTCCCAAACACAAGGGGTTGTCGTACTTCTTCCTGGACATGAAATCGCCGGGTGTGGAGATCAAGCCCATCAAGCAGCTGTCCGGAGACGCCAACTTCAACGAGGTGTACTTCACCGATGTGCGCATTCCGGATTCGCAGCGCCTTGGCGAAGTGGGTCAGGGGTGGCAGGTGGCTATAACAACACTCATGAACGAGCGTGCCTCGGTGGGCGGCGGCGGTGGTGGATTCGGATTCGACGAGATTCTGGCGCTGGCCCGGCAGGTGAACGTCGGAGATGCTCCGGCGATAGAGGATTCCGCCGTGCGTGCCAAGCTCGCTGACTGGTACTGCAAGCGATCGGGACTGAAGTACACGGGGTACCGGTCGATGACCGCACTGTCCCGGGGTGAGATTCCGGGTCCGGAGAATTCCATCGGCAAGCTGGTGGGAGCGCCCATGATGCAGGACATGGCGTCGTTTGGAATGGATCTGCTTGAGATGACCGGCGCCATCTGGGATGAGGCCTTCGCGCCCCTCACCGGAATGATCCAGGCCGCATACATGGGCAGTCCGGGCATGAGAATCGCCGGTGGTACCGACGAGATCATGGCGAACATCATCGCCGAGCGGGTGCTGGGATTGCCGCAGGAACCGCGCGCAGACAAAGGTATGCCGTTCTCGGACGTGCCTACCGGCGCCGGTTAGGAGCCCGCAGCGCGATCATGTTTCTCGAAAGTTCGCGAGAAGATCGTGGATGAGACATTCGAGGGCGTCGAAGGTGTCTCCAATGCTCGCCTCGCCGGTGGCCGGATCCGCCTGGCCCCAGTGCAGGCGCTCGGCGGCGCCGGGAAACACGGGGCAGGCCTGCTCAGCGTTACCGCATAGAGTGATGATGTGGCTGAACGAAGGTGCGTCGTCACCCAGAAACTCATCCCAACTCTTGCTGCGCCAGCGACTGGTTGGAAAATCTCGAATGCGCAGCTCTTCGAGCGCCTGCGGGCTGATCTCACCGGTCGGATGATTACCGGCGCTGAAGGCCCGGCACTCCCGGCCACCCAGGTGAGTTAGAAGCGCCTCGGCCAGAATGCTGCGCGCAGAGTTTCCCGTGCACAGAAAAAGCACATTGCGCTTGTTCACATGAGCTCTACGACGTCTCCAGTGGCGACTGTTCCCGATCGAGCCACGGTGGCGTAGACGCCGAGATTGCCGTCATGCTCGCGCACCATGGTACGCATGATGGAGGGATCCTTTGGGAGATCGCCGAATCCGTGTGTGGTCATGATGCAGCGTGGGCAGGCCAATTCCACCTTCAGCCGGGCGCTGCCGATGGCCAACTCTCTGCCGATCCATTGGTCCTCCGGAAAATCGCCGGCCTCCGTCGTCTCAAACAGGAGGTTGGGCCGGAAACGGCGGACATCCCAGTTGCTCTCCGGTGCGCGATTGCTCAGTGTCTGAAGAGTAGTCGTTGTGGTGAGTAGCAATGGGAAGGCATCGAAATAGGTACCCGGTGGGGATTCGAATTCCATCAGTTCCGAGGGGAACGCGCTGAGGTCCGGCAGCGGCTCGTCCGGCATGCGGGCGAAAACGCGGCGCAGTTCCTGCTGGATGTCGCTCGATTCCGGCGCAACGCGCCGGTAATGATCGAGCGCATCTTCCGGTAGCAGCGGCCAGAGACTGACGGGGTGATCGATGAGCGCCGAGACAGCCTGTACCGTTGCTGCGTCATCCGTGTCCCAAATACTGCCGTCCGGGAGTGTAATTTTCGCGGGTGAGGAGGTGCCGTCGGCCCTGGGCGCATCCACATAGCGGGCGCTGCAAGCCATCAACTGCGCAAAGCGCTTGCCCCCTTTGATCCCTCCACGTTCCTCGTCTCGCAGCGCCCACGCCCTATCACCGGGGAGACCTTTGGGACCGAGCGTGACGCTGTCCAACGACTCCCCAGCCATGCTCTTGACGGGATAACGAAAGAGTTTTTGGACGGTTGTGCCCATTGGGATTCCTGCTGGTGGTCGGATCAGTGGTAGGTCGCAAGCGTTGCTTCCAGTTCGCGTGCGAGGCGTTTGGCCTTCTCCAGAATGCGCACGATCAACACGTCGGCATCGCTTGAGAAGTGAAAGCCGACGGCGGTACTGGTGGACAGGGCCATGATGGGGTTGGCGAGCTCCAAGTCATCGCGAGCGTTGTCGAGTGTGTTGCGAATGCGATTGAAGTATGCGCGTTGTGTGGCGCTACCTTCCTCATCGAGCTGAACGATGAGGGCTTCGAGCAGTGGGCCGATCTCATTGCGTGCTTCGGTCGGTCGTTGCATCTGCTCACCTCTCTATCCCATTTCATCCTGCTGCTATGTCCTGCTCCAGGATGAAGTGCTGCATCGTGGCATGCCAGTCGGGAGGGAGAGTATCCAAACGCGAAACACTTGGCCAGCGATCCACCCGTACATTTGTGATGGATGAGGGAAAGCTACCCGGAAGGCGTGGCCAGCCGGGCGAAACGCTTCTTCCGCCGGTAGGGAAAGACATCGGTGACGTGACCCTCGTGAATACCTTCCTGCAGACCTTTCCAGTACTCGGGATCGAACAGTTCGCCGTGCATGTCAGTGAATAGTTTCTTGATGCTCGGCTTGCCGAACAGAAAACGACGAAATTCCTCTGGAAACACGTCGTTTTTAGCAACCGAATACCAGGCTTCTGAAGACATCTCCTCTTCCAACGTACGCGGTTCAGGGATGGCGCGGAAGTTCACGTCGGACAGATAGGAGATTTCATCGTAGTCGTAGAAGACCACCCGTCCGTGACGCGTAACGCCGAAGTTTTTGAGTAGCATGTCGCCTGGAAAGATATTGGCGGCAGCCAGTTGCTTGATGGCGTTACCGTATTCGTCGAGGGCATTCTTGAGCAGTTCCTCGTCCGCGTCGGCAATGAATAGGTTGAGTGGTGTCATCAGCCGTTCTGTATAGAGATGCTTGATGATGATGGTGTTGCCGATGATGGAGATAGAGGAGGGCGCGACGCTTTCCAGCTCTGCAATCAGTTCCGGCATGAAACGTGCCAGTGGAAAGGCGAAGTTCTCGAACTCCTGGGTATCGGCCATGCGCCCGACGCGGTCATGCTTCTTCACGGTATAGTATTTTGCACGCACCTCCCGTGCCGTGATGTTCTTCTGAGGTGGAAACTGATCCTTGATCACTTTGAACACGGACTGGTAGGAAGGCAGCATGAACACCGCCATCACCGTGCCCTTGATGCCGGGTGCGATGTCGAACGGATCGTCGGAATCGGCGAGGTGCTGCACGAAACCGCGATAGAATTCGGTCTTGCCATGCTTGTGCAGGCCGATGGATGCGTAGAGCTCTGAGCGCTTCTTGTTCGGCAGGAGCTGGTGTAGAAACTCGATGAGCCCATGGGGATGAGGTGTGCTCACCATGAAGTAGGCACGGGTGAAGCTGAAAACGACTGACAGCTCATCCTCATCGCAGATCAAAGTATCCACGTAGGCTTTGCCGTTGGCGTCGAGGAGTACCGGCAGTACGATCGGCCAGGTCTGGTCTTTGTATGTGAGTGCCCCCACTGCGTAGGTGCCCTTGTTCCGGTAGAAGAGGGAGTTGAGCACACGAACGGATAGGTGGCGTGCCGACTCGATCTCCGGTCGTGCTTCCGCCAGCGAGCGGAGAATGTTGCCGACGTCGCGATCGAGATTTCGCCAGGGCACATTCATGGCATGGTCCTGACAGATGCGTTTGATCATCCGCACAACACCATCGTGAGGATGGTAAGTGGTGAATATAGGCTGCTCAGGAGCCGGTGGAGGATCGTCGAAAGAGGCCGCCACGAACATCTGTTCGTCGTCCACGGGTCCGCGGCTTGTGATATGCCGGTGCAGTGAGTTGTAGTAGGTTTCTGCCAGTTCGCGGTCGGACTCGGTGGCGATGAGCGCCCGGTATTTCATCTTGATATCCCGCCAGAAGGATGGCGAGAAGGTCGCAGGGGCGTAGCCGCGAACAGATACGACGAGACGGCGCATCGACGCATTGTATTGAGCCAGGCGCTGTGCCCCGGCGTCCTGAATGCCGAGCCAGTCGGCGTTCTCGAAACGGCGGCGTGCGGATTCGGTCAGGCTTTCGAAGTCGTTTCGGTAGGCACGAAAGTGGGCAAAGACATCCCTTGCTACTCGTTCAGCAGCGTCCATCAGCATGCGACCCCGCTAACCCGTTCGTTTTGCCGTGGTGCGGCGAGGACTCGGCGGCGCACGCCTGGGAGCGAGACGCTTGCCGAGCGCCACGAACCGTGCCGCCATCCCGGATCCGGTGGCGTCTTGCTCGTGTTTGAAACAGGTAAATACGTTGATGTGACGGTGTCGTAAGCGCGACGGATCCACTCGTTGAGATCGCTTCGAGTGTAATCACTGCGTCGTAGACGTAAATAGATGAACTCGGCGCTATCCGGGTTGCTGGGAAGCGCGAGCCTGCTGTCGCCGGACGCGCACACCGCGATGCCATGGCGCGCCAGCAGGGCGAATAGGCGGACAGCATATCCTCGGGGCGTGTGTGCGCAGGATAGAAACTGTCGCGCCACTCCTTGTCGCTGTAGCCGCTTGTTCCGGCGAGAAACCGCATATGTGCCTCCCATCGCGGGTGGACGAATAACCTTAGATGAGAGCCTAGCTGTTCTCAAGATTGACGCAGTAGCGGGACAGGCTCGCGATCCCGCCTGCCACCGAGGGTGGCAAGGGCGGTCACCGCACCGGTGACCGCATAGAACATGTCCCATTGCATATCCCAGACATCGCGCTGCGTGCCGAGGAAGGATTCGGTCGCACCACCGGCGATGGGTGCCGTCCACCATTCCAGAGCCTCGTAGGTGGCCGAAATGGAGAGGTATACACAAGCCACCAGAAAGAACAGCCACTTCTCGCGTGTCAGCGGTGATCGGCGGATGAGGATCTCGCGGGCAATGATGACGGGTACGAAGCCCCACAGAAAATGGCCGATTCTGTCGTAGTGGTTTCGCGAGAAGTCGAACAGATCCTGCAACCAGAAGCCAACGGGAACCTCTGCGTATGTGTAGTGTCCGCCGACCATGAGCACCACACCATGCAGGAACAGCAAGCGGTATGCGAGAGCAGTGAGCGGAAAGGCGGCGTAGGGCGTAGGTGAAGTAGAGGATCGACAGGGCCATCACCACCGGGGCGACTTCCAGAATCCAGGTAGGGCGGTCGTGCGGCTGGATACGGGACCAGAGGAGTACGATAAAGATGAGGGCGACGAGTGTTAGCCTTTCGCTGGATGTGTTCATGGGCGGCGATGATGCCAACCTCGACCGTGTTCGGTTCGACAATGCAGCCCGTTGGGAATATGCCGATCGCCTGGATGAACATCTCCACGAGTGAGGCGTTGAAACGGATTCCCTTCAGATCGGCGAGGTCCTGCGAAGCCTCGAAGGAGGCGCGCGCGTTTGCGTACGATCGCTAGGTGCATCGCGTCGTAGCTGTACTTCTTCTTCTCACGCATGCGCAGCAGTGCGGCAACGGCCTTGTGGTTTTCGATGATGCTATCGATGAGCGGTGTGATGATCTGTTCCATGGCCTTAAGGTCGACGTGGCGATTGTCGCGAATCTGGGTGAAGACCTTCTTCACGGCCCGGGCAGATCCCTTGAGACCCTGGTCTGCACGCCGCATGTCCACCTTCATCTCGGCAGGCGAGGTGGACCTGACTGGAGCGTGGCGACCGGGCCGGTGACGATGCGGCTCACAGAAGGGCGGGGATCGACGTAAACGTACTGACAATGTCCGGCGACGTATTCGATGTCTTCGCGGGTCTGAACGCAGATACCCCCAACGGCGAACGGAGGTTCGAGCCACGGACGATCTATCGAGGCGAAGTACATACCGCACCGCAGTGCTTCTACAGGCACTTCCGTTAGCTGGCGGAGAGTTGTGCTGGCTTCCATTCCCACTCCAATGCGTAACCGTCCATTGCGGACGAAAGAAAGACTGATGCTTGCTGTCCGCGCTGCATGGCAGACCGCTTGCTACGTGCAGAACGTGATGAACGGCACGGGTGGAGTGTGATGGTACCCGCGCGGGCGGGCGGGTCTGGTGCAGGCGATTGAATACGCCGCCGCAGATTCTGAAATCAAACCGGGTGTTGCGTAAAACGAAAAGAAAGCTGATCTTATCGGTGGCTATCGCTCGTCATGGTGTCGCCTTGACTGCCATCGCGCTTCGTGTGTGTCCGCGATGCGCTTGCGAAAGCGCTGTAGGTAGATGAATCCCGCCCCCGCCAGAAAGGCGCTACCGAGAATGGGATAGGCCATGGCCTCGATCCAGTTACCGCCGCCGTCGGAGTGGATCAGGGCGAGCAGGCCGGCGCCAACACAGACGGCGGTGAGATTGCGAATGGTCAACCAGGTACCGAGGCCCATGGCGATGGGCACTACGAGGTCTCGTAGCAAAACTGCATCCACGTTGCGGTAGATGAGCATGCACACCAGGATGATCGCGACGCCCGAGATGCGCAGCACCAGGGTGCTCATCACGCGACGATGCCGAGTGCTCCGCCGTCCACACGTACGTTCTGGCCGTGAATGGCTCCGGCCAGGGGTGAGGTGAGAAAGGCCACGAGATCGGCTACTTCCTCGCGTCGTGCAATGCGGCGGATGGGTATTTCGGCCGCGATGTGCGGCTCCACTTCCTCCCAGGTGTCTCCCCAGCCCTTACGCCGTCCGCGCTCGAGGTAGGCATCGCGCACTTCCGGGGTGAGGATCAGTCCCGGCGAGACCAGATTGACCGTGATACCGGTACCAGCCACTTCCTTGGCGAGAGATGTGGTCATCGTGGCGAGCGCTCCCTTTGAGGCGTAGTAGTGCGGCATGCGCGCTGCGGGACTGGTGGAGCCGACGGTGCCGAGGTTGACGATGCGGCCCCAGCCGGCGGTCGTCATTCCGGGCACCATGGCCGTGGCCATGCGCTGTGCTGACAGAACGTTGGTCTGATAGGCGTCTATCCAATCCTCCTCTGTCGTGCTGCTCCACGACCCGGCGGCGGCGCTGCCATAGTTGTTGACCAGAATGTCCACCGCGCCGGTCGCTGAGCGCACGGCCGCGGCACCAGCCTGCGTGCGGATATCGCCGGTCACCGGCGTGCCCGCCCCGATCTCATCGACGGATGTTTCTGCCTGGCCCGGCTCAAGTCCATGGACGAACACGGATACACCTTCTCTCGCGAGGTGTGCCGCGATGATCTGGCCGGTACCGCGTGAGCTGCCGGTGACGAGCGCGGTCTTGTTCTCGAGCATCAGGTCCATGGGGCGGGGACTATAACACCGGTGCTCGTATACTCCGTGCCATGGACTGGGCGGCGTTTCTGGGATTTCTGGCGTGCGTGGACGTGGGTTGCTAGGTGCAATCCGCTACGGATTTCGCCATGGGCATGATCATCATCGCGATCGCGGGAGGAAGCCGTCTGGTCGACATACCGGTGTAGAGCGCCGCGGTCAGTCTGCTGTCGCTGGCGAATGTGATGCTGTCCCTGCGTGGCAACCTCCACCATGCGCGGCGCGATTTATTCGGCTGGCTCTCCGTTGGCCAGATCCCGGCTATTGGATTCGGTGTGTGGCTGATGCTGAGCCTTTATGAACGCGCGCTGTGGATCCTGGAGTTGCTGCTTGGTGTATTCATCGCGCTCGGCAGCCTGTCCATGATGCTCAGGCCCGAACCTCTGGCGCGCGTATCCCGGCCGGCGGCTGCGCTTGGCACGGGTATCTGCGGCGGTGTCGTGGGGGATCTGTTTGCGGCATCGGGACCGGTGATGGGCTGGTTCAACTACCGTCAGCCCATCAGTCTGGCGGAGATCTGGGCGACCCTGTTCAGCTGCTTCGCGTTGACGACATCAGTGCGTACGCTCTACGTAGGCTTCGACGGCGGCCTGATCGCGCAGGTGCGGCCCTATGCGGGTGCCGGCCTATCGCTGGTGGCGCTGATCACCATGGCTGTGCGCACTTTTCCCCCGACGCGGACGAGGTGCTCATGAAACGCCTCGCTTTCGGTCTGCTGCTGACGATGGGTGTGCGGAGTATTGTTGGTTCGCTGCTCTCCGGACCACTAGTGACCACCGGCCCCGGCGGCACTCTCTGAATTGGCGCCGATGTGCTGGTCGAGAAACGCCAACAGTTCGCGGAAGAACTCAACACGATTTTCTTCCTTGAAAAAGCCGTGCCCCTCGTTCTTCTTTACCATGTACTCGTGTGCGATGCCGCGCTCATCGAGAGCCTTTTTGAGAACCTCGGCGTTCTCCACGGGCACTCGTGCATCCTCATCGCCGTGCACAATGAACAGTGGCGTCTTGAGGCGGTCGATGTAGGTCAGCGGTGATGCATTTGCGCGGTCTTGCGACGTGGGCCCGATCACCTTGTTGATGTATTTCTCGCCCCATACAGTGAACTGTGCGAAATCGGATTTCTCGTACTGGATGTCCATGTCGTACACACCTGCCGCGGGCACTGAGCAGGCATAGAGGTCCGGCTCTTTGACGACACTCATGAGCGATGCGTAGCCACCATAACTCCAACCATAGATGCACACGCGCTCGGGATCCGCGATGCCTTCGGAGACAGCCCACCGCACGGCATCGGTGAGGTCGTTCTGCATGGTCGTCGGCCACTTCCCGAATCCGAGGCTCTCGAAGTGGGGCCCATACCCGCCTGAGCCCCGGTAGTTGAGCTGCAACACCGCGTAACCGTGCGTGGCCAGTATCTGGACATACGGGTTGTAGCCCCAGTAATCCCTCGGACCATGGGGGCCTCCATGTGGGTGCACCACCAGAGGCACTTTGTCGCCCTTGCGCGTGGGTGGCGGCATGGTCAGATAGCCGCGCAAGAGCAGGCCGTCGCGTGCAGTGACCTGAATTGGCCGCATCTCGCCAAGCAGACCGTCGTCGATCCAGGGCTGAGCATCGAACAGTAGCTGCACCTGGCGCGCCTTGCGGTCGAACAGATAGTACTCAGTGGTGGAATTGTCATCCCGTAGGCCGATGATGACGTATGCATTTCCCTTCGACGCCCCCACGACACTGGCGAATCGCCCTGGAAAGGCGTCTTCAAGCTGAGCCAGCAGTTTTGCGTGCGGGTGATCGGCATCGAGTGTGATCAGCTTCGGGTAATCAGGATCCACACGCACGGCCCAGAGATTCTGGTCGTCGTCCAACACTGGCAAGGCGTCGGCCACCGGATTCTGATAAACCGGCTCGAGCTTGCGTGTCTCGAGGTCCAGGTGGAACAAGCCTTCCGCTCCGTCACCAATCGCGTGGCTTACCAGCACGTTGCCCGTGTCCTCGTCGACGGAGATCGGATTCAACGGATTGTCGCCATAGCTGGTGCGTGACAACTCGCTCCATTCACCACTCTTGAGATCGCGCACGTGCACCACGGATTCGAATTCATCGGAGGTGGAAAACGCGAACCGGATGTTGCCCTCCTTGTCCGCCATCATCGCCGCGTCAAACGTTGGCGCGCGCACGCGCCGGGTAAGGCGGCCCGAGTAGATGTTCATCTTGGCCGCTTCCACCGCGCGCTGGTCGTGCGGCATGCTACCCTGGTATGCGCTCACTCCCCACGATCTGATCTGGATGAGCACGTTTTTGGCGTCATCGGGCAGGGAGTGGATCACCTGGCCGGAGGCGTATTGACGGTTAGTTTGTTTGGTATAGGAGGGTACATCATCGGCACCGGCGCGATAGCCAAACAGGTGTTTGCTGCGACCTCCGTCTGCGTCCATGCCAAACAGTTCACCGGAAGGCCGTAGTTGTTCCCATCGCCCGAAGTCTCTGGTCACCGAGCCGATGACGCGATCGTCGCTCACCCAGTCGAAGTCGAGTACCTGGTTGCGGCCGGGAAAACTCATCACGCCGCTCAGCTTGAGATCGGGGAAGGTGAGGATTGCGAGCGCGCGCTTGTCTTCCACGAGCCGCAACACGCCGAGGTAGTCGCCCTTGGGTGAAATCTTTACGTTCAGCACGTCGGGTGCGCGGGCGAAATCCTCGGGCGCGATGCCTGCCATGAGTTGTGTGGGGGCTGCGATGAGTACGATCTGGAGGAACCTCGTCAGCATACACCTGGCTTTAGAAGTCACCGGGCAGCTCCTTTGCTTGTTGCCATGGCGCGCACGGTACCGCCGCCGGCACGCGCGTGCAATGCGTGCCATCACAGATCAATCGATGGGCTTCTTGAGCCATACCACATCCCAGTAGCAGCCGAACTTTCGCTCCACTTCCCGCATGTAGGCAACCTACTCGAAGCCGAAACGGCGGTGCGGGGACAGCGAACCCTCGTTGGGCAACGCAATGCCGCCGTAGATACGGTGAACTCCGCATTTGCGGGCCTCCTGAACAGCGCTTCGTAGAGAGCGGTGCAGTGCCCCTGACCCGTGTCATCGGGGCGCAGGTAGACACCGGTCTTCATCGACGTGGCATAGGGGGGGTTTGGCCGAAATCGTGTGCTGCAGGTATAGCCGACGACGCGGCTATCGATCTGGCCCACCATGCATACCCAGCGCTCGCCGTCGAACTGGTCGAACCAGGGTGTGCGTTGTTCGAGTGTGAAAGGTTCCAGGTCGAACGTGACGTGACTTGTCACGACATAGTGGTTGTAGATGTCCAGCAGCGCCTCGTGATGACTCGACGAGGGGCGTCACGTCGAGATCGGCCATGGTCTAGTGGTTCGCCTGGTAAACAAAGTGACTTGACCGTGTCCCACGGGCTCTGCGTCCAGGTACGTCCCGCAGGCAATGTCCAGATCTTGTCAAGGGGCGCAACAACGACACAGGGCCTGTGGGGCACGCCCAAAGGGGATCTCTGACCCGTTGCAATCCTACGTTGCAGCCCTTGCCGCTATGTCAATAGGGGCGGCAGACTTCGCCTCCTCTCGGAACACCTCGGTCATCCTCAAGTTCCCTCATTTACCAGGTGGCTCACTAGCGCCGGGCTTTGTGGATCCTGGCCATCAAACCGAACAGCTCGGTTACGTCGGCGCGCTCGCCTCCACCGGCGAACTCACGAAACAGCGTCGCGACGTTGACGACGATGCGCTCGCCGTCGCCCCAACTGTCGTAGTCTGTCATGGAGATATCCATGGCGGCCTCATAAATGGACATACCGGCCTCAAAGCGCTTGCGCGCCTCATCGCGTACGTACGCCAAATAGCCGCGCATCGCTTCTACACCACGCTTGTCGGTGATCGGTCCGTGTCCCGGCACAATGGTTTCCACGTCGAGCCCGAGCATGTAGTCACAGGCGTCGATCCAGTTCTGGATCGGACCAGCCCAGAGTATTGGGTGACCTTCAATGAAGAGGATGTCGCCGGTGAAGATCAGCCGGTCGTCGGGTACGTACACCAGCACGTCTCCCTCGGTATGCGCGGGACCGACCTGTTCCAGGTGCACGGCTTTGTCGCCGAGCGTTATATCGAGCGCACCCTCGAAAGTGCGGGTGGGCAGCGTGTGGTGGATGTCGCGAAAGTCGAAGGCATCGAAGCAGTACTGAAAAAACTCACCGACTTCTCCCATTTCGGGCGCCTGTTCCATCAGAGTCAGCATCATCGCCGGGTTCTCGCGGGAGAGTTCTTCGAGACAGGCGCGCGACGAGATGATCTGCGCACCGGCGACCAACTCGTTGCCGTTGCAGTGATCGGCATTGGAGTGCGTGTTTACCAACAGATTGTATGTCCGGGTAGCTGTGGGCTCGGCGCCGCTCATGGCGTCGAGCATGTCTTGCGTCAGGGGCTTGTCGAACAGCGTGTCGACCACCAGCGATGCGTCACCGTCGACGATGAGCCCTGCGTTGCTCCAACCCCAACCGCCGTCCGGTTGGAGCCACGCGTAACCGCCGTTGCCGAGATCCTCTAGTCCCTTCTCGTATGGTCGCGTACCGAGGCTCATGTCCTTGCTCCCTGTCCAGCGTATCGGTTCGTTTGATGTTAGCAGGCCAGGCGAAGGCATGCTGCAATGCCCAGAGAGAGGAGACCCATGGTGGAATCCGCGGGGCTTGTGTTCCTGTGGCAAGGCCGTAAGGTGCGGGCATGGAAGATTTCGAGGGGATCCGGCCCTACCTCGATCACGAGGTTGTCGGGGTGTTGGAATCACTGGTCGCGAACCCGGAACTGCGTGACGCGGTTGCGGGTTTGCGGCTACCAGGACTGAAACGTCTGCTGCCGCCGCTAGCCCGGCAGATCGTCGGCTGGGAATTGAAACGCCGCACCCGGGGGCTCGAGACGGTGCGGGATGTGCAACTCATGCTAGAAGGCTATGTGGATGCGCTGGTGGAGCAGACCACGTCCGAGTTCAGCGTACGCGGACTCGATAGACTGGAAGTGGATCGCGCGTATCTGTTCATCTCCAACCACCGGGACATCGTGATGGATTCGGCGTTCCTTAACCTCGCCATACACCGCGCGGGACACCAGACTTCCCGAATAGCGGTGGGTGATAACCTCCTCAGCCGCGCCTTCGCCACTGACCTAATGCGTTTGAACAAGAGTTTTGTGGTGGAACGTAGTGTCAAAGGGACCAAGGCGGTGTACGCGGCGCTGCACCGCACCTCGAGCTACATCCGTTGTTCCCTCAGCGAGGGCCATTCGGTGTGGATTGCTCAGCGGGAGGGACGAGCCAAGGATGGCTTCGACCGTACCGATCCCGCGTTGCTGAAGATGCTGGCGTTGGCGTGGCGCAAGGAAATCGAGCACTTTGGTGATATGTGTCAGCGTATAAGCATCGTACCGGTGTCGGTGAGTTACGAACTCGATCCATGCGATCGGCGCAAGGCTCACGAACTCTGCGTGACGCAAACTCGGGGAGGTTACGAAAAAACGTCCGATGAAGATCTTATGAGCATCGTCGACGGTATTCTTGGAGAGAAAGGGAGGGTGCACCTGACTTTCGGGAAACCGATGCAAGGTTCGTTTCAGGAAGCCGAAGATCTTGCCATTGCGGTCGATGAATGCATCATCGGCGGGCTCGAGATCTTCCCCACCAACGTCGAGGCGGCGCGCCTGTGCGGACTGGATGTCGCCAACTCACAGCTAGAACCGCTTCCTGGTGTCATGGCCTCGTTCCGCTCGCGGATCGAAAGTACGTCTGAAGCGGAGCGGCGCTTCCTGCTGGAACAGTACACCAATCCGATTCGGAATCAGCTGTCTCTTTAACCTGTCGCGCGCTTGCGCGCGCTCCTTTCCGAACCCCGCAAGGGGGTTCGGAACGCTCGAGGCCTCGGCTTCGCTCTTGTTCGTCCGCACCCGACGTGTCGGATCAAACCTGGTTGAGATTTGAAGCCTGGCGTTATGGGCGCGTCGAGATTGGAATGCCGATGTCTCTCTGGGCTTCGGCTCTCGAGCTGTCAGGCAGAACGATCTAGCAGCTTTCCAGGCGCTGGGTCTTGGTTGCGCTACCTCACTCCGACATGTCGGCGCGGATGAACCCGAATGAAGTCTCGAGCGGCCAGCACGCGCGTCAGATAGAGAGTGGGGGTTCGTCCAGTGCGGCCTGCTGTTCGCGCAGTTCCAGTACGTGCTGCGACCAGAAGCGCATGTCTCCGAACCATGGAAACGCGACCGGGAAGGCTGGGTCTTCCCAGCGCCGCGCGATCCACGCGGCGTGGTACATGATGCGCAGAGTCCTGAGCGGTTCGATCAGCCGTAGTTCGCCGCCATTGAAGTGAAAAAAGGGTTCATAGGCTTCGAGGATGACGTTCAGTTGACGTTGACGTTCATCGCGGCTGCCGGACAGCAACATCCATAAATCCTGTATGGGCGGACCGGTGGCGCAATCGTCGAAATCGACGAAATTGGGCGTTTCGTCGCGCCACAGGAGGTTGCCCATGTGACAGTCGCCGTGGATCCGCATGCCCGGATCGGCCGGCCAGAGGTCGGTGATGCGGTCGAGCAGATGCTCTGTGATGGAAGCGTAGGCCTCCGACATCTCCACGGGAATCCAGTCGTTCTCAATGAGGTAGGTGCGGCTGTCGAATCCGAAGCGCTGGTAATCCAGGGTAACGCGGTGCTCGAAATCGGCGGTGGCGCCGTATGCGTGAATGCGCGCAAGCGTCCTGGCCAATACCTTGAGGTTGTCCTCGATCTCGAGATCGGGCGGTCTGCCACCCTGACGCGGGTATACGGCAAAGCGGTGTCCCTCGTAGGGAAACAGGGATATGTCGTTTCTGACAAGTGGGGCAACACAGGGCAGCTCCGCTTCTGTGAGTTCGAGCGTAAAGGTATGCTCCTCAAGGATCTGTGCATCGCTCCAGCGCCCCGGCCGGTAGAATTTCGTGACGACGAACGAGTCGTCTTCCAATTCGACCTGATAGACACGGTTCTCGAAACTGTTCAGCGCAAGCAGACTGCCGGTGGGGCGGAAACCCACGTCCTCCAGGGCATCGAGGATGACGTCAGGCGACAGGTTAAAAAACGGCTGGTCAGTCACGCCGGGGCTCCAGGGCCACTGATTTGATCATTGCGAATATCTCCTTACCCGGGCCGAGACGCATGCGCTCGGCCGAGAGCGTAGTGATGCGCGCGCGCAGTGTCTGATCGGCACAATCCAGATCGACGGTGACATCTCCGTTGGGTGCCGTAGTGAGATCGGTGATGGTCACCGGAAGCACGTTCAGCACGCTCGTGTCGGCGGGGTGGGTGCTTGCCAGTGCCACGTCGCGCGCAGGTATCTGCACTCGCACCATCTTGCCGTGATCCTCCACATTGCCCCGTATCCAGATTGCGGCATCACCAATACGCAGTTCCGAGAGATCGTGTTCGTTGTGATAGCGCACAAACGTGCAATCGAGAATCGTGCCCACTTCGATGAGCGGTGAAAGAGGATGATCGAGATGTGCGGCGACCTCTTCAGGCCGCCCGCTGCCGATGATGTGTCCGCCCTCCATGACTAGCAGGTGATCCGCGATCTGCAGCACTTCGGTCAGACTGTGGGTGACGTAGATCACCGGTTGTCCGGCAGCGCGGCACACCTGTGCGACGAGCGGTGCAAGATCCGCGCGTGCGATGGGATCCAGACTCGCCAGCGGTTCGTCCAGCATCCAGAGCTTCGCCGGCTTGAGAAATGCACGGGCGAGTGCCACGCGCTGTTGCTCGCCACCGGACAGCCTATCGGGGTATCTGCGCGACAGGGAAGCAAGGCCGAACCGTTCGATCGCCAGGTGCGTATCACCGCCGCCCGGCACGCAGCGCAGATTGCCCAGTACGGAAAGGTGTGGGAAGAGCATTGGATGTTGCGGCACCATGGTAATGGGACGTTCGTGGGGAGGTCGCCATACGTGTGCGCCCTGCCAGCAATCCCCGTCGAACTCGACCTCGAAGTCCTCGTGTCGATCGAGTCCGGCCAGCAGCCGCAACAACGAGGTCTTACCGCAGCCGGATGCGCCGATGACGGCCGTAATCCCCGCGGTCGGCAGTTTGGCATCGATATCCAGTTTGAACTGGGGGCAGGTGCCGAGGTCCACGGTGCCGCGAACGTCAAGGCTCATGATTCACGCCTCAAGTAAGCATAGGTGAACGTGAGGGTGATCAACGAGATGAGCAGAAGAATGCCAGCCGTGAGATGCGCGCTCGCGTAGTTGAGTGCTTCCACCTGATCGAACAGCAATATCGAAAGAACCCTCGTCTCACCGGGAATGTTGCCGCCGATCATCAGCACGATGCCGAATTCGCCAATCGTGTGAGCGAATCCCAGAACGGCACCCGCGAGCAGCGCCCGCCGATGTACGGGCAAAACGATGCGTAAAAACCGCTGGCGCGGGCTGAAGCCAAGCACGCTCGCGGCATCCAGCAGACCAGGTTCGGTGGTTCTGAAACTTGCCGCGATGGGTTGCGCCACGAACGGTAGCGAATAGACGACGGAGCCGATCACGAGGGCAGAGAACGTGAAGGCCAGTGATTCCCCGGTGGCTGTATGCCAGAGACCGCCGAGTATGCCGTCACGCGACATGAAGAGCAGCAGATAGAAACCCAGCACGGTCGGCGGCAACACCAACGGCAGCGCCACCAGCGCTTCGACCAGGGGCCGCACCGGGTGGCGGGTGCGTGCGAGCCACCACGCCAGTGGCGGCGTGAGCAGCATGAGGCAGGCGGTGGTGATGGCGGCCAGCGACGCGGTAACGGCGAGGCTCTGCAACAGGTCTGGGTTCATGGCGCGATGGGTCGATAACCGAATCCAGCGAGCCGGAGCTGAGTGTCCGGGTGGATCAGGAACGCGATCAGCCTTTGCGCCTCGTCCCGGTCGGTGATTCGAACCGCGAACTGTTCGATCGGCGAGTGGATATTTTCGGGGCAGAGCCACATCTCCTTCTCGGAAACCTGCTGCGTGACCAGCTGGCTCAGCGCTACGAATCCCAGGTCCACGGCACCGGAGCTGACGAAATGAAAAGCCTGGCTGACATTGGTGCCGAGTACCGGCGGATTGTCCTCGGGACGCCACAGGTCGATCGACTCGAGACAATCGCGGGCGGCCCGGCCGTATGGCGCCAGTTCCGGGTTGGCCATGGTGTAGCGTTTTGATTTCACCATGGCGGGATCGGCCGTGACGCCTGGTGTCCACAACGCCACCCGACCCACGGCGTAGGGTCTGACCTGCCCAGGGGCGACCCCTTCCACCACCAGCTGTAGGGGACGCTCCCGATCAGCTGAGAGAAATACATCGAACGGCGCGCCCTGGAGTATTTGTGCTGCCAGCAAGCCACTCGATCCGTATGTCGCGACAACTCCGAGATCACCCGGCAGCTCCCGGCTCAGCTGTTCGAATGCAGCGCGGAAATTGGCCGCCACGGCCACGCGAAGACGCACACCATCTTCCGATGCGTGGGTGCGCGGCACGACGAGCATGCCTGTCAGCAGTATCAGAGCCAGGGCAACTCGGCTCATATGGACCTCCAGTGAGGATGCGCAGTCTACCAGTTGTTACCGTGAGAGCGTGGCACGGGCAGCCACCCAGACATCCACCCGTCCGGCACCGGCCTGGAGCAACGTGCGTGCGATTTCGGTGGTCGTGGCGGTTGTCGTCATCACGTCGTCGACGATGGCGACGTGAGCAGGCGGAGCCTCGGTCACCTCGAACACATCCCGCAGGTTGCGCAGACGTACGGTGCGCGTCAGACCCTGTTGCGGCATCGTATGTCGATTGCGCACGACGAGACCTGCCGTGAGCGGGATGCATAACGTGCGGGCGAGTGGATGTGCTAGCAGCAGAGCCTGATTGTGCCCGCGCCTGATCAGTCGCCGACGTGACAAGGGTACGGGTATCAGGACATCCGGGCGACAGTCGAAAATGCGTTCCTGTAGATACCGCGTGGTGAGTGTGGCGAGAATGTTGGTGTAGACCGGATGCCCGGAGAACTTCATCGCGTGTACCCAGTTGCTCACGGGCGGCTGATAGATCAGCGGCGCAAACGCGGCGGTGAAGGGGGGTAGGTCTTTCACGCACCGGATGCATTCGTGTCCTTGTGCGGGAAGTGGCAATGCGCACTTCGTGCAGGCGAAATGATTCCACGGGAGCGCCGCTGTGCAGTGTGGACAGAGATCGAGATCCGTGTAGGTATGCAGTTCGCACTCAACGCATACCCTCGGCAGTACGCTATCCAGCCAGCTGAGATTAGCCATCCGGGAATTGTGGTGAATCGTGGTGGAATGCGAAGTGGGAGATGGCGCACATTCATCGTGCGAATCTCATCCTTTAAGCGTTTCACACGATGCCCGGGCCCGGGTACGGCCGGGTAGAATAGCAATCCCTTCGACCGCCAGGCACGGAGCGCCGGTTATGCCAATCAACACCCGCAATGCACGTTTTCTGATACACGATGTATTCGATTTTCCCGCTCACTACGCGGCACTGGAAATGGCGAATGCGCCGGAAGCCGACCTGCTCGATGCCATTCTCGAGGAGGCCGCGCGATTTTCCGAAAACGAACTCAGGCCACTGAACCAGATCGGTGATCAGCAGGGGTGTCGCCTGCAGGAAGGTGAAGTGATCACCCCGCAGGGATTCGCCGAGGCGTACGCGGCCTACGTCGAGGGCGGCTGGCCGAGCCTGATCGGCGCGGCTCGATACGGTGGTCAGGAATTGCCTGAGAGTGTGGCGTTGTTCGTCGAAGACATGACCTGCACCGCCAATCTCGCCTGGTCGATGTATTCAGGGCTCTCGCGGGGTGTACAGGAGGCGCTCACGGCGCACGGCGGTGAACGGCAGAAACAGGATTTCCTGCCGCCGCTCATCAGCGGTGCCTGGACCGGGACGATGTGCCTCACGGAATCGCACGCGGGATCTGACGTCGGGCTCGTGCGCACGAAAGCGCAAGCCAATGCGGATGGCACCTATGTCATCACGGGTACCAAGATATTCATCTCTGCGGGCGAGCACGATCTCGCCGAAAACATCGTCCATCTGGTGCTCGCCCGCATCGACGGGTCCCCGGACGGAACGCGGGGTATCTCGATGTTCGTGGTGCCGAAGATTGACCTAGACGGCACGCCCAACAACGTGGTTTGCAGCGCGTTGGAAGACAAGATGGGCATCCACGGCAATGCAACTTGCGTCATGAACTTCGACGGCGCACGCGGTTACCTGGTTGGCGAGCCCGATGCCGGTATGTCGTACATGTTCACCATGATGAACGCCGCGAGGCTCGTGGTTGGGTTGCAGGGTGTGTGCCTTGCCCAGGCCTCCCACGAACTGGCGGCCACCTATGCCCAGGAACGGGTGCAGATGCGCTCCCTCAATGGCCCCTCGCGACCGGACCTGCCGGCCGATCCGATTCTGGTGCATCCAGATGTGCGGCGCATGCTGCTGACTCAGAAAGCCTTCGTCGAGGGAGGGAGGGCGCTGGTCTACCATGTGGGGCAACTGCTCGAGATCGCTGAACACGCCAGTGACGACGAACAGCGCCGGCTCGCGGATGAGGAGGCCGATTTTCTCACTCCGATCGTAAAGGGGTTCCTCACCGAGGTGTGCTTCGAGGCGGTCAATCACGGCGTTCAGATATTCGGTGGACACGGCTATATAAGCGAGACGGGCGTGGAACAGCACGTACGCGATGCACGCATCACGCTCATCTACGAGGGCACCACCCAGATTCAGGGGCTCGACCTACTCGGCCGCAAGGTATTGATGACCCAGGGAGTTGGTCTGATGCACGTACTCGGCAGGATGAACGCGCTTGCGCAAGAGCTGGCCGCGCACGCGGATGCCGATCTCGGTCGATTCGGCGGCCAGTTGTCGACGCTCGGCGAGGAATGGGCCACGCTTTCCATGGAACTCGGATCTCGCGCCGGGAAGGACGCGAACGAAATAGGCGCTGCCGCGGTGGATTACCTGTTCTACAGCGGATATATAGTACTCGGCTATCTCTGGGCCCGAATGGCGCTGGTAGCGTGCGCAAGCGAAGTGATGGAAGCGGGAGCGAAAGCCACCTGCCGCTTCTACTTCGAGCGCCTTCTGCCTAGAATCGCCGCCCACAAAGCAGCCATAGAAGCCGGAGCGGGTAGTCTGATGGACGTCAGCGACGAGGCCATAACGTCTGGGTACGGCGCGTGAACCACACACCCGGACGGGCTGGGAACAAGGAGGACGAACTTTGGAATATCAACCCCCGCAGCGGGACGCATCGCAAGCGAGGTGATGGCGCCGGTCAACCGGAGCGGCGATGCCGCGGGTTGTGTCCGGGATAATGGCTCTATGAGCGCGCCCGAGGGGTTTCAGGCGGCTTATGAGGAAATTGCGCAGGGCGGCTGGCTTGGCCTGTCAGGCAATCCGGAGTTCGGCGGTCGGGGGATGCCGAAGATGCTCGGCTGCTTGGTCGAAGAGATGTTCTGGGGTGCGAACAGCGCCCCGTATCTCTACGGTAGCCTGACGGTCGGCGCCTGCATATGTCTCGATACGCATGGCAGCGATGAACAGCGCACCACCTACCTGCCCAGGTTTTACAGCGGCGAGTGGTCGGGCACCATAGGTCTGACCGAGGTCCATGTCGGTAGCGACCTCGGCATCATCCGCACGCGCGCGGTGTTCGTGGGCATGCAGCTCGACCGCGCCAAGTACCTTGATGACACGCGTGCACGGGCCCTGTCGGAACTGCTCACAGCCGTTGCCGAAGCTTTCCTGACAGACCACGGGTTCGATTGTGCGGTGATGGGTCAGCGGGTGTTCGGCGGACACGGATACATCAAGCAATGGGGTGCCGAGCAGATCGTGCGGGATGGGTGTATCGCACGGATTTGCGAGGGTACGAATGGCATTCAGGCGCTGGATCTGATCGGCCGGAAGGTACTGCGCGACGAGCGACGTACGCTGCGCGGTTTCTTGGACTTCATGCGCGAGGAAGCGGTTCCCGAGCACTTCCAGGCGCAACTGCATAGCGCGTTGGATGCGTTTGGTGCGAGCCACGGCATCGGTCGTTGAGAGAGCCAGGGAGCAACCCCACCTGCTGGGTGGCGTGTCTGCGGACTACCTCGATCTGCTGGGGTACGCCATATACGGCTGGTTGTGGGCGCGTATGGTCGCGCACGCACCGGACGATGCATTTGGTGAGGCCAAGCGTCTGACGGCCGCTTTCTACTTCGAACGCGTACTGCCGAGAACGACAGTGCTCAACAAGAGTATTCACTCTTCCGGTAAGGCGCTGTCGGCATTTCCTGATGAGGCATTCTGAACGGAACTCGATTCTTACGGACAGGGATGCGCGTCGCTGCTGGCCTCGCAGAGATGGATGGCGCGCAGATACAGCGCCCAGGAGGCGATGTCGGTTTGCAGCGCAGTACCGGGCCCGCCCGCGATAGCCTCGCCCCGACGGGCACGCGCGATGACGTAGAAGCGCTCATTGCCCCGGATGGACTTCACCATGGTGATCTGGTCGTGGCGGTCGGCGGGGTGATTTTCGCAGACAAAGAGACGGGTCGATGTCGCATAGCCGTTCTCGAATCCCGCGGAGATCCCGCCATCGCTGAAATGCTTGCAACCCTGCGCCTGATCGTGAGCAAGACCCTGCATGAACTCGATCGGGTCCGGTAGTATGCGCGCGGTAAATGCTTCGAACCTCACTTTGTTGCGCCAGTCGCGGCTCTCGTGCGCCGGTACGAACTCCACGATGCGCAGCCGGGTGGTTTGTTTGAAGTATGTCTGCAACCAGCCTTCCGGAGCGGCGGCGAGCAATTGCTCGTTCGGACGGTTGCCGGCACCGTCTCTGAAATGGGATTTCCGTTCGGTGGGAGGCTCGGCCGCTGCCTGAACGTAGAACAGCAATGTCACAATGGTGAGTACCCGGTGCAATCCCCGGTCAGAACACATGCCGCACGACGTCTTCGACGAAAGCCTGCGCTCCTCCGGGTGTGAAACCTGCGCAGTACGTGATACCAGCACCCTTCTCCGCCAATTCCTCATTCCCGGTATCGGCCGCACACTCCAGTACCGGCTTGCCATCGAGTTCTGCGATGCGGCAACGCCTCGCTTCGCTGGTGAAATACTCAGGGTGCCGCAACCAGGATATCGTGGCGGAATCCCAGGGATGGAAGCCGGCATCGGCCGGGAAAGTGTCGGTCCAGTAGCGGCACCAGGCGAGAGAATTCTCGTAGAAATAGCGGGCGGTGGTTGAGCCTCGATTGCGAATGATCTGGAGGTCTTGCTCCGCGACCGCTACCTGACTGGTGAGTTCGAATCCAGCCAGTACCAGCGGTATCCCTGATTCCAGAATGGCGGCCATCGCCACAACGTCGTTCTCGAAGTTGAAATCCCGTACCGGTCCCGCGTCACCAATGAAGAAACGCCTGCCCGGACTGCGCCCCGCCACCACGACCAGTTGCTCGATGTTGGACACTACTTCGGGATAGTGACGCGCGAGCAGGCCGATGTTGGTGAGTGGCCCGATCGCCGCGATGGTTGCCGGACCGCGGTTGAGCGTGTCGGCGAGGAAAGTGGCCGCTCGAGTTGGTGCGTCGAGTTTGGTCATGGGCCGCTCCGCGCCTGTCAGCACGGGTACGTCGACTTCCTTCAAGGTTACGAGTTCATTGGCCACGCGGTAGACCTGTTCGTGCGGTGCGTTGCCAAACACGCAAGTCACGCCCAGCAGATTCGTCTCGGCCGCGTTGATGGCTTCGACGATGGCAAAGCCATCGTCGATATCCCGTGGGCGACCTTCGTGGTGCACACCGAGCGCAACATCCGTGTCGATGATGAGGTCAATCATGCCAGGCGAGTACCCCGTCACGCGCCGCTCGCAGCCATACGAGCAGGGTCGATACGTCGGT
Organism: Gammaproteobacteria bacterium UBA2168; assembly: GCA_002327525.1. GTDB lineage: Bacteria > Pseudomonadota > Gammaproteobacteria > Pseudomonadales > Azotimanducaceae > JASLQO01. The sequence goes on along the minus strand of DCWG01000157.1, from coordinate 23,171 downwards.
TGTAAGTGGTAGCTGGGCGACACCGAGAATGCGGCGAATCACCTCCATTCCCGCGAAAGCCCGGGCCAACGCTGGTGAAAATCCATCTGGCTTGGATACCGCGTTGATGAGCGCTTGCTGATCCGCAGGTGAAATGCCCGCAAATGTCAGATGCGCCTGGAGTATGCCGTAGTCGTACTCTGACGGACCCTCGAAGGCGAACTCGAAGTCGATAACGCCTACCCCGCCGCTGTCTGTACGCAGCCAGCTGCCGGGGTAGAAATCGCCGTGCAGCAAGGCGGGTGTGGAGGTATGGGTGCGGTTGCCGAGATAGATTTCACCGAGGCACTCGGCGCTGTCGCGCAGGTTGTCGTCGGCGAGCAGTTCGGCCTGGAAAGGTCGCAGTTCCGCCGCGATCTGCACACCATTGTCGCTTTTGAGGGGTATGTCGAAGATGTGCTCGTGGTTCAGCACGCGCATGCTCATATTCGCGAGCCCCTGCGCCGGAATGGCCTTGTGCAAGTGGCCGAGCCAGGCAATGAGTAGCGGCAGGTCGGAATCACGAACGTTGCCGGTGCGCATCTCATAGAGATCGGTGCGGTCGGAGCCGCTGCCGAGGTCCTCAAGACAAAGCAGGTGCGAAGGACGGTGATAGCCAATCGGGGTGGGCATGTGTTGCATGAGCCGGGCGTCCGTCGCGGTGAGAGCGTAGAACTGCGCCTCGGTATCGAGGCGTTCTATCGGGGCGGGGATGTCGGGATATCTGGCGACGTACGGCAGCGATTGCTTGAGGATCACGCGGCGGGTGCCGAGATGCGCGCGCAGCGTTTGATTCATGTTGCCCTCACCTGCAACGGTGAGACACTGGATGTCCTCGTCTGCGCTTATCCATCCCTCGAGGCGGGCAAGTGCCACGGCCTCGCGGGGGCGTTCGATATCGAGCTTCACGCGGCTTCCAGCGCGCCGGGTAGTTTTTGGTAGATACCGCCGAAGGCGCCGTTGGACATGATGACTATGTGTCGTGGGCGGTCGTCGAGCCGGACCAGCGCCTTGATCAGACGATCGAGATCGTCGAATTGCCGTGCTGGTACGACACAGTTGCCGACCACTTCCGACAGGTCCCATTTGATGTTGTCGCCGCGAAACCAGAACGCCTGATCGGCTGCTGCGCAACACGTGGCCAGATCCTGCTGCAGAGTACCCAGAGACATCGTATGCGAGCGCGGCTCCACGACCACGACGATCTCCTGGACTCCCACCTTGTTGCGCAAGCCCTGCAGGGTGGTACGGATAGCGGTCGGGTGGTGGGCGAAATCGTCATACACGGTGACGTTACCTACCTGAGCGATGACATCCATGCGCCGCTTCACACCCGAGAACGTGCAGAGCGCCTCCATGGCAACGGAACAGGGCACTCCCGCGTGGCGCGCGGCCACGATGGCGGCGAGAGCATTGCTCACGTTGTGCTCGCCAATCAGATTCCAGCTCACGCGGCCCTGTACCTCGTGTCCGAATACCACGTCAAATTCTGCGCAATTGGCCGCAGTGGTGCGTGCCCACCAGAGCTCTCCGGTGTCGGCGCCCACTGATTTGCGCACGGGACCCGTGCCGAAACGGCTGACCGGTGTCCAGCAACCCTGATGAAGCACCTCGCTCACATGGTCGTCCTGCGCGGGCGTGATCACGAGGCCTTCGCCGGGAACCGAGCGCAGAAGATGATGAAACTGTGTCTGAATGGCGCCCAGATCCGGAAAGATGTCGGCGTGGTCGTACTCGAGGTTATTGATGATCAGGGTGCGGGGACGGTAGTGCATGAATTTCGAGCGCCGGTCGAAATAGGAAGTGTCGTACTCGTCCGCTTCCACGACGAAGAAAGGATCGGATCCGAGCCGTGAGGAGCGCGACAGGTCTTTCGGTACACCGCCGATCAGGTATCCGGGCGCGAGACCGGCGCATTCCAGAATCCAGGTCAACATGCTCGCCGTGGTTGTCTTGCCATGCGTACCGGCCACCGCCAGCACCCAGCGCCCCGGCAGCACGAAGCGCCCCAGCCATTCGGCACCCGAAGTGTAAAGCAGCCCTGAATTGAGTACGTACTCCACCGCCTCGTTGCCGCGCGGCAGCCCGGCATTGCCGACCACGACCAGATCGGGCGCGGGATCCAGTTGAGCAGGATCGAATCCTTCGAACACTTCGATCTCGGCCGCCGCGAGTTGATCGCTCATCGGCGGGTAGAGGCGGTTGTCGGATCCGGTCACGATGTGCCCCTGTGCTTTCGCCAGCTGCGCGAGGCTACCCATCAGGGTACCGCCGATGCCGAGAAAGTAGATGTTCACGCTGCGGTGACCACCTGCCCGGCCGAGACACTGAGCAGCGAGATACCGATGGCCGTGGCGATGCCGACGGCCAAGTGAGTATCGAGCGCGCGGTGCAGGATGAAGCCAACAACGGTTACCGACCACAGCATGAAGCACAGGGGCAGAAAGGCCGCACCAACCTGTCCCAGCATACCGCTCACTGGCAGCAGCATCGCAAAAAGTACCGTGATGATCAGGTCACAACCGCAGATGGCGGTAAAGGCGGCCAGAAAGCGAGAGGGTACCTCGCGCAGGTAGCAGGCGAGGTAGATCAGAGACGCGGTCACGCAAAGCGTGACCACCACGTAGGTTGCGATCATCAGGGGCGTCTGTTCACCGGTGGCCAGGGACAGCGCCAAAACACCGAGCAGATTGGCACACACAACGCTGCCGACGAACCAAGGCTGGGTCGGAACGTATTCGGGACCCTGACGCATGAGGCAGATCTGCCAGAAGAGATTGAGTACGGCTTTCATGGGCCGTGCATGTTACTGGAGACGGTTGAGATTGGGCACTGGTGTTGTTCAGCGGGGTACAATCGCGTTTTCAACCTGATCGGATGTTCAATGGCCAAACCAAACGCGTTTTACGCACAGTCGGGCGGTGTTACCGCTGTCATCAATGCCAGCGCCTGCGGGGTGATTGAGACCGCCAGACAGAACCGGGATCGAATCGGCAAGGTTTATGCTGGGCGCAATGGGATTCTCGGGGCGTTGACAGAGGAACTGATCGATACCGGCAGGGAGTCGGCTCGGGCCATCCGGGGCTTGCGATCTACACCGAGCGGCGCTTTCGGGTCCTGCCGCTACAAGCTTAGGAGCCTCGAAGAAAACAAACGCGAATACCGGCGTCTGATCGATGTGTTTGCGGCACACGACATCCGCTACTTCTTCTACAACGGTGGCGGTGACTCGCAGGACACCGCCAACAAGGTATCGCAACTCGGCGAGACGCTCGGTTTTCCGATCACCTGTATCGGTATTCCAAAAACGGTCGACAACGACCTTCCTCTCACCGATTGCTGCCCGGGATTTGGCTCCGTTGCGAAATACGTTGCCGTGTCCACGCGGGAGGCGGCGCTCGACGTGGCATCCATGTGCGAGACGTCGACGAAGGTGTTCATCCTGGAAGTCATGGGCCGGCACGCGGGCTGGATTGCCGCCGCCGCCGGTCTTGCTCAGGAAAAACGTGGAGATGCGCCGCACATCATCATTTTGCCGGAAGTGCCCTTTCACAAAGGGCGTTTCCTCGCCAAAGTGAAACGCACCGTACGCGAACGGGGCTACTGTGTGATCGTTGTGTCCGAGGGAGCGCAGTACAAGAACGGCCGTTTCGTCGCTGATGCGGGTACGAAGGATGCGTTTGGGCATACGCAGCTCGGCGGTGTGGCGCCGACCATCGCGGCCATGATCAAAGAGAGATTCGGTTACAAGTATCACTGGGCGGTCGCGGACTACCTGCAGCGGGCAGCGCGGCACGTGGCATCTGCGACTGATGTCGAACAGGCCTATGCGCTCGGCAAGGCGGCCGTGGAGTTCGCGCTCACGGGTAAGAACGCCGTCATGCCTACTATCGTGCGCACCAACGACAAGCCGTATCGCTGGAAGATCGGAGAGGCGAAACTCGAGCGGGTGGCCAACGTCGAGCGCAAGATGCCTAAAAGCTACATATCCAGCGATGGGTTTGGCATCACCGCGGCGGCCAGGCGATATCTCGCACCGTTGATCGAAGGCGAGGATTACCCGGCGTACAAAAACGGATTGCCGCGCTATGTGCGGTTCGAGAATAAGCTGGTCGCCAAGAAACTCAAAGCCTTCAGGGTGTAATTCGAGAAGCCGACACCGGACCCGTCCTGACCAGGTGCGAAGTTCCAGATGGACATCCATTTCCTCTTGCCCTGGTCGTAGCAGCAATGCGCCGCGGTCACGACCGCGTGCTTCGTGCCAATGACCGATGCCGAACACGAGGCATTACCACCGCCGGGCACCTTGAAGACCGGCACTGATCACCTCGCCGCGATAGGTAGCGTGCCGGTCACGTCGTCGATGACGAGTTGGGCGATTTCTTCGGAGGACAGTCCCGCTTCCTGTGCGAGTACTTCTTCGAGGTGCTCCCCCAGCAAGGGGGCACGCCGATCTGGCGGGGTGGCCGCTCGGTGGAGGCGATACGGTTGCGCTGGATAGTGCTTCACGCCGAGGCCAGGACGATCCTGGGCAAGAAATGCCTCTCTGGCGGCCAGGTGAGGATCTCCGAGCAGATCGAGACCGTTGAACACTGCCCCCGCAGGTACGCCTACACGCTGCAGCTCATGCATCAAGGTGGTTTTCTCCTGCTGTGCAGTCCAGTTTTCTAGCTGTCCATCCACATCGTCGTGCTCATCGTCGATTCCCGCCATGGCGCAGAGCGCATGAAGCTGATCTGGTGTCTTGCAGGAAATGGCGATCCAGCCGTCGTTTGCACAAGCGTAGGTTCCCTGAAGCGCATAGCCCGGGTGTTTGTTGCCCATCCTTCCCGGATCGTAGTTCGCGAGTGACCAGCCGGTCATGGCGTCTCCGAGGTAGAGGTTGCACGCTTCGATCTGACTGAAATCCAGATGCAGGCCCTCTCCCGTGCGATCGCGTCGATGCAGTGCGGCCAGCAGATCCACAGCACCCATCACGCCCGCAAACAGGTCGCCGCCGGTCATGCCGGTGAACAGGGGCTCGCCATCCCCGTAGCCGGTCAGGTGATTCATTCCGGACATCTGTTCGGTCGACATGCCGAACGCGACGTAGTCGCGCCAGGAGACATCGGCGCCAAAGCCGGAGAGAGAGATCATGATGAGACGGGGGTTGATGGCGCGCAGACTCTCATAAGACAGATCGAACCCGTCCATCACGCGAGGGGTGTAATTCTCTATGAGGATGTCTGCCTTGCGCACGAGTGTTTTGATGGCGGAGACGGCCCTCGTGTCCGTGAGATCGAGCGTCACGTCACGTTTGTTGCGGTTGATCCAATTGAAGTAAGGCGAGGCTTCCCAGCTGGGCACGTCGTCCTCTGTGATGGTGCCACTGCCGCGCCATCCGTCGATACGCTGCAGCGATTCGATTTTGATCACATCCGCGCCGGCGTCCGCCAGAATCTGCGCCAACGCAGGACCGGCGAAGAACATGGACATGTCCATCACGCGCAAACCTTCCAGCGGCAGTGCACTGGGTGGGTGATTGTGCGTTTGCTTCTCAGATGGGGCGGCTATCAGGTCGATCGTGGCGAGGATCTCCTTGGTATGTTCTCCAAGCAGGGGCGGGCGGTTGATCTCTATCTCGCCGGCCGCCGATTTGAATGGAACACCAGGCACCTGCACTGGTCCGCACTCGGGATGTTCGAGCGTCTGGAAGAAGCCCCTCTCTTGGTGCGGTGTGAGTTCAAATAGCTGTTGCAGATTGGGCACCAGCCCGAACGGGACACGCCGGGCCTGGGCCTCGTGGAAGAGTTCGACTGCCGATCTGTCCGTCAGGGCGTCGCGAAATATGCCTCGAATCTCTTCCAGTCGGTCGTCGGGTGTCGCCCAGGAGATACCCTGGTAGTGTTCGTCGAGTGCGATGTCTTCGCGGCCGAGAAAAGCGCAGAGCATTTGCCACTGAGCAAGAGTAAGGGCGTTGAGGCCGATGATGCCATCGCGCGTCGGCAGCATGTAGCACGCACCCGCACCGGATCCGACGCTGGAATAGCGCTCGGCGAGGATGCCGCGGTATTCATACAGGAGACTCGGAATCTGCGCGCCGCACAGCACTGCCTGCTGCGTACTCACATCGATGTATTCACCGTTCCCGTGGCGTGAGCGACCCAGCACGGCCAACAAGGTCGCTGCCGCGGCATAGGCGCCGGCCAGGGTTTCGGTGGTTGCACCACCGACCTGCAGAGGCCTGCGCTCGGGCACTCCGCACAGTTGCGCCCATCCGCCCACCGCGCAAGCGATGAGGTGCGAACTCTCATAGTCGCAGTACGGTCCTCCACCGCCAAAACCTGTAACGGAGGTGAATATGGCAGCTGGATTCCAGGCTCGAATCTGCTCGTGCCCGATGCCAGCTCGCTTGAGTGCTTCGCAGCCGATGACCACGTCGTAACAGCCCACGAGCCGTGCGAGCGTCGTTTGTCCCGCTGGTACGTCCAGATCGAGAACGACACTGCGTTTTCCCGTGTTGAAAAAAAAGAAGCTCGCGCTCCGCTCGGGATGAGGTTGGCCGTCCGGAAAAGGTCCGAATCCGCGGCTCACATCGCCGGTGTCGGGACGCTCTATCTTGACCGTCTCAGCACCCAGGTCACACAGGAGCTTCGAACAGAACGGCCCCGCAACGCCTTCCGAGAGGTCCAGTATGCTCACGCCATTGAGAAACTGGTTGTTCACTGCTCCCCGATTGTTGTGCCGCCCTGCAACGCAACATACTCGATGTGCAGGAGCGTTTTAAGCACCTTCACGCGTACGCATCGAGATCCACAACCAGCGCCTGCATCAAGTAGTCATCGTAGCCGCCCTCACGAAGGAACACGGTGTAGATCTGATGACCGAGGAGGATGGCACGGTTAGTCTGGGTTTCGGCGCCCGTTTCGGTTTCGGTTTTCAGTGTGATGCTGACTGAACCCTTGCGATTGGTGATGGGCACACCCGCCACGGATTCGGCTGTACGGCGGTGGGCCAGCACAGTATCGCCGATCTGCCCCGCGACGAAGGCCCGCAGGTTTTTGTCGAGCGCGCCGTTGCGCTCGACCGCCGGGAGTATGTTCTTCAGGGTGATTGTTTGCCGGTTGCCGGTTGCCGGTTG
>DCWG01000157.1:10574-15721 GCA_002327525.1 Gammaproteobacteria bacterium UBA2168 | reverse complement strand
CCGGTTGCCGGTTGCCGGTTGCCGTCTGTCGTGATCTCGAAGCGTCTGTCCATGAGCCGGGTGACGACCCGGCCTGCCCTGTTGCCGGAACGCGAGTCGCGTACACGTGCATAGACACGAAAGACCCCGCGGCCGGCGTAGTGGTCGGGCCGCGCGCAGACTGCCTGGGTGAATGGTTCCGCCGTTTCGGTCATCTCGTTCGGAGGCGTTGCACCATCGCTTCGGGGCTAGTGCGTCACAGCGCCACGGCCGGGCTCCACCGGCCAGGCGGGACAAGGGGGGTAGCGCGGCCATTGCCGAATTCCTTGCTTCCCTGGCAGTTCAAAATCGTCTATGCGCCTTCTCGCGGGATATACAGTATTGCGTCGTGCAGCACCGGTGCGCCGGTGATCATGGACGGATCGCCCATGCGGACGTCACGGCGCCAGATGTGGGTGCCGCTGAGAGCATCCATCACGTAGGCATTTCCGGCGGCATCCCCGAACCAGAGGATGTCGTGCCCCTCCACCACCGTATGTCCGACCGCCGTTCGCGGTGGGGCAAGGGTGGCATATTCCCACCTGGCGCAACCTTGAGTTCGGGTACCTCATGGCACTGGGCGCAGTTCTCGATGTAGAGATTTTCGGGCGAGCTTGCTTTCGAAGCTGTGTCCGCCGTGCCCACGAGTTGCCCGACAGTAGCGACATTACGTCGCTCAGTCGGAGCACCGGCCCGCGTATCATGATGGAAAGAGCAGCGTTCGGGTGGCCGGATCCACGCGGCGATAGAAACAGCTCCTGCGTGTGTTGCCTTGTGAGTCCCGGGTGTGGCAAGCGCCTTCGCCCTGGGGAACAACCCTGTAGATCAGAGCGTCCTGGTCGCAATCGGTGAGAATCTCGACGATCTTCAGGAAATCTCCCGACGTTTCACCCTTGGTCCACAGAGCGTTACGCGATGTAGACCAGAATGTCGCCATGCCTTTGTCCATGGTGGCGTGCAGAGCCTGTTCGTTGACGTAGGCGAGCATGAGGATCTGTCCGTCGCTGACATCCTGCACCATACAAGGAACGTATCCGCCACGCTTGGCGAAATCCATCGTGAGATCGGTTCCCTCTTCGAGCTGCTTATCGGCCAAACTTGCGTTCTCCTACCATTTCCTGCGTAAAGACCTTGGGCACCGGCACCGGGACGATGCCGTCCACGCCCAGACGTAACAGTCTGGGTGCGAGAATGTTGAGCTCCGATTCCTTGATGACCACCGAGACACTGCGCCAGGACTCGTCCACGACCGGACTCACGGTGGGGGAAACGACGGCGGGCAGTAACTCTTCCACCTCGAGGAGCACGCTGGTCGGCACATCCATGAAGACCATGTAGACGGGCTCTTTCTCGGCGCTCAGCACCGCCTCCATGCATATACGGATGTCCTCCATCTTTTCGTGTTTCGACCGATCGCCGAGGGCGTGTTCATTGGCAATGAGCTGGGGATTGGAGGTGAAGATTTCTGCGATCAGATTGTTACCGTTCGCCTTCAGAGTCTCGCCGGTTTCGGTGATGTCGGTGAAGGCATCAGACTCGCCCATGACCACCTTGGCTTCGGTCTTGCCCTCGGAGTGGAGAATGCTGATGTCGCGGATGTCGAAAAGCTCTCGCATCCGTCGGCGGGTGAGATTGGGCAGTTCTGTGGCGATGGTCTTGCCGACGCAGTCCCGGGGGGATTCGATGCCGTTCTCGGGGCGTGACGCCAGAACGATTCGGGAGGGTTGGTTGGTGCGCTTCGAGAAGATGAAATCGCCCAGCACCTGCACGTCCTGTTCGAGACCGGCCTCGAAGATGTAGTCCTTGCCGGTGATACCACAATCCACGACGCCTTTGCGGACCTTTTCCGCCATTTCCTTGCGGTCGAGCACCCGGAACACGACCGTCGCGTCGCAGGGCGCTACGAGTTCGTAGCGGCGGCTTTTTTCGAGAGGATAGCCGGCCTTGTCCAGAATTCTGAGTACCTGGTCATGAAGGCTGCCGGACGGAATGCCGAAATACAGCTCCCCCCTTTTCTTTCCGAAGTCCATTGAGTTTCCTGCTAGTGTTCTGTCTCCCTTTTTAGGAGATGGTCACATGATAAATCCGACGCGCCGGTTTCTCTAGAAAAGCGGCAGGTTGTATACACTGATTTGGCACGGGCCGCTGCCTGCTCGAACATTGCGAGGTAAGACTGGTTCCCGCGCTCCAGGCGCCTCATCTGGTGCGCTTTCAGTTCACCGGCAACTTTTCCTGGTACTCCGAACGCCAGCGATCTGGAGGGAATGCTGGTTCCGGGACTGACTACCGAACCTGCACCAATGATGCAGAATTCACCAATTTCGGCATCGTCGAGCGGTGTGATGTTGTTGGCGATCAGGCTGTTGTTACCGACGCAGCGGCAGTGAACCATGGCGCCATGGCCCAGGATGACGTTGTCACCGATGATCATGTCGGTGTCCGTGTGAACCACGACGTTGTCCTCGATGATGGTGCCGCTGCCGATACGGATGGTCGCGAAATCTCCTCTTATGACTGTTCTCGGCCATACGCCGCAGTGCTCACCCATCACGACGTCGCCCATTATCAGTGCGGTTTCGCTGACGTAGGCTGGCGCGGGTATCGATGGAGTGATGCCGTTGAAGGACTTGATCATCGTTGAACACTGTCGGGCTCGACGAAGTCTATCGTAACCACATGCCGGCGTTCATGAAACCTGGTTGGATCCGAGCCAGTTGTCGCGAAAGGTGTATTAGCGCTACGTTCGTTGACCGGGTTTTAGGAACTCAGCTTCAAAACGAGCGAGTACATGAACGCGTAGCCCTCGTAGAAGGAGGTAACCAGGATGCGCTCGTCACGACCGTGGGCCCGAATGTCATTGCGGTCGACGAACAAACCCGACACGCCATAGGTGGGAATGCCGGCGTTGCGCATTTTGGCGCCATCCGTGGCACCGGTCACCATGGTGGGAATGACCGGAACGCCGGGCCAGAGTTCTTCGGTGGCGGCTTCGACGGCATTCAGGATTTCATCCGTCAACGGCGATGGGTCTGATGGCAGTCCGCCGCCGTTGTGCACGACCTTGATGTCGGGATTATCGATAGCGGTGACCAGTGCGTCGAGCACCTCCTCAGGATCGGTGCCGGGCATCATTCTGACGTTGACTTCCGCCGATGCGCTTTGCGGGAGCGCATTGCGTGCGTGCCCGCCATCGAGCATGGTTGCCACGGCCGTGGTCCTAAGGAGAGCATTTATGTAGGGGATCTTCCCGAGGCGTTGCAGAGCATCGGGGTCGGGTGTCGGTTGCACGATGGCCCGCAGGTCATCGCCGAGTTGTCCGGGAGTAATGTCCGCGAGACGCGAGAAACCCAGCTTCATGACGTCGTTTATCATCACTGGAAACTCGTATTCACGAATGCGGATGAGCGCCTCGGCAAGCTCGTAGATGGCATTGTCGCGGCGTGGGATACTCGAGTGACCGCCTGGATTGGTTGCCGTCACCGTGTAGCTCTGGAAGATCTTCTCGGCGGTCTGAATGTTGTTCGCCAGATGCGTTCCGTTCTGCAGCAAACCGAATCCCCCTTCGTTTAGAGCGAATGCGCCGCCGATTAGCTGCGGATGATTTTCTAGCAACCAGTAGACGCCGTTGCTGCCGCCTCCTTCCTCGTCTGCGGTCAACGCGAGGATGATGTCGCGATCGGGCACGTGGTCATCGCGCATCATGCGAATCATACTCGCAGTCCAGATGGCGGCCTGGGCCTTGTCATCCAGGGTGCCGCGCCCGTAGTAGTAACCGTCTGTTTCGTGCAGCGTGAACGGGTCCATGGACCAGTCGCTGCGTTTGGCTTCGACGACGTCCAGATGAGCCAGGAGGATCAGCGGCTTCCTTTCACCGGTGCCATGGAGGCGTGCGACGAGGTTGCCTTTGCGCTCTTTCGGTCCTCCTATGAAAACATCCTCATCGGCGAACCCTGCTGCGGAGAGCCATGCTGCCATGCGCTGCGCGGCGAGCGTGTTGTCGCCGACGGAGTGGGTGGTGTTGGTTTCAATCAGCTGTTTGTAGACCTCGAACACCAGCTGGTTGTCGTCCACTGGCAGTGAACGTTGCTCTTCGGCAAGAGTCACCTGGCTTGCAATCACCATCAGTAAGATCACACCGGTCAGCCGCTTCATACATTTCTCGTATCTCGTTGGTTGAAAAGCGAGCCGAACCCGTGAGAGGTAAGCCGCTGAAACGAACTAAAGGTACGTCACGACCATACTGGTCACCAGGCGTTTTGGTCGATTGGCGCTGACTCGATGCTGGATGTCGGCTAGCTCTGACCGGATTTCTTGCACCGAAAGCGCGCCTTGGTCGTCTCGCTACCCGCACCCTCGAAGTAGTGGGCCAGGCCATCGGGATCTAGCACGATCCGATTGTTGCCGAACACCCACTCCTGGCCGGATTCCGTTGCGCTGTATCGTGCCGAGGCACGCTGCCCCGAGATCTTGACGTAGCTGCGGTTGCCGGATTCGACCAGATAGACAACGTTCCCGCGTTGACCCAGGGGTGCACAACCCCAACTGGTGCGCCCTTCGCTCGAATGCACCGAAGTTGCTAGCAAAACCAGCGGGATCAAGACCCAGGCACGCTTCATATCGCCCCGCGTCACCGACTCATCGACACCATTGTCGCAGATCTGGCGCCGAATTCAGTTGTTTACGAACAACACGACGCACTGCGAACTCATCCCCATCCTGGGACACACACCATTTTAGTCCCATCCTGGGACACACACCAGCTGATGCGTCCCATCCTGGGACACACACCAGCTGATGAACGTAAGCGATGTGCGGGTAAGCGGCTGCAGAACGGGCAGCCGGGATCGGTAAATCAGTCTCTTTGGCCGGGATTGGCCCGCTCACAGCGCACCAGCGGGTGGATTTCCAGTAGAAGCACCACTAGATCTTCTCCATGGGCTGCGGGAGATTAGCCTTTATTCACCTCCCAGCATTCACCGCCCCTGGCCCGCTAGCTGGTGTGTGTCCCCGGCAGAGCTCCCCGGCAGAGCTGGTGTGTGTCCCCGGCAGTCCGGGTGTGTGTCCCCGGCAGTCCCCTGTGTCCCCGGCAGTCCCCGGCAGGACGCCGGTAGGATGGCAGGACGTCAGCT
>DCWG01000157.1:0-10223 GCA_002327525.1 Gammaproteobacteria bacterium UBA2168 | reverse complement strand
CTGGTGTGTGTCCCCGGCAGGACGTGTCCCCGGCAGGACGCCGGTGTGTGTCCCCGGCAGGACGCCGGTGTGTGTCCCCGGCAGGACGCCCGGCAGGACGTCCCCGGCCGGATGAGCAGAAGCAGCTGCTCAGGGCATATACGGCGTTGGACCCGGGCCGAGCTGGGTTTGCAGTACCGCCTGTGCCATGTCGATGAATTCGCACACCATCGGCCGCGTGTCGCGCGGATCCATGATCTCCTCGATGTTGAAAGCCTCCGCTGTGCGGAACGGTGAAGACAGCGCGCCGAGCTTGGCTTCGATTTCCTTCTGCGTGGTTTCCGGATCGTCTGATTCGGCGATCACGCGTCGGTATGCTGCAGACACTCCGCCGGAAACGTGCATCGATCCCCAGTGCCCGGAAGGCCACGCAACACGTTTGAACATACCGGACGGGCGATCGTGGCACTGGCCAGCGACCCCATAGAGCTGTCGGATGATGATCGTGATCCAGGGCATGCGCGTGCGCAGGGTGGCGCACAGCATCTTGGCGCCAGCACGAACGATACCCTGGCGTTGCTGTTCCGGACTGACCATGAATCCCGGCTCGTCAGCGAAATACACCATGGGCAGATGGAAAGTATCGCAAAGCTGCAGGAAACGGATCACCTTGGTGCCGGCGGCGACATCCATGGACCCACCCTGATGTTTGGGATTGTTGATCATAATCCCGACCGGGTAACCGTCCATGCGAGCTAGACCCAGAATTCGGGAACATCCGTAGTGGGGTGTGATCTCGAAAAACGAGTCCCTGTCGAGTACGGCGTCCAGGATGGCGCGGGGGTCGTAGATGCTGCGTTTGTTACGGGGTATCGCGGATAACAGCGCCTCTTCTCTGCGATCGCGGTCGTCGCCCGTCTGTTCTCGGGGTGGCATCTGCCAGACGTTGTCCGGCAGGTAGCTCAGAAAGCGCTTGATCATGTCGAAAGCCTCTTCCTCGCTGCTCGCGAGGTTGTCTATGACCCCGCTGCCATAGACCTGGGTACGTTCGTCGCCCAGGTCCTCTTTGGAGATGTCCAGCCCCAGCGCTGCCTTCACGACGGGAGGGCCGCCGGGGAAGACCTGGCTGATACCCTTGACCATGACATTAAAGTGCGCAAGACAGGCATCGACCGCAGGCAGGCCGGCAACGGAACCGAGCGCGGCCGACACGACGGGCGCTGTGCAGAGGAGTTTTTCGATGCCGGGTGTCACCGGGTTGGTGGGAATGTAGGTGCGCCCGATCTGTTCAAAAGTCTTGACGCTGCCGCCGGTGGAATCGAGGAGTCTCACGTAGGGAAGGCGCCAGCTGAGCGCCATGTTTTGAGCGTGCCCTCCCTTGTTACCGACAGATGCGTCAGCGGCACCGCCTCTCACGGTAAAATCACCGCCGTTGAGAACCACCTTGCGGCCGTTGAGTGCACAAAGTCCGATCACCATGTTCGACGGCCTCACGTCGACTAGGTCGTCGCCCTCGTAAGTGGCAGCTCCGGCGAGCTGACCAATTTCCTGAAAAGAACCGCCGTCTGCCAGCAGGTCCAGGCGTTCGCGTATGGTGAGCTTCCCGCGCTTGTGCTGCACCGCTACGCCTTCAGGGCCTCCCATCTGCTCCGAAAACTTCTTGCGCAGGTTCAGTTCGTCGATCTCCGGCTGCCAGACCACTAGCTATCTCCCCAATGTGATGATTGCAGGGGAAATTACTCCTGGCGGGTGGCTAAGTCACGGCGCGAGGTGCCATTCGACGGGTTGCGGCTCTCGGTTCGCTACGAACCAAGCGCGCAGGGTTCATTCTAGATTTCTTCGACGATCTTGTACGCATCGCCCGATTCGGTTTCCAGCAGGTGGGAGGGCTTGTCGCCGGGAACACCGTTGTTGAACACCACCGAGGGGATGGCCGGGGCAGCGTTCAACCGGTCCGTCAGTATTGTCTCGCAACCCTGAATGGAGATGACGCGATTCGCGGTCGATGTGCCATCGCCACTGGTACTGTCGTCCAGGCCGTAAGGCGCGTGGCCACCGCCGGCGTCCAGATCATCTTCCCCTTGCCCTTCCTCCTGATGATGCGCGAAAGATAGGAAAGTAGCTTTATCATAAATACGTATTCTATGTGACGAGACGACTGACCTTTAACCCGCGATTTGGTCGCGGTTTGTAACTTCATTCGAAGGGCTGAGGCATTGATAACAAATGTTTTGAACGCTGTATTATTGTGAGAACAAGACGCCGCCGTCCTCCCTCTGGACTGCTGTTACGGCGCAACGCTCGAGCATGCAAGTGTGAAACCGAGGGATTGAGCCGTGAAGTTGCAGGCACAGTAGATCAACGTGCCTGTAGGTCTTATCGCCCACGCTGTCGGAGGTGGTTGAGGCGAGAGGAAAGCGCGCGTCGCGCGCTTTCCTCGGGACTACCCGATCAGTCGACCAGCAACGGTGCGATAACGAGGCTCACAATCGCCATCACGTTGATCAGGATGTTCATGCTGGGGCCGGAGGTGTCTTTGAACGGGTCACCCACAGTATCACCGACTACCGTCGCAGCGTGTACGTCTGATCCCTTGCCCCCGAGGTTACCCTTCTCGACATACTTCTTGGCGTTGTCCCAGGCACCGCCGGCGTTGGCCATGGTGAGTGCGAGCAGCACGCATCCGAGCAGCGCACCGCCCAGGGTGCCGCCGAGCGCGTCCGGACCGATGCCAAAACCAACGATCGGCGGCACCGCCACGGCGATGGCACCGGGCAACAGCATGCGCCTGAGTGCGGCGGAGGTGGCGATGTCAATGCACTTGGCGCTGTCAGGTTCTGCCTTGCCTTCCATCAGACCCGGAATCTCGCGGAACTGGCGACGAATCTCCTGGATCATGTCCATGGCCGCATCCCCGACGGCGGTCATGGTGATGGACGCGATCAGAAACGGCACGAGGCCGCCGATGAACAGCCCAATCAGTACGTTCGGACTACCGATGTGAAGCACGAAATCGTCACCGGTGGAGAAGGATATCGTCTCGACAAATGCGGCGATGATAGCGAGCGCTGCAAGTGCGGCAGCGCCGATGGCGAAACCCTTGCCCATGGCGGCGGTCGTATTGCCGAGTTCGTCCAGTGAATCGGTGATGGCCCGTGTTTCCTCCCCCAGGCCACCCATCTCGGCGATCCCGCCCGCGTTGTCCGCAACGGGACCGTAGGCGTCCACCGCCATGGTCATGCCCACGGTTGCGAGCAAGCCGACAGCGGCGATGCCTACACCGTAGAGGCCGGCCAGCGTCGTAGAGATCCAGATGATCCCGCAGATGGCAAGCAGCGGAATCACGACGGATTGCATGCCCACGGCGAGCCCCGTGATCATCACGGTGGCGGGTCCGGTTTCGCCAGCCTCGGCGATGCGGACCACGGGGCGGGAAGAGGTGTAGTACTCGGTGACGAGGCCAATGATCACGCCCCCGACGGAGCCAAAGACCACCGCCCACCAGATGTTGGAGCTGATACCGATCTGACCCACCGTGAAATAGCTGACAGCGATGAACAGTATCGGTGTGCCGACCATGCCGATACGCAACGCGAGCGCGGGGGAGGAGCTGGAGCGGGTGCGCACGATGCCGATGCCGATGATCGAACAGATCAGACCCACGGAGGCCAGTGCCAGCGGTAGGAACATGAGTGCAGCTTTGCCGTCGCCTTCACTCATGCCGGGCGCGAGCTGGCTCACGGCCACGGCACTCAGTGTGGAGGCGATGGCGATGGTGGCGATCATGGAACCGCAATAGGACTCGAAAATGTCGGAGCCCATACCGGCCACGTCGCCTACATTATCGCCGACGTTGTCGGCGATCACGCCCGGGTTGCGGGGATCGTCCTCCGGGATGCCGGCTTCCAGCTTGCCGACGAGATCTGCGCCGACGTCTGCGCTCTTGGTGTAGATGCCGCCGCCGACACGAGAGAACAGCGCCACGACCGAGGCACCCATGCCGAAGCCGTGAATGTTGTGCGCGGTTTCAGGATCGCCACCGAAGATATAGTAGGTGATGCCGAGTCCCAGCAGGCCGAGTGAGGCAACCGCCAGGCCCATGATCGAACCGCCGAAAAAAGCCACTGACAACGCTTGCGTCTGGCCCTGGGTGTGGGCGGCGTGCGTGGTGCGTACGTTTGCTTTGGTGGCGGTGTACATGCCAAACCAGCCGGCGCTGGCCGATGACAGCGCGCCGATCAGAAAAGCGACGGATGTCTCTCTGCCCAGCGAAAAGTACAGCAGCAGCAGCAGAACACCAGCGAACAGGGCGAGCATGGTGTACTCGCGGCGCATGAAGACCATGGCGCCCGCGTGAATCAGATCTGCGATCTTCTTGATGTCGTCCGCGCCTTCGTCGTAGCGCTTGACGATTCCGTAGATCAGAATCGCGGCGATGAGCCCGATCACGCCGAATATCGGCGGTAGCAGGTTGATGTCAGTCATATTGGATCCCTTGAATTCCTCACAGGTGCCAAACCGGTGCAGAGTATAAAACCCAAGAAAGCCCGTTGTTCATGATGAGAACACGCGGATATAAGCAGATAACTGGTTGATTTTTTTCGGACCCCGCCCGCTGGCGGCGCACATCATACCGGTACGCAATCGCCGATTAAACAGCTAACTTAGGCGTTTTGGCGGAAATGAACGAAGCGGGCGATCGCTTTGTGCCAATGGTCAGCCCTGCGCCAGCAATGTCCGCAGGTCGATTATGGCCGCGTTGGCACGTGAGATGTAGGATGCCATCACCAGCGAGTGGTTGGCGAGAAAACCCAGACCATCGCCGTTCAGGATCATGGGGCTCCACACAGTGTTCTGAGTCGGTTCCAGTTCTCGGATGATCTGGCGTAGTGAAACGCGCGCATTCTTCTTGTCCAGCACGTCGCTGAAGTCCTTCTCCATGGCGCCAAGCAGGTGAATCAGTGCCCAGGTTTGTCCGCGGGCCTCGAAAAAGACATCGTCGATCTCAAGCCAGGGGGTTTTGAATTCCTGCTCGCTCGGGACCTCGGTGGCCTGCGTGGCAGCCGCGTCTCCGGCCAGGTCGATGTTGAGCTGGCGTTTGCCGACGCTGGCCGAGAGCCGTTGGGACAGGCTGCCGAGGCGGGTTTCCACGCCCTGCAGCCACTGTTGCAGGTTGTCGGCCCTGGCGTAGAACTGGGCACTGGGCTGCATGGGGTCAGCCAGACGGTCGAGGTAGGAGGACAGCAGATTGATTCCGTCCGTGTACTCACTTTCGGTGGCAGGGAAGGCCCAGCTCGAATTATCGAAAAAGAACTTACCTTCCGCCTCTGACAGATCCGGGTCTTCTATGGACTGACTCTGTGAGCGCGAGAAATCGATTCGGAAGGCGCGTGCCGTATCGCGCACCTGAGTCAGCGCGCCGAATTCCCAATTGGGGACGTTGTCCATCCAGATACCAGGCGGGAACAGGTCGTTGGAGAGATAACCGCCGCGTTTCTCCAGCAGTGTGTTGGCGATGCGCTCCAGAGTGGCGGTGACCGTGTACCCGGTGACGACGGATCGATTGGCGCCAGCGGCCTGGCTGCGGGCGTGTTCGGCGACGTCAAAGGTGTCACTCTCGTCGTCCCACCACCAGGCGAGCACCGTGCATATCAGAAGGTAGGTGCCCATCAGCCCGCCGAGCCCGCGCGCGGTCCAGCCGGCGATGGTGCTTATCTCCTCCATGTCGTTTTCCCAGAACTTCCAGTTCATTGCGGTTCTATGAGTCGCCTTTCAGGGGTAGAACGCTACCCCGCCTCATGGGGACAGGGCAAGCGAGCGCCGGGCGGATGATGCTCCATTTGAATAGTCGCAGCGCCTCCGAAGTTAGTTTGCGCGTTTGCCAATCAGTCGAAACACATCATCTCGACGGACGGCGGCGAGGCGATCTGGAAGGCGGCACGGATGCGGCCGTTGCCCTCGCCGCGGTTCAACTGCTGGTAGATCCAACGCCCTTCCGCATCGTTGCGTGCGCGTATTGTGGCACGACAGTTACCTTGCTTGGCAGCGGTGCCGTATTCGGTGAGTGATGCGCTCAGCGTAGAATCTCTTTCGGTCAGGCCCCGCTTGCTCAGGGACATGCGCGAACGATTGGCGTCGGTAAAAAGCTGAATCTGTGTGGCGGTGGGTTGGATGGCGGCGTGATCCGCATCCACGAGGCGGGCACGGGCCAGCATGGATCGTGCGCGCGCCAAGTGGCCACGCTCTGCCGCTTCGAGCGCCAGTTGCACATAGCGCTCCACCACCCGCTCGAGGCCGCGCAGGGCTTCCGCATTGTCGGGTTGATATGCCAACACCTCGTTGTACAGACTCACCGCGCTGCCGGCTTCTGGATAGGTGAGTTGGTCCTGATCGTAGGCGTCGGCTGCCTGATCGAGTAGCGAGATGAGCAGGGAGGTGTCGATGTAGCGCTCCACCGCGGGTTCGACGGAAGCCGGGAGCGGGGCTTGCTTTTCGGGAGCAGAGAGTTCGCAGCCCGGGATGCTGAGCGCAATCAGGAGCCAAATGAGCGGTTTTTGCCTAAAATCCAACGAGCATTCACGGTTGGTGGGACGGTGGCGGGCTATATTGCCCGTAAGAAGTCCGGCGGTTCAATACGAGGAACCCAACGAGCTTAATGGCGCGGTGCTGGTCGGAGCATTTGGGGCTGACTCACCGACACTCCAGGATCCAATCATGGGGACAAGACACTGAAACGACATAGCAGACAATTCGCCTGCCTGATACTGCTGGCTTTCGGGCAGCCGGCCGTGCTGGCGGCAGATCTCGATCTCGGCGATGTGGTACTGGATGGCTGGCTCGATGAGAAACGCGAATTCCTGCCCGTTGACGAGGCGTTCGTGCTGTCGACGGAAACGGGGCCGGATGGCGCGCTGCAGGCTCGTTGGGACATGCCGGATGGGTACTACCTGTACCGGCATCGTTTCGGTTTCGAAGCCGAGCAAGGATCCGGTGTCGTGCTTGGGTCGCCCGAGATTCCTCCCGGTAAGCGCAAGGTCGACGAGTACTTCGGCGAGGTAGAAGTCTACTATCACCAGGCCACGGCACGAATTCCAGTAACCGCCGGCGATAGTGGCACGATTCAGGTGGGCATTTCCTATCAGGGCTGTGCCGATGCGGGCTTGTGCTATCCGCCCGAACTCAAATGGGTGAGTATGCCGGTGAGCGGAGCCGATAGAGGTACTTCGGCCGCCTCGGGTACAGCCGTACTTCCCGTGGGTGTGAGCGAAGAACAACAGCTCGCTTCACTCCTCTCCGGGGGCAGTCTGCTGACCGCCCTGGCGCTTTTTTTCGCTGCTGGCGTGGCGCTCACCTTCACGCCCTGTGTGCTGCCCATGGTACCCATTCTCTCCAGCATCATCGTGGGAGAATGGGCGCAGCTGACGCGCGGCCGCGCGTTCGGGCTGTCACTGGCGTACGTGCTTGGCATGGCGCTCACTTTTGCATTTGTTGGCACGCTGATGGGTTTGTTCGGCGCCAGCCTCAATCTGCAGGCGGCACTCCAGTCGCCTGCCGTTCTGGTGACCTTCGCGATCGTCTTCGTCGCCCTGTCGTTGTCGATGTTCGGATTCTACGAACTCCAGTTACCGGCAAAGTGGCAGAACGCCATCAATGCCATTGGCGATCAGCACAAGGGCGGCAAGTATGTGGGCGTGTTCATCATGGGCGCGCTGTCGAGCCTGGTGGTTTCCCCCTGCGTATCGGCACCTCTGGCAGGCGCCCTGGTTTACATCAGCACCACTGAGGACGCGGTGCTTGGGGGGCTCGCTCTGCTGGCCCTGGGCCTGGGGATGGGCCTGCCGCTGCTTGCCATCGGCGCGACCGGTGGTCAATTGCTGCCAAAGGCCGGTGCGTGGATGGAGTCGGTGAAGGCCGTGTTTGGCGTGGGATTGCTGGCCGTCGCGATCTGGCTGCTGGAGAGGGTGATACCGCCCGCATCAACGCTCCTGCTCTGGTCGGCGCTGTTGATTGGCAGCGGCGTGTACCTCGGCGCGCTCGAGTTCAACGAGCGGCGAGGTTGGGCGCAACTCTGGAAAGCATCGGGTGTGTTCAGCCTGATCTACGGAGTGCTGCTATTCATCGGTGCTGCGAGCGGTGCGGAGGATCCGTTGAGGCCGCTGCATAATCTGGTACAGGGATCCGGCGTGACGCAGGGTGCACCCGTGCAAACCGAAGTGGTGTGGCATCCGGTGAAGACTCTCAATGAGTTGAATGGAGAGGTGCGCCGGGCACGGGCCGATGGCCGACCTGCCCTGCTCGACCTCTATGCCGACTGGTGCGTGTCCTGCAAGGTCATGGAACGCAGGGTATTTCCGGATCCGGCCGTCGCCAAGGGTCTCAGGGCTTTTCATCTGCTGCGCGCGGACGTCACCCGCAATGACGACGAAGACAAGGCGTTGCTGGAGGCCTATGGGCTATTCGGCCCCCCGAGCCTGGTTTTTTTTGGGAACGATGGTGACGAGATCGCCGAATTTAGGATCCAGGGAGAAGTCGATGCGGATACCCTTTCGACCCATCTAGAGGCTGTGCTGAATCAGGTCTATGATGGAAACTCCAGGCAAATTGCCGCTAACTGACCCGTAACTTCGCTTAAAATGCACCTATATGGGCTGGTATCGCCGTAGGCGTTCTGCGACAATCACGGCCTTGCCACGCAAAGTCGCACGGAGACGGCCATGGCCCGCATACTGGTCCTGCACGGTCCCAACCTCAACCTGCTCGGAACGCGGGAGCCTGAAATATACGGCACGGATACGCTGGAGGAGATCAATACGCGTATCGCCCAGCACGCGAGCACGCTTGCTCATGAGGTGAGCTTCCTTCAGAGCAACGCGGAACACGAATTGATCGAAGCGGTGCATCAGGCCAAGCGCGACGATGTACGCTTCATCATCATCAACCCGGGTGCCTTCACGCACACCAGCATCGCGCTGCGGGATGCTTTCTTGAGTGTTGCCATTCCTTTCATCGAAGTCCATCTGTCCAACGTCCATGCGCGTGAGGCGTTCCGCCAGACCTCCTATCTCAGCGATATCGCGGTGGCGGTAATCACGGGGCTTGGGGCGGATGGTTACGAATACGCTGCCAGCGCGGCGGCAGCCCGCATCGACGATTAGTTACAGTTTCCTGGGAGAACGAAGTGGATCTACGCAAGATCAAGAAACTCATCGAACTGGTGGAAGAGTCCGGTATCAGCGAACTGGAGGTAAAAACCGCAGACGAGGGTGTACGAATTGTGCGCCCGACCAGCAGGCCGGTGGTGGCGGCGCCGATAGCGGCAGATCCCTTGTCGGTACCAGTGACGCCCATGGCTGAGGAGCGTGCCGGCGCGATGATCACGGCGCCTATGGCCGGGACTTTCTACGTGGCGCCGGAACCGGATGCGACACCTTTCGCGCCGGTGGGCGCCCGGGTGGAGGCCGGTTCGATTGTCTGCATCATCGAGAGTATGAAGATGATGAATGAAATCACCGCCGAAGGAGACGGAACCATCGCCGAAGTACTGGTGGAGAACGGGCAACCCATCGCTACCGGTCAGGCGTTGTTTCGGATCTCCTAGCGCCGTCAGACGAGGATTCGAGTTGCCCTGGCTATCGGTGGCGTTCGATGTCGTGCAAGCTCGCGTCGATGAGGTGTCGGATGTTTTGCTCGAAGCAGGCGCGGTTTCCGTGGACATCCTGCCGGCCAGCGCCAGAGAGCCCGATGTGGTGGAACCCGAGCCCGGGGAGACACCGACCTGGACGCGCAACCGACTGCGCGCCCTGTTCGACATCGATATCGATATCACAACGCTGAAACAGGCAGTCGGTGACCTGGCCGCGCGGGACAATCCGCTGCAGGTGGATTTTGTCGAGGATGCAGACTGGCAGAATGCCTGGCGTGACGAGGTACGTGAGTACCTGGCGGGACCGGAACTACTGATCGCGCCCCATCACTTCGAGGTGGATGACGGCTTCGAAGGCAGGGTGCTTAGGATGGATCCCGGCCTCGCCTTTGGCTCCGGGGGCCATCCCACTACCCGGCTTTGCCTCGACTGGATTGCCAAGCACGTAGTCGCCGGACGTTCGCTGCTCGACTATGGGTGCGGATCCGGCATTCTCGCGGTTGCCGCCAAAGCGCTGGGTGCTGCTCCGGTACTGGCGGTGGACCACGACCCCCAGGCACTGATCGCAACATCCGAGAACGCTCAATACAATGGCGTGCAT
>DCWG01000129.1:27648-37955 GCA_002327525.1 Gammaproteobacteria bacterium UBA2168 | reverse complement strand
GCTTCAGCGGCTTCGATGTTGGTCAGGACATCCGCGAGCCGGTGTTGCCAGACCTGAAATCCAAGTAGTGGTTGGCCGAAGGCCTGTCGGTCGTGACCCCATCTGCGCGCTTCCTCGAAGAGCATGCGGGCCTGCGAGCAGGCCATGACGGAAAGCACCAGCCGCTCGCCCTCGAATCCACCCATGATGAGGCCGAAGCCCCTGTTCTCTTCGCCGACGAGATTGCTCGCTGGTACGCGAACGTCATCGAAGAAGATCTCGGCCGTGTCGGAGGCGTGCGTGCCGATCTTCTGCAGCCGCCGGCGTGTAAGCCCCTCGCTGTCGGCCGGGACGACGATGAGTGAGATGCCGCGATGTCCCTCTCCGCCCGTGCGCACCGCCGTGGTGATGTAGTCGGCGATGGTGCCGTTGCTGATGTAGAGTTTCGATCCGTTGATGACGTAATCGCTACCGTCTCGAACCGCCCGGGTCTTGAGTGCGGCGACATCGCTGCCGGCATCCGGTTCCGAGACGCCGAGTGCTCCGATCAGTTTTCCTTCCGCCGCCGGGCGGACGTATTTTTCCTTTAGCGCGCTCGAACCGCCCCGGTCAATGACCTTGGTGGCGAATTCGGCGTGCGCCATGATGGCGACGGCGACACCGATGGAACCGCTTTTCATCAGTTCCTGAAGCAGCACGGCAGTGAACCAGAAATCCTGGCCGCCGCCACCAAACTCCGGCGAAAGGCGCACACCCAGGTAGCCGAGCTCGGCAAGTTTGCTGAACAGGCTGCGGGGAACTTCCCCGTCGCGCTCCCATTGAAGGGCGTTGGGCTTCACCTCGCGTTCCACCAGATCGGCGACTGCATGGCGCATCATCTCGTGTTCTTCAGATAGTACCGGCTGCATGCCGTTCTCCTGGCTGGGTCATGCCCCGCAAATTATTAGACTGACACTCGAATGTCAAGTGACACTCAGTAAAACTGAAATGGTGGCGTCAGAGCCTGATGTCTCGATGCCGAGAGTCTGTTCGATATTGCCGACCAGCGTCGTGGGTACCGATGCTCCGCCACCGCCGATGGTCTTCAGGGAACCGAGATTTCGCATGCTGAACTCGGGATGCTCCATCATGGTGATGAGTACGGTGGGAACGCGGCCCATGACGGTGCTACGCTCGCGCTCACACATATCGAGCACCAGGCCCGGTTCGAATACCTCTGGCAGGATCAGCGTCGCGGAGTTGGTGAGTGCACCGAGGACGGCGACCACGCATCCCGCGGCGTGAAACAGTGGCAGGGGTTCAGGAAGGCGCCACCCGGCTGCAAACAGAGGCTTATGCCGATGAACCGGCCATTGTTGGTTACCCCGCGGTGATGCAGCCGTGCCCCCTTGGGAGCACCGGTGGTTTCGGAGGTGTATTGAATCAAAGCCGTATCCGTGAGGGTTACCTCCGGTAGGGCCCGAGTCTACGAGCCGCTGGTGTAGAACATCTCCCAGTCGTCGAAAGAGATGGCATGGCGCAAAGTCGAATTCGTGCGTATCGCATCGTCTACCCAGTCCGCCAGCGGGTTGTTTCTGTACTTGGGTACGAAGAAGATGCCCGTCGCCTGCGATTGGTGTAGCGCTTACCCCAGTTCGGGGCGCTAGTAGGCCGGATTCAGGAGCACCAGCACCATACCGGCCATGCCCACGGCGAGCTGGACGATCACCCATTCGGGTAGGTTGGGTGCCCGGAGCGCAATGTGTTCGCCAGGCTCAAATCGCGTGAGCAGCGCGTTTGCGCAGTGGCCTGCCTGTGAATACATCTCGGCGAAGGTCCAGCGCCGGTGGGCTCGCCGAAAGTGTCACCAGCCACGAGTCCGGTCCAGCCGGGATGATCCATGGCCGCCTGGCGCAGTATGCTGGCGACAGTCGAATCGTGCACTGGCTGGGATGTATCGGCCGGATAGTACGACCTGGTGAGGGGTGCGCTCATCGAGGAACGGCCACGCTTGCGATTACCGGCCCTGGAATCTGGCCGGGCGTTTGTCGAGAAAGGCGCTGGCAGCTTCCTTCAGATCCTCGGTGCCCATGGTTGCCGCCTCGAGAAACATCGATGTATCCAGTGCCAGGTTGACCTGTTCTCGCAACAGCTTGTTCATCGAGTACTTCGTCCACCGGATCGCCATGGGCGCGCCATCAGCCATCCTGCGTGCGAAGGCATTCGCCTTGGGGAGTACCTCGGGTGTCGGCAATGCGAAATTCACCAGCCCGATGCGTTCGGCCTCGCTTCCCGATATCCAGTCACCGGTGAACAGATACTGCTTGGCGCGGGCCATGCCGATGAGTGCGGGCCAGATGATCGCGCCGCCGTCCCCCGCCACGAGTCCCATCTTGACGTGGGTATCGCCGATTCGGGCGGTTTCAGCGACGAAGGTGATGTCACACATCAGCGCGAGCGTCGCGCCGAGCCCGGCCGCGTCACCGTTGATGGCGCCGATGATCGGCTGCTCGACATCGAGCATGTGATTGACCAACCGGCGTACGCCGTTGAATGGAATGCGGGGTCCGCTCGGCATGAACTCGCCGGAATCCATGGATGAGGCATCTCCGCCTGCGCAGAACGCCTCACCGGCGCCGGTCAGCACGATGGCGCGAACCGAGTCGATGGCACCCACGTCGGAGAATATGGTCTCCAGCTCCTGATGCATGGGATCGTGTGCGGCGTTACGAAGTTTCGGGCGATTCAGCGTGATCGTCGCCACACCGTCGTCGATCGAGACCTCGAGAAACTGATAGGAACTGAAATCGGTCATGGTTTGTCTCTGTCTGTTTGTCTCACTGGTGAAGCGGTCACGTGGCGGCCAAGGGTTTATTAGCTTCACTCGAATGTCAAGTGTTACTCAGGAATATTGAAATCATGACATAATCGTCCCCGGGGCGGTCGCGATAGTGGCGCCATTGTGCGGGGGGCGTCAGGACCCGGTCAGCTCACCGGCAATGATCATTTTGCGAATCTCACTGGTGCCTGCACCGATCTCGAGTGCTCTTGCAGCGCGATAGAGCCGATTGACCTCACTTTCCCACATGAATCCGGACCCGCCGTGAATCTGCACCGCGTGGTCGACGATGGAGCGGGTCTGCTGCGCGCAGAATAGCGCGGCCGCCGCGCTCAGTTTGTGTATTTCCCCGCGCCCGCCCTCGTCGGCGCGCAGATCGTTGCACGCCCTGGCAACCCGGTAGGCGAAAGCACGGCATGCTTCCAGTGACGTGTACATCTCGGCCAGTTTCGCCTGTATGAGTTGAAAGTTTCCGATCGGTTGTCCGAACTGTTCGCGCGTCGTGGCGTAGTCGAGCGACAGCTCGAGCGCGCGTTCTCCCAGCCCCAGCGTGCTCACCGCGAGGAAGGCGCGCTCCAGATCCAGTCCGGACATGAGTACGGAGATGCCACGATGCTCCTCACCGAGGAGGTTTTCGGCCGGTACCCGGCAATCGCTGAACACCAGTTCGCTGGTAGGGCTGCCACGGTAGCCCATCTTGCGCAGCGTTTTACCGGAGGCGAAGCCCTCGAAAGCGCGTTCGACAATGAATGCCGAAACCCGTTCCGGCCCGTTGTCCTGTGCCCGGGTTTTGGCATAGACGAGGACGACGTCCGCGATGGGCCCGTTGGTGATGAACTGCTTGGATCCATTCAGCAGATAGGTATCTCCCTCGCGGCGGGCGGTGGTGCGCATGCTCCCGATGGCATCAGAACCCGCACCGGGTTCTGTGAGCGCCAGGGCGCCTGTCTTCCTTCCAGAGCACAGGTCCGGCAGGTGCCTGGCGTGTTGGTCCTCGTTTCCATTGCGAAGGAGGTTGTTGACGCACAGATTGTCGTGCGTGCCATAGCTGAAGCCGACGGCCGGATTCCATTTCGTAATCGATTGCAAGATCAGGGTGCTGGAGAAGAAATCCAGCCCCGCACCGCCATAGATCTCCGGCACCGTTACCCCCAGATAGCCGATCTCACCGAGCCTGGGGAACACGTCATCCGGCCACCATTCTTCGTCGTCCATCTTCTGCTGTAGCGGGTAGAGCTGTTCCCGGGCAAAGCGATCGGACTGACTGAGAATCTCACGAGATTCGACACTGAGTTCATCGTTCATCGGCACCTCTGACCCGGTTGCATCCGGGAGAACCAAAGCTATAATCCTGAGGATCTGAGGATAGCTCATTTACTGAGGAACACTCAAATATGAGGGTGCTGTGCTTACTGCTGGGTTTGATTGCCTCGCCGGCACTCCTGGCGATGAGCGTGCCCGATGCGCGTTGTGTCGAACTCGCTGATGTGGTGGTCGATTCGGTTGGCGCGCTGAGCACAAAGCCGGTTCGTCAGTCGGATTCGCAGCCATCGCAGTGGCCGCGCGACGAAGTGGGTGCGACGGTCGTCCCAGTTCCGGACTATTGCCGGGTGCGGGGAACACTACGGCCAGCCATCGGATTCGAGGTCCGGTTACCACTCGAGAACTGGAACGGAAAGTTCTACATGGCGGGCTGCGGTGGGTTCTGCGGAGAGGTACTTCCGGATCGGTCCGGATATTCCAACGCCATAAACGTCGCCCTCGCCAGAGGCTATGCGGTGGTGACGTCCGACGCGGGGCACTGGGGAGAGAGTCGAGTGGATGCGTTCTGGGCATATCAGAATCGTTGCGCAGAAATCGATTGGGCGCACCGGAGCATTCCCGCAGTGACCCACGCGGCGCGCAAAATCGTCGCTCGGTTTTATGGATCACCGCCTGTGCGTTCCTACTTTTCGGGCTGCTCGAACGGCGGCCGCATGGGCGCCATTGCCATGCAGCGCTACCCCGAGCTATTCGACGGGGTGATCATCGGCGCGCCTGCGCTCGACTGGAGAACCCTGTCGCTGTATTCCGTCGCCGTCACGGCGGCCAATACCGATGCGCAGGGCCGGTACATACTCGATCACAAGAAACTCGCGGTACTGCACGACGCGGTTGTGCAGGAGTGCGACGCGCGCGATGGTCTCACAGACGGTCTGATCGCCGACCCGCGACAGTGCAGGTTCGATGCGCGAACGCTCCTGTGCTCCGTAGGCGAGAATGAAGGTGCTTGTCTGACCCGCGAAGAAGTTCAGACCGTAGAGGGCTGGTATGCGGGATTGCAGAACGGCCACGGCGTGGACTGGCCGTTTCGAATGCCCCAGGGATCGGAACCATACTGGCGGCGCTGGTATGCACCGGCGCCGGGTCAGCAAGGTGCCGGTTATCTGTTTTCTGACGGGCTGATCCGCTACATCATGTACGAGCGTGACCCGGGCCCCGAATTCAGCCCCCTGGATGTCGACTTGGATGTGTATCCCCGGCAGATGGAAACCATGCGCCAGCTGGTACGCGCGGATGCCACGGATCTCGGCCGGTTCAGAGATCGGGGTGGTAAGGCAATCCTTTATCAGGGTTACGCGGATCCGGCAGCCATCCCCGAGATGACCATCGGCTACTATGAGGACGTGCTCGAGACGATGGGCGGTCAGCGAGCCGTGGATGAGTTCCTGCGCCTGTTCATGATTCCCGGAGCCGGACACTGTTTCGAACCACCGCGCAACATCCCCGATCACTTCGACCCGCTGGCTGCGCTGGAACGCTGGGTGGAACGAGATATCGAACCGCGGCAAATGATCGCCGCGCAGTGGGACGCCAGCGGTGAGGTGGTCCGGTCCCGTCCGCTGTGCAGCTATCCCGGCGTTGCACGCTACCGGGGCAGAGGTAATGTCGACGAAGCAGGCAGCTTCGTGTGCGTCGCGCCCGACACTGGGGCTGATGGAGAGACGAACGAATGACACGCAAGGCGGTGATCGGTGGCATCGGCCACACGGAGTTTGGGCGATTTCCAGAGCGCACGGCATTCGACCTCGAGGTGGAAGCTGCCAGACGCGCGGTGGAAGATGCAGGGCTCAGGCCGGATGAAGTCGATGGGCTGATCACGGATCCCGGCCCGGCGCAGGGTATTCTCGACGGCATCACGCCGCACTATCTGGCGCTCGGTCAATACCTCGGTATCGATCCGGCGTATGCGGGATCCGACATTCTCGGCGGCGCCAGCAGCGCCGCCATCGTGCAGCGCGCGGTACTCGCGGTCGAGGCGGGTCTGTGTTCGGTCTGCCTGTGCGTGTACGGCGACTCGGCGCTTTCTTCACCGGGTTCTTTCGGCTATGGCCGCGGGGACGATGCGGCGTTCGGGCTGTTCGGCGCGGTTGGCCTGCATGCGCTAGCGGCTCGCCGTCACATGCACCGCTGGGGCACCACCAGCGGGCAACTGGCCGAAGTCGCCATCGCCGCGCGGGCGCACGCCATGCGCACCCCGCACGCGCAGAAGAGGCAGCCGCTCACACTCAAGCAGTACCAGGCCGCCGATTCGATCGTCGAACCCCTCAATCGTCACGATTGCTGTCTGGTGTCGGATGGCGCCGCTGCCGTACTGGTGGTTTCTTCCGACCGGGCTGCGGACCTTCGTCACATGCCGACACGAATTCTCGGGCATGGACAGGCTAGCAGCCTGTCGACCTGGTCTTCGCCCGGGCATTTCGACACCCTGCCCGCGGCCCGGTGCGGTCCGGAGGCCTTCGCGCGAGCGGGTGTGAGCACTGCCGACGTGGATGTCGCAATGCTCTATGACTGTTTCACGATCGTGGTGTTGATGCAGCTCGAAGATTACGGTTTCTGCGAAAGGGGAGAGGCCGGCGCATTCGTCGCGGAAGGCCGCATTGGTCCGGGCGGGAGTTTTCCGGTCAATCCCAGTGGTGGACTGTTGGCGGAAGGGTACGGCGGCGGGATGATGCATATCATCGAAGCGGTGCGGCAGCTGCGTGGGATCGCGGGTGAACGGCAGCTCGACGCACCTGAGATAGCGTTGGTTACGGGCCACGGATTGGGTATGAATACGCATTCGACCCTGATCCTCGCAGCTTGAGGGAGAGACCATGAGCGCCACAGGGAGCGAAGCATATCCGTTACCCCAGCCAACAACGTTCACCCGACCATTCTGGGAGGCTTGTCAGAATCGGCAGCTGGGAGTTGCCGTCTGCCGGAATTGCGGGCACCGGTTCATGCCCGGGGCACCGAACTGCCCGCAATGCTGGTCGGGCGATCCGGACTTCCAGTCCGTGTCCGGCAGGGGCGAGGTAGTCAGCTTCGCGGTCTACCGTCGCACCTATCATCCAGCCATTCCTGCACCCTATGTCGTGGCGCTAGTTCAGCTGGAAGAGGGGCCAAGGATGATATCCAATATCGTCGAATGTGCGCCTGAAGCCGTTGCCATAGGCATACGTGTGGAAGTCTGTTTTCAATCAGAAGCCGGTTTCCTGTTACCGCGATTCGTACCTGTCGGTACGGGTAGCACCGATCCATCAATCAGCTCCCCCGCGAGGACGTGAAAATGACTGACCGCCCGAAAACACAGCGCCGCAGACACATTGGTCAATACATGGCCTCCGGGGAATGGGGAGATTATTGGAGCACCGGTATAAGCCGTGCCCAGGGCGGCAAGATCCTGGTGCGAGGTTACCCCGTCGAGGAACTGATCGAACGCTTGAGCTACACCGAGTCGGCGTTTCTCATTCTGCGCGGAGAGCTCCCGGATGAGCGTGAGACGGCTCTGTTCGATCTAGTACTGCGCAGCGGCATGGATCAGCAGTTCATCAGCGCGGCGGTCGGTGCGGCGCGCTTCACAGCATCGGCGTTCCCGGACTCCGTCGTCCCGGCGCTGGCGAGCGGCATGCTGGCGACGGGTTCGGTTACCGGCTCACCGCAGGAGCCAGCCGAGATGCTGATCGAGGCCGCCGCGTGGGATCTGGACGTGGAGCAGGCGAGTGCACGCGCGGTCGATCTCTGGCTGGAGCGGCGTGCCGCCGTTCCCGGACTGGGTCACCCGTTGCACAAGGAGGCGGAACCCAGAGCTGTTACCGTGCGTCGTCTTGCGATGCAGCGAGACGGATGGCGCGGCCATGGCTGCTTGCTGGACGCCATCGAAAGCGAACTCGAAGATCGCAAAGGACGCCACATCCCGATCAATCTCGCCGGCGCTCTCGGTGCTATCCTCGCGGACCTGGAGTTCGACCCGTTGATCATAGGCGGTATGGGCGCATTGAATTATGGGATGGCTCTGCTTGCGCACATAACGGAGGAGATTCGCGAGGGCGTGCCGTTGCGTATCATCCCGGACGAACTCGGCGCTCACTATACTGGTCCTGCCGAGCGCCATATGGGTGAAGACTCATGATTCATCCCTACTCTCATTATCCTGCGCGGGCGGCGCGGCACTGGCCGGATCACATCGCTCTGGTGGATGGGGATGAGACCCGAACCTACGCCGAACTGGATGTGAGGGCCAGCGGCATAGCCCTGTCTCTTCAAAACGCCGGTCTCGAAGTGGGGGAGCGGGTCGCGGTGCTGCAACACAATTGCATTGCTTATGTCGAGTCGGTCATTGGCATCGCCAGAGCCGGCGGCGTACTCGTGCCGCTGCTCGGGGCGCTGACACCCCGAGAGCACAGCTACATTCTGGCTGATTCCGGTGCCCGTTTTGCCATCGCGCTGACGTCGGCGGGAGTGGCGGCGCTGCGTTCTGCGTCCGACGAAGGGTTGACGCTTCTGGCATTCGCAGGGGGCGAGGGCGTCATCGATCTCTCGCCTAAGGAAGCGCCACAGGGTTCGTTGACGCTCGTCGACCGGCCACCGTCGCAGATTGCCCAGATCCTCTACACATCAGGCACTACCGGTCAACCGAAAGGTGTTACCCACAGCTATGCCAGTGTGTCGGCAGCAATGAATTTCTGGGCCCAGAAATTCGACCTCGGTACGGAGGACCGTCTTCTCGGACAGCTGGCGCTGAGTCACTTCTGCGGTAGGGCAATGGACAGCTGCTGGGTAGCCGGTGCCCGTCTGGTCATACTTCCCGAGGCGGATCCGGCCGCCATTCTGGAGACCATCGACGAGCAGAACATCACCATGATGTTGGTTGTGCCGACGCTGTTGCGCATGCTGCTCGATCACGAGGACGCCGTAAAAAGGGATCTCGGCAGTTTGAGGGCGGTCGTATATGCCGCTTCACCTGCGGCTCCGTCCCTGGTTGAACGTGCCTGCGATCGTCTCGGGGAGGTCTTGTACACCGGATTCGGGCAGACCGAGGCGTACGGCCTCAATACCTTTATGGGCCCCCGGGAACACCAGCAGGCGCTTACCGAGGGCGGGCATCGTCTGACATCCGTGGGCCGGGAGTGCGCGGTCGCGCAGGTGCGTATCCGCTCCGAAGACGGTGAGGATGTCGCCACTGGTGAAGTTGGAGAAATCTGGGTCTCGGCACCGTGGGCCACGCCGGGATTCTGGCAGCGTCCGGACCTGGACGAACAGCGTCTGACAAACGGCTGGCTGCGGACGGGTGATCTGGGTCGCATGGACGAAAGTGGGTACATCTACCTTGCAGATCGGCGCGAAGACATGATCATTACCGGTGGTTTCAATGTCTATCCTGCGGAGATCGAGAATTGCCTGGTGGCGCACCCGGCGGTTGTTGAGTGCGGGGCCTTCTCCGTGCCGGACGCAAAATGGGGTGAAGCGGTGAATGCCTCGGTGGTGCTGCGTGAAGGGATGTTGGTCGGTGAGGAAGAGTTGCTGGCGTTCGCGAAGGCGAATCTCGCCCGATTCAAGGTGCCTAAGTCGATTCACGTGATGGAGGAACTTCCGAAAACGGCGGTCGGTAAAATTCTGCGTCGTTCGTTGCGGGCGCCATTCTGGGAAGGACAGATGCGGGATGTGCACGGGGTTCAGTAGGGTCAGTGGAGTGGGTGTGGCAATGGCGTTGTGCCATCGAGGCAATCGTAACTGGCTGATCCGCGCTAGAATCTCCTGAATAACAATGATCCCAGGGGGACACCACGCCACGTCTATGTGAAGTCAGTCGCGATGAGGCGCCGGACCACACTTAGCGTATGTATCGATTTCTGTTCGGAGACGAGGATCCGGTGGCCGAGCCGGGCACCGATACGGGTACGTCGGGTAACTAGTGGACGGTTTTTGCTCTGGTACTGGATTGCTTCGATCACGCGGTGGAGGGGTTTCGCTTATATCGCAGCGAGAATCGCCAGCTCCACCCGATGCTTCGTGAACTGGGCCAGACCCGTGCAGGTTAGGTGCGCGGTAGCCAATTCGTCTTCTCACAACATTGCAAGTCCATGCGCTACCTTGGCTTCAAGGAAGAACGGATCGAAGCCGTACCGCACTGGCAGGCGGCGAAGTGTTTTTCGGAAGTCGAGCGGCTGGTGCTCGCCTACGCGGATTGTCTGGTGAATCACGGCGG
>DCWG01000129.1:10987-27333 GCA_002327525.1 Gammaproteobacteria bacterium UBA2168 | reverse complement strand
TGATTGTCTGGTGAATCACGGCGGACGTACTCCGGCGGGCTTGTTCGATGCACCGAAGGAACACCTCACGGATGAGGAGATTCTCGAGTTTACCTACATAACATGTCTCTACGAGGTGCATGCCAGGATGTGCAGGGCGCTGCGGCTGGAATACGATGACGTTGACGAGCGTATCGTGGAGATTCCCGCGCCGGGATCAGGAGGTGACATTCTGCGGGCCGTGGACGAGGACTGACAGCACGGCCGGCTTCGGGCCGCGTTTAACCGCGTACCGCTTCCAGGTACTCGCGCACCCGGGCCACGTGGCCGTCGGCATTCGTCATACCCGCATTGTGTGTGGTGACGGCGAGGTGGGTTGCGCCGAGTTTTTTCCACTTCGACGCCTGCCGCTGCCATCGGGCAGCGCTGCCGCCGGCGTACTCCGCACGCGCCTGGATGCCGAAACCTTCCCAGCTGAGGCCCGCCACCTCGCGGTGAGTACGAATGGTATCGATGCTTTCGCGGGTTGCGTCGTTCGCGCCTGTCTGGGGGATCCAGCCATCACCGAGGACGGCGCAGCGTCTCAGAAGTGCGGGTGCTGATCCGCCGAACCAGACTGGAATTGGTTTGCTGGGGCGCGGGTTGATACCGGCGGCGGTGATGGTGTGATAGTCACCGTGGTAGGTGAGCACGTCGTCCATCCACAGCCTGCGCAGCAGATCCACCTGCTCCGCCTGACGTTTTCCGCGGTTGGAGAATTCTTTGTTGAGGCCCTCGTACTCGACCTCATTCCAGCCGGTACCGACACCCAGGCGGAAACGATTGCCGGAAAGGACGGCCACCTCGGCCGCCTGTTTCGCCACCAGTACCGTTTGGCGCTGAGGCAGGATCAATACCGCGCAGACGAACTCGAGGGTATCAGTCACCCCGGCGAGATAGGCAAAAGTGGTGAGGGGTTCGTGAAAGGCGATGTCCTTGTCATACGGCCCCCTGAAACCGCCAGGACGGTTGGGATCGGCTCCGAGCACGTGGTCATAGATGAGCAGGTGCGTGGCCCCCAGGGCCTCCACGCCCTGTGCATAGGCCCGGATGGCTCCGGCGTCGCTGCCTATTTCGTTGTGGGGAAACACTGCGCCCAGTTCCATTCCCGTCCCCTGAGTTGTCCATGAACCGCTTGTGTCTTGCTGCGTTGACTCGAGGAATCAATGCAGCAGGTCCTAGTTAACCTCATCCGTCGCAATGCGTACAATGCGCGCCCTGTCATCAATCCCGGGAATTCGGTAGAAGCACGTCATGGCCGAGCCAGAGGAATCACAATCTCCGTTCTCCTTCGTTCGAATGGAAAAAGATGTTCTCCAGCTCTGGGAGGACGGTGAAGTATTCAGAAAATCTCTCGAATCACGCAGCGGAAAAAAGCCATATATTTTCTACGATGGCCCACCGTTTGCGACGGGTCTGCCGCACCACGGGCACCTGGTGGCCAGCACCATCAAGGACATCGTACCGCGTTACTGGACCATGAAAGGCCGTTACGTGCTGCGACGCTTCGGCTGGGATTGCCACGGGCTTCCCATCGAGCACGAGATAGACAAACAGCTAGGACTATCCGCGCAGGCTGCCGTGGAACAGCTGGGTATTGCCGGTTACAACGATGCCTGCCGGGCCATCGTGCAGCGCTATGTCGAGCAATGGCGCCACACGGTGACGCGTCTCGGTCGCTGGGTCGACTTCGAGAATGACTACAAGACCATGGACGCCTGGTACATGGAGAGTGTGTGGTGGGTAGTCAAGCAACTCTGGGACAAGGGCCTGATCTACAAAGGCAACAAGATCATGCCGGTGTCCACTGCGCTCGAAACGCCGCTGTCCAACTTCGAGGCGACGTCGAACTACATGGACGTGCAGGACCCGGCGATCACGGTGTTGCTGAAACTGGCAGACGAGGATGCGTTCCTCGCCGCGTGGACCACCACGCCGTGGACGCTGCCTTGCAATCTGGCGGTCTGCGTGGGTCCGGACGTCGAATACGTGCGTGCTCATGACCCAAGAGTAGACAGACAGATCTACTTCGCGGCGGACCGAATCGCCGCCTACGGAGAGTTCGAGGTTTCCGCGCGCTGTAGAGGGCGCGAACTCGTGGGGCGTCGCTATCAACCGCTGTTTCCCTACTTCGAGCATGAAACGGAACGCGGCGCTTTTCAGGTGCTGATGGACGACTACGTCACCGCGGACGAGGGCACCGGGTTGGTGCATCAGGCCCCGGCCTTCGGTGAGGATGATAAGCGCGTACTCGCTGACAATGGCGTCGAGGCTTTCGTGTGTCCCGTGACGATGCAGGGCTTGTTCACCGACGAGGTGACGGATTTTGCCGGTCAGTATGTCAAGGATGCGGATCGGGAGATCATCCGCGTCCTGAAGGACAGTGGCATGCTGTATCGCCACGATACCGTCGAGCACAGTTATCCGTATTGCTATCGCTCGGACACGCCACTGATCTACCGTGCAGTACCTTCATGGTACGTTCGCGTCACCGAGATCCAGGACAAGCTGCTGGCGGTAAACCAACAGATGCACTGGGTGCCGGAACACATCAAGGACGGCCGGTTCGGCAACTGGCTGGAGGGCGTCACCGATTGGGCCATCTCACGCAATCGGGTATGGGGCACCCCCATTCCGATCTGGATCAATGATGAGACAGGCAACCAGGTTTGCCTTGGGTCCATCGAGGAGGTGCGTGAACGCACAGGGGTGCGGCTCACGGACCTGCACCGCGAACACGTGGATGATCTGACGTTCGAAGTAGAGGGCGAGCCGGGCACGTATCGGCGCATCCCGGAAGTGCTCGATTGCTGGTTCGAGTCGGGTTCCATGCCCTATGCGCAGCTGCACTATCCGTTCGAGAATGAGGAGATCTTTGAGGCGGGTTTCCCGGCCGAATTCATCGCCGAAGGTCTCGATCAGACGCGGGGATGGTTTTATACACTGACCGTGCTCGGTGCGGCACTCTACGACAAGCCCGCCTTCCGCAATGTCATCGTCAACGGCATGGTGATGGCGGAAGACGGCAAGAAGATGTCGAAACGGCTGAGAAACTACACCCCCCCCGACGAGCTGATGGATAACTACGGGGCTGATGCGTTGCGGCTGTATCTGATCAACTCGGGGCTCGTGCGCGGTGAGGAGCAGCGGTTCAGCGACTCCGGTGTCCGTGACATGACGCGCCGCGCGCTGCTGCCCTGGTACAACGCTTTCTCGTTTCTGAGGACGTACGCCGAGATCGATCGATGGTCGCCGGACAAGGGACTGCACCATGGTGACAACCCACTCGATCGCTGGATCTTGTCACGCCTGCAGACGCTGAAAAAGAGCGTTGCCGATGAGATGGAGCGTTATCACCTGTATAGCGTGGTACCGAAGTTGTTCGACTTCATCGAGGATCTGACCAATTGGTACATTCGGCTGAATCGCGACCGTTTCTGGGGTGAGGACATCACAGCGGACAAGATTGCCGCCTACAGCACGCTGTATACGGCTCTCCACGAACTGTGTCAGGTCTTGGCACCTTTTTCACCGTTCCTCTCCGAGCACATCTATCAACAGCTGGCGGCCCTGAGCCACCCGACACCCAAGCCGGAGTCCGTGCACCTTTGCGACTACCCGGAGCCGGAGGCAGGCTACGCCAATCTGCCACTCGAGGAGGCGGTGTCGCGCATGCAGGATGTCATCCTGCTCGGACGGCAGAAACGCGAGGAAGTGAAGATCGGGGTGCGCACTCCGCTGGCATCGCTCACGATCATCAGCCGTGACGAACAGTTACTGGAGGGACTGGCCGAGCTCGAAACCTACGTCGCCTCGGAACTCAACGTGCAGCGTGTCGATTACGACGTACAGGAGGAGAAGTACATCGAGCTGATTGCGAAGCCGAATTTTCCGGTGCTAGGTAAGCGTCTTGGCAAGCGTATGAAGACCTTCCAGCAGGCCATACGCGAACTCGATTCCGATGCCATCGCACGATTCCAGGGCGAGGGCTTCATCGAAATCGACGGTGAGCGTTTCGACAGCAGTGAGATCGAGGTGTTGCAGCACCCACGCGATGGTACGGACGTGGTGTCGAATACGCATATCGCCGCTGTGCTTGATTGCACGCTGACCGAGGAGCTCATCGAAGACGGATGGGCCCGTCAAATCGTCAATCGCATCCAGCGCGCGCGCAAGGACAAGGGTCTGCACGTGGCAGATCGAATCGTTGTGCGCTATCAAGGCGACGATGCGTTGCTGGCGGCCGTTGACAGGCACCGTGAATATCTGATGAGCGAGACGCTCGCGACTACACTCGAGCATGACCCGTGGCTCGAGGACGGCAGCGAGTGTGAAATCGACGGTGAGGCGTTCAGGTTTACCGTGACACGCGCGGTCTACCCGGGCTAGTTGCCTCGAGGCGTTAGCCCGGCCGCCGTGTAGCAGGCATCGATCACGCGCATCTGTTTCACCGCATCCTCGGCATCCGTAAGTGGTTTGGTGCCGTTGAGCACGGCGTCGATGAAGGCATCCATCTGGTAGTCGTAGGTCGGGCGGCGGTCCAGGGTCTCGGTGGAGGTGCCGGTCGCGGTCGTGGTGGTGATGGCATGCCCCGTCTGCGGTGCCAGCGGATTGTTGACGGTCAGAGTGCCGTCACTGCCGGTGACTGTCAGGTCGGCGCGAAACTTCGCGTCCGGCGACATGTCTCCGGATGTAGCCGCGGTGATGCCGGATGGAAAACGATAATGCGCTTCCAGCTTGAGATCGATGTCTGGTGGGCCTTCCACGGCGGCAGCATCGGTCACCTCCGGTTCCTCGTCGGTGAGGTGACGTATCCAGGAGATGGGATAGCAGCCGATGTCCATGGTCACCCCGCCGCCGAGCGGGTATTGCATGCGGATGTCGTTCCGATCGCGTACCGGAACGTGAAAAGAGGCTTCTATGTGTTCGATCGTGCCGATGGCGCCGCTGACGATGAGTTCCTTCGCGCGCCGGAAAACGGGGTGATAGCGGTAGTGAAAGGCATCCATCAGTACGAGTCCGCTCTCAGCGGCCGCGTCCGCCATCGTGCGCGCCTGCCCCTCATTCAACGCAAACGACTTCTCACACAGCACATGTTTCCCTGCCTCGAGCGCGCGCAGCGTCCACTCCTTGTGTAGTGAAATCACGAGTGGATTGTAGATAGCGTTGACTCGTTCGTGATCGATGACGCCCTGATAGTCGTCCAGTACGTATCGAATGTGTTCGTCTCGGGCGAAGTCATCGGCACGGCCGCGATCGCGGGCCGCCACTGCAACCACGGCCACTTCTGGGGCATAGTCTGCGGGGCGGGTCAGGGCGCGCGGTGTGATACGTGCGACTCCCAACGTGCCGAAACGAATAGGTGGGGCCATCGGCGCAGGTCCTCGTCGTTTTCAAGGGAAAAAAACGGCCGGCAGATGCCGGCCGCTCGTGGATCAGGAGACACGCAGTGTGTTCTCCCTTTCCTCCCCTGCCTATGATATGAACAAATCATCGGGAGCCTTGTCAATCCTGTCCGACAACGTCTGTTCCGCCTGTTTTCGATGGCAGCTCCGGAAGAATTTGGATGAGCAGGGCCGTGCTGGTAAGTATCATGCCTGACGGTGCTGTGAGCGGCCCTTATCCGGGCTCCGCCATCGCCCATGTCGGCACCTATCGAAGAGTGTTTCCGGTGACGCTCGAGCGCATGTACGAAAATGTCCTCGACTGGGAACACCTGCCTTACGTGCACGCCTCCAGCTTCACATCCATTCGGTGCCTCGACTACGGTGCCTGGGGCTGGCGTGCAGAGATGACCAATCCCGGCGGGCAGACGCTGTTGATCGAATTGCGGCTGGATATAGAACTGCGGCGCTGGATCACACGCAATCTGGAAGGCCCCGCCAGGGGTGCCGAGATCTGGACGCATGCATTCGAAATCGGGCCGGAGCGCGTGGACATCAACGTGGATTTTTTCGTTCCGGATGTGCCCGCAGAAGCGCGGGCGAAAGTAGGCCAGGCCTATGCCCGCGCGTATGAGACGCTCTACGATGGGGACGTGCCGATGATGGTGCAGCGCGCAAGGCAGCTTAATCGGCGCATCGAACCGCTTCGGGCGGGTGACATCGTGATCGGCCGTAGCGACGAGTTGCGTGAACGGCTCGATCGGGGAGAGGCGTTGATCGCGCAACACAGCGGTCGTGAGTTTCGCATTGCGCGGATCGACAATGGCTGGGTCGCGTTTCCCGCCCTGTGTCCGCACCTTCTGGGCCCGCTCGATGCAGCTCCCATAGAAAATGGCAAAGTGCATTGTCCATGGCATGGCTA
The DNA here is from genome assembly GCA_002327525.1 of Gammaproteobacteria bacterium UBA2168. Classification (GTDB taxonomy): domain Bacteria; phylum Pseudomonadota; class Gammaproteobacteria; order Pseudomonadales; family Azotimanducaceae; genus JASLQO01. Next base: position 21,009 of record DCWG01000129.1, on the reverse strand, counting down.
CGAGTTCGACCTGGCCAGTGGCGAGTGTGTGTCTGGCAGCAGTTGCCGTTTCATCCGGCGTCCCGAGGTTTGTGAGGATGGCGGTGAACTGATTCTGCACGTACCCGACTGATGCTGGTACTACAGCACTGGCTTGGTGGTCAGTTGCCCGAGAAAGTCGGCTTCGATTTGGCGAGATAAGCTTCGATTGCCTGCCTGCGATCGTCACTCGTCTGCGTGTACAGGTTCTGGTCGGCGTCCATGTGCATGATGGACTGACTCAGAGCGTCGAGTAGGTGGTTTACGCTCTGTTTTATCATCTGCGCGGCGATCGGAGGTTTGCCGGCGTAGAAGGCGGCCAGTTCGCGAGCCTTCTCGAGCAGATCGGCACGGGGCACCAGGTCATCCAAAACACCCCAGCGTTCCAGGGTCTGCGCGTACACGCGCTCACCTCCCGCGACCAGCCGTTTGGCTCTCGCCGGCCCCACCAGTTGCGTGATCAGTGGCAGGCTCTGCCACATGAGGTTTACGCCAATGTCGATCTCGGGATACTGGATGAAACAATCGTCGGCACCGATGCGAAGGTCCAGTGCCGTTGCGACACAAGCCCCTCCGCCCATCGCGGCGCCATTCCATGCCGCGATTGTGATCTGGTCGATGCCGCGCAGTGCGCGAATGGCGCGCTCGCCGACGCGTATGCGTCGCCTGCGTTGTACGAGCGGTACCCGGTACGCCTTCCCGGTATCGGTGAGATCGGCGCCACTCGAGAAGTGTTTGCCGGCGCCGGTGAACACGACCGCCCGAGTGTCGGCGTCTTCACGGAAGGAAAGCGCGGCATGCTCGATTTCCGTCAAATGATCGTAGTGCAGCGCATTGGCCTTGTCGGGTCTGTTGAACGTGACAGTGGCGATGTGACCGTCTCGGGATACGGTGAGGTGCTGGTAGTCGATCTCGCGTTCCCCTGAAGTGTGCAACTCGGGGTTAACATAGCGGCGTGAACCAGAAGCGTCCAGCAGGACCGCCGGATCGCCGGCCGGTTTTCTTCATCGCCGCCGCAACCGCGTTCTCCCTGCTCGGAGATCAGGTGCTGTACGCCGTGCTGCCGGTGTACTACACCGAACTCGGGATAACCGGGCTCCAGGTCGGCGTGCTGCTGGCGGCCAACCGTATAGTGCGCCTTGCGACCAACGCGCTGGCGCATCGTCTATCCGACATCGTGCCCCAGCGCCCTTTGCTTCTCGCGGCGTTCGTGCTGGGTGTGTTGACCACTGCGGCGTATGTGTTCACCAGCCTGTTCAGCGTGCTGCTGGTCGCCAGACTCGCCTGGGGTTTGTCGTGGTCGTTCATCCGCCACTATGGCGTGCAGAGTGTCATGTACGACGTACCGGTGAGCGAAGCGGGCTGGACGATGGGACTAATGAATGGCATTTCGAGGGCTGGCTCCGCCGCGGGCCTGTTCGGTGGTGCGCTTTTGGTGGATCTGCTCGGGTTCAGCACCGGCATGCTCACGCTCGCGGTGCTGAGTCTTCCTGCCGTGTGGCTCGCCGGGATCGGATTCAGGACCTTTCCGGCAAGCGAACCGGGGGCGCCGACGATCGCCGGTTCTGGGCTCAACTGGCAGGGTTTCACACTTGGGATGGTGGGGCCGGGACTGGTGATGGCGACCCTCGGAGCCTCGCTAGGTGAATATGTCACGGAAGATGGCTGGATGAGCGCGGCGACGCTCACGGGAGCACTGCTGGCTGTGCGGTACGTGCTGGATAGCGTCGCCGCACCCTGGCTGGGTGCGGTGACCGATCGGCTTGGTCTGCCGGTTGCCGCTTCACTGTTTTTCGGTATCGGGGGCTTGAGTTTGATCGTGGCCGCGGCGGGGCTCGTGTGGTGGCTGTTCACGGCAGCTGTGATGCTGTTTTTCGTCGCGGGCACCGCGCTGCAGGCGGGGGTGGCAGGCACTGCCTCGATGCGCCGCTCGGCGGCCTATGCGCGCTACGTAACCGCGAACGACCTGGGCTCAGCGTTGGGACCGCTGCTTGGTTGGTGGCTGATCGACCTGTACGCCGAGCCGGGCCTTGCCCTTGTCGCGGGGGGTGTTGCCTATCTCGTGAATATCCCGTTCACGGCGGCATGGAGATCTAGTGGGACGCTTGGTAGATAGGGCCTGAAAGAGACAAGAAAAGCGTAGGGGGGTTGGGATCTAGTGATCCCGAACCCCGACCTACCAAGGAGGGGAAGAACGGAGGGATACCCGAGGGGAAGGGAGGGGGGGGAATTCGGGTACCCCTCGACAACTGTTCAGAGGTCTCAGACGCGGCGATAATCTCCCGGACTTTGTTCGCGTCATCACTCTATGAGCATAATGTTACCATCGGTAACATACAATGCAACCATAGGTAACGTTTTTTTGACAAGGTGTACGCGCACTATCGTACGCGTGCACTATCGTGCACGAGCACCTCGATTGTGGATACAACACCGTTGAATACCAGAAGACCAACCTCCCACAGCTACTTCTCTCAGCGCCTACGGCTGCACTACCTTGATTGGGGCCAGCCTCCGGAACTGGACGAAGCTCCGGCGCTGCTGTTGGTGCATGGCATACAGGACCACTGCCGAAGCTGGGATTGGTTCGCAGAAGCGTTTCTCGACCGCTTCCGGGTCATTGCGCCGGATCTGCGCGGGCACGGGGATTCGGAGTGGGCGCAGGGCGGGGCCTACCAGCAGCTCGATTACGTATACGATCTTGCACAACTTGTCGAACAGGCGGAACTCGCACCGGTGACCATGGTGGCGCACTCCATGGGCGGCAGCCTTGCAGCGCTGTATGCGGGTGCTTATCCGGACAGCGTGGCGCGTCTGGTCTCCATTGAAGGTATCGGCTTGTGGCCGGGCTGGACGCAAGGCATGGCTGCCGACCGGCGGGTGCGGGAATGGGTGCGGGGAAACCGCGATCTGGCCGGTCGGCTGGTGCGACGCTACTCGAGCCTCGATGAAGCCGTGGCTCGCATGCAGCGGGCCAATCCGCATCTCAGCCCGGATCAGGCACGCCACCTGACGGTGCATGGCGCCAACCAGAATGAGGACGGTACGTATAGCTGGAAGTTCGACAACTATACGCATGCGTGGGGGGCTTACGGTATCCCACAAGATCAGATCGTGCAGCTGTGGTCCAGCATCACCTGCCCCGTGCTCATTCTCAACGCGGACGGCGGATTCGACCACCGTATCGGACACGATGGCACCGACGCTTATTTCCGGGATGTACGCGTGGAAACAATCACGGATGCGGGACACTGGGCCCACCACGACCAGCTCGATGAGGTTGTGGTGCAGTGCGAATTGTTTTTCGGATGATGTAGACCGCGCAGACGGCAGGAGGGAGATTCGGTACGGACGGCATTCACGATCTCGGGGGTAAGCAGGGGTTTGGCGAGGTGGCTCCGACGAGTGATCCTGTTGGTTTTGTCGAACGCTGGCACGCTTCGGTGTTCGCCATGGTAATGGGAGTCGGCGGACAGGCGTTTGGCAGTGGCGATCAGTTTCGACACGCGATCGAGCGAATAGATCCCGTTGGCTATTTCACGCACGGTTACTATGGCCGCTGGCTTGGCGGGCTGGAAACGCTGTTGTTGGAATCCGGCGTGTTGTCCGGAGAGGAAATTGCCTCCCGGGTTGCGCAACTGGATTCGCATTCCGCGCCGTCGGCGGCACGGCCCAGTTCGAGAGCTATCTCAGGCCCGAGGAGGAAGGATGAGCGAAACGAATCCTTAGGCACTGCGTGCCGAGGCTCTGGAGTCGTTGCTGGTGGAGAGAGGCGTTCTCGATTCGAGCGCCGTCGATAATGTCATCGCCATGTACAACGAGCGCATCGGCCGATCCGTGGCGCGGGGCTCATGGCGCGCGCCTGGATGGAACCGGCGTTCAAGGCCGCACTGCTTGAGGATGCGAGTCCGGCGATCGCGGAATACGAGTTCGAAGGTGGCGAGATACAGAAACTCGTCGTGGTGGAAAACACACCGGGTGTGCACAACGTCGTCATCTGTACGCTTTGTTCCTGCTATCCGTGGCGGTGCTCGGATTGTCGCCCAAGTGGTACAAGGACCCCGCCTACCGGTCTCGGGTGGTGCGCGAACCGCGCGCGGTGCTCAGAGAGTTCGGCACCGAGTTGCCGGACGATGTCGAAGTGCGGGTAGGGGATTCGAGTGCCGAGGTTCGCTACATGGTGCTGCCGGAATGTCCTGGAGGCAGCGAGGCACTGAATACCGAAGAGCTCACGGGGCTGATCACGCGGGATAGCATGATCGGTGTGACCCGATTGTGAGCTTTGAGCTACCGGACGAACTTGTGCCGCCCATGGCAAATGGCGAACTCGCTTTCGAAGAACCGTGGCAGGGTTGTGTGTTTGGCATCGCCAACTCACTGTGCAGCGAAGGGTACTATGAGTGGGCGGAGTTTCAGGCGGAACTCTTTCGCGTCATCGGAGACTGGGACCGGCATACGGAAGCGGAGGACGATTAGCGCTACTACGATCACTTTCTTGCGGCACTCGAGAATCTGTTGCGGGCCAAGCATCTGATCAAGGCGTCATCGCTGGATGCCCGCATCGATGAGCTCGTCGCGCGTCCCCCACGGGCACGATCACTGAGGCTCAGCGGGTCCAGTTTTCAAGGTACCCGATCACGTCCGGTCTTGAGCCGCTGAACACGATGCGCTCCTTTTTCTTGCGTAGCTGATAGTCGTACATCGGATCGTAATACCATTTGAGCAGCATCGTTATCCAGGTGGTGTGGTCGCCATGGGCAAAGGCATTGCTGAGAGCGGTATCGATTAGTTTGTGGCGTCTGCCGCCGAGGCGCCTAGAGATACGGCCGAGAGATTCCCTGAGCGTGAATTCGAGCTCCTGAGGCGTCTTGCCCGTGCGCATGGGTTCGCGTACGTATTCGGCGGCGATCCGCTGACCACGCTCTTCCAGACTCGCCTCGAGGATCACGACCGGCGAACGCTGCATGCGGGCGAACCAGGACCCGGGGATACCCACGCGACCGATCGCGCGGCTCTCGTCTTCCAGAAGTACCGATAGCGTGCGGTGACGAAGATAGTCGGCGGCCAGGGCATTCTCGAACGCGATAGGAGTAGGTTGGGGTGCGTCCCGCGCGCCGAAAGCGGAACCGCGATGATTGGCGAGGCCTTCCAAATCGATACCCGCTTGCTGCGAGGTGAGAACTTCCGTCTTGCCGGTGCCGGTACGGCCACCGAGCATCAGCCACGGTCGTTGCTGATCGTCAGCGGCCGCCTCGAGGGTGTTGATGCACAGTGCGCGCAGCCGCTTGTAGCCTCCCTCCACGCGCGGGAGATCCATGCCCGCATCGTGCAGCCAACTCTGAACCGTCGCGGAACGCATACCGCCGCGCCAGCAGTACAGCCAGGCATTCGGGTGTTCGGTGGCGAAGGCCAGCCAGGCCTGCACGCGGCGCACACGTATGTCTCCTGAAACCAGACGCTCGCCGAGCGCGATGGCGGCCTTCTGACCACGGCGTTTGTAGGTGGTGCCAACCGCCGCCCGCTCCTCGTCGGTGAGCAGAGGAAGGTTGCTGGCGCGGGGAAATGCGCCGCGACTGAATTCGGCGGGCGTGCGCAGATCGATCAGGGGCACCTCCATCCTCAGAAGGTCGCGAAGGCCGGGCGGTGACATTTGCGTTGTCAGGGCACCCCTTCGGTGACGGCCCTGCCCGATTTAAACAGGTCCATGTGTTCCTCCAGCACCTCTATGACGTCGTCGCGGTCGTTGGCAAGCGCGGCACTCAGCGCCAGTGCCTGTTTCTCCACCGCCGCATCGAAGTTCCCGTTGGCGGCCAGTGCGGCCGCCCAGGTGTCCAGGTATTCCGGGCGGGTCCGGGCTTCGCTGTCGGCGCTCATCATGGAGGTCATGATTCTGAGCGCGTAGCGTTCTTCGCGCAGATCCTCGAGGTCCGTTACCGCCAGTGTCCATGCGATTTCATTTACGATTTCCGGGTCTTGCGGAGCGGCTTTGATCGCATTCTTGAACCAGCGCAGGGCTCGCCTGGCGCTCTGGTCGGCTTGGATACCACGTGCATACAGGTTGCCGAGCAGAACCATGGCGCGCGCTTCGTCCTGTTTCGCCATCTCCTCGAGCCACACCATGGTGCGCGGATCGCCCGCCCGTTCAGCTTCCTGAATGAGGTAGCGGGCGTAACTCAGACGCGCCTGGGCGTTGTCGAGCACCGCCGAGCGCACGAAGTAGCCTTCAGCCTGATCGAGATCACGTGGCACTGTCTCGCCCGCGTAGTAGAGATGGGCCAGGTAGAGCAGGGCATCGCTGTGCCCGCGTTCGCCTGCCTGTTGCATCAGGGGGACTGCCGAATTGACGTTTACTTCCCCGAAATCTTCGTTGATGTACAGCACACCGAGCGCATACATGGCTTCAGCCGAACCGAGTGCGACCGCGTGCAGGTAGTTCTCCAGCACGTTGTCCATAGCGGCTCGTTTGCGTTCTTCGCTCTCTGCGGTCTGTGCTTTGCGCCAGTAAACGCGCGCGAGCATGCTGTTTGCGGCAAGGTTACCGCTGCGTGAAGCGGCGTGCAGCCAGCCGATTGCATCGTTCAGGCGATCCTGGGCGGCCAGAAAGCCACCAACGGATGCCTGAGCCGCGGTGTCTCCGCTGCGGGCGAGCTCACCCATCATCATCAAGGGTGTGAAACCGCCATCGTTCGCAGTGGCGCGGCGCCCGATCAGCGCCTGGGTGCCGGCGAGTTGGAAGATCACTCGTTGAATCGGCCCATCGGTGCCACGGGTTTGCAGGAGCAGACCGAACGGATTGTGCTCGTTGAACTGGTACAGCGATCCCACGGGTTCTAGGTCTTTCGCCAGCGCGTACATCTTGGCCTCCACCGCGGTCATGGCAACGAATGGCGCCAGAGTCGTGCCATCGTTTCCGTTTTCTACCGCCGACAGGATGCGCTGCAGCCAACGCCCGTGCATTTGTGCCGCATCCGACTCGACGTGTTCGTAGAAACGCTGCATCACCAGGTGGCCCGTGAGGCTTGCGTAGTAGGTGTCCAGAATCGCGCTGCCAATGGAGCCGAGTTTCAGCGGTTCGTCTTCCACCAGCTCCATGGCCTGGAGTTCCAGTTCTTCCAGCCGCTTGAGGCGTGCCGCCAGATCTTCGGTTGCCAGTACGGACTCGCGCAGCACGACGATACTGGGTTCGGCGCCCGCGGAGATTTCAGTAACGAGCATCTCGTAAGCGGGCAGGGGTGAATTGGACTGGCAACCAACGACTGTCAAAGCCGCCAGTGCGAACAACAGAACACGCATTGTTTCTTTATAGCACCCGATGGCGTGGTATGAAACATTGGACAGGTGCGCGGCTGCTTCGTTTCACGCTTGCGGCTGCTTTTCAGTATGATCGCCTGTTTCCGGACATTCACCGAGGGGGTGGTATGAGGTGGCATGCGAAACTGAGATTACCGGGTCCCGGCGAAGCTCTGCCAGGCCGTTGTGAAGCCATGCCGGTTGTATCTCGGCATTTCGTCAACGGCGCCACGATGACGCCGCCGTTCCCGGAAGGATGTGAGTGCGCGGTGTTCGGTCTGGGATGCTTCTGGGGTGCGGAGCGCCGTTTCTGGCTTACCCCGGGCGTGTACAGCACCGCGGTTGGCTACGCGGGTGGTAGCACGCCCAACCCGAGTTACGAAGAAGTCTGTTCCGGGCTCACCGGGCACACCGAGGCGGTGCTGGTTGTCCATGATGCAGCGGTAGTGAGTTACGCTGAACTGCTCAAGGTGTTTCTGGAGGCGCACGACCCGACCCAGGGGATGCGTCAGGGCAATGATCTGGGTACACAATACCGCTCGGCCATTTACACGTACTCCCAGGCACAGCTGGACACGGCCCGGTCCGTGCTCGAGGTGTATCAGGGTGCGCTCTTGAGTGCCGGATATGGAGATATTACGACCGAAATCGCAGCGGCTGGCGATTTCTACTATGCCGAAAATTACCACCAGCAGTACCTTGCCAAGATGCCCAATGAATACTGCAGACTCGATGGCACGGGTGTGGCCTGCACGCTAGAGCCGGGTGCGGCGCAAGAATGAGCGGCAATGGCACGCGCACGCGTGTTCGACGAGGCTCCGGGCGCGCGCAATACGATCCTGAAGTGGTCCACGCAGCGCTGGATTCTCAGCAGATTTGTCACGTTACTTGGGTGGAGGGGGGTGAGCCGAGAGTGATCCCGACGTTGTACGTGCGTGAAGGGGATGCGTTGTACCTGCATGGCAAGCGTGAAGCGGCCACCTTGAGGCATCTGGAGGCAGGTGGATTGTGCTGCATAGCTGTCACCGCAGTAGATGGTGTGGTGGTGGCGCGCAGTGGTTTTCACTGCTCCATGAACTACCGATCGGTCACCTTGTTCGGTCATGGCGAGAAGGTCGCTGGAAAGGAGCATCGCAGGCTTCTGGATCTGTTTGTCGATAGGCTCATCCCGGGCCACGGCACCGCAGTTCTTCCACCCACGAGTCAGGAGGTCGCGGCCACTGCCGTGGTGCGCGTCCCGATCGAAGAGGTGGTGGCCAAGATCCGTAGCGGACCACCCCTGGATGATGAGGGTGATCTCGACCTCGATGTGTGGACGGGCGTGATTCCTTGCGAGGTCGTGCCGGGCGCACCCGTACCATCACCGGACCTCGATGCAGGTGTGGAGGTGCCTGGCTACATCCTTGCGCTCGCCGGTGTGGATAGTCGTGGCTGAGGGGGGGCAGCGCCTCGGCATTGGCATCGATTTCGGTACGACCAATTCGGCCGCTGCCGTCTACGATGGAAACGAAGTCGCGCTGGTAGAGCTAGAGGGTTACCACGAGATCGTTCCCTCCGCCACTTACATCGATCGGGATTTGCAGACCAAGGTGGGCCAGCGTGCCATCGATGAGTACATTGCCGGTAACACCGGGCGTACGGTGGAGATGATTCCCGAGGTAGTGGGAGAAACCAGCCAGTTCGTTGATCACAGCGCATCGGACAACCCCATGCCCGTGGAGACCGTCACGCGCAAGATATATGGTCAGGCCGTGATCGATAGTGGGTTGCAGGGCAGGTTGTTTCGGGGAACGAAGAGGTTGCTCGGCGACGCCAGTGTGCGCCGCCTGATGGTATTCGACCACCCGTTCCGATTGGTGGCGCTGATCACGCCGCTGCTCCTGCACATGCGCGGCGCGGTGGACTCGGTCGCATCAGAGGTCGTGGTAGACACACACCGGGCGCATCTCGGCCACCCGGTCAATTTCGAAGGACGCGACAGATTTCGCAACAAAACAGCACTCGCGCGGCTCGGCGAGGCGTACAAGTACGCCGGTGTCACGGAGCAACACTTCTACCCGGAACCCACGGCCGCAGCCGTCAGTTACCTGCATGACGCGCCAGGTATCGAAGGAGAGTTGTTGCTGACCGCGGATTTCGGCGGCGGAACCCTCGATTTCTGCGTGCTGCGTCATCGCGGCAGCGATTTCGAAGTGGTGACCACGCACGGCGTGGGACTCGGAGGTGATCACATCGATCAGCTGCTGTTCCGCAAGTTGCTGTTCCCGCTGCTGGGTGAGGGTGAGATGTGGCGGCGGCGGGGCATGGACAGGGAGATCGAGACCCGGTTTCCTTTCGAGGAATACGAAGATCTGTTGCTGAACTGGGCTGTGACCTACACCCTCAACCAGAACAGGTACACCACGCCGGTAATGGCCTGTATCGAGCAGGGGGCCGTTGGTGCCCACAAGTTCCGGCGCCTTCGCGAACTGATCAAACAGAACCTGAGCTACCTGGTTTTTCAGGCTATCAAGGACTTCAAGGCGGAGCTGTCGGAAACCGACGAGGCGGTGTTGGATATCCCCGAGATCGACGTGGACGAGAGACTCAGCCGCGGTGAATTCGAAGTGCTGATCGCGCATGTGCTTCAGGGGTTCGAGCGTGCGCTCGAGGAAACACTTGCCATGGCGTCACTCCAGGAGCAGGACATCGACATCGTCCTGCGTACTGGCGGG
>DCWG01000129.1:0-10656 GCA_002327525.1 Gammaproteobacteria bacterium UBA2168 | reverse complement strand
GGTCGAGCCTCATTCCCGCGGTGCGTCGGATTCTCGATGTGCGCTTCCCGGGCCGCGTCGTGGAGCACGACCCGTTTACCAGTGTGGCGGCCGGACTCGCCATCGCCGATTATCATTGCCGTTAGCCGGCGCTATCGGAAGGGGCCGAAGTGTGAGCACCGTCATCCGCATTACCGCCTCGCAGTTTCCCGTGTCGGCAGACATCGCCAGAAACGCCGCATACATCCAGAGACTGACCATAAAAGCCGTATCGAAGGGTGCAACGGTGATTCAGTTTCCTGAAACAGCTCTGTCCAGATAGCCCCCGAAGCACTTCGACAGTCTCGACGCATATCCCTGGCGCGAGCTGGCCAGGACTACGGATCAGATACTCGCGTTGGCGTCGCAGCTGGATATTCGGATCGTCCTCGGATTCATGAGGCAAGTCGAGGATGCGCCGCCGATGAGTTGTCTGCACGTGATTTCCGACGAAGGCGAGGTTGTTGCTACGTACGACAAACAGCGCCTGTACAGCCGGGAAAAGTAGTTCTTCGGCGCGGGCAGGTCCTCCGTATGTGTTGATATCAACGGCCACAAATGTGGTTTTCTGATTTGCTACGACAATTGCTTTCCCGAGCTCTATGAGCTGTATCGTGACGCAGGCGTTCGGCTGCTGTTTCACTCCTTGCACAACGCCCGGAACACCAAAGCAACCACGATCAAGGACTTGATGATGGCTAATCTCTTGGTCCGGGCGGCCGACAATCAGATGTGGATTGCAGCGTCGAATTCCTCGAAACCCTGTTCGCCACTTCCGGCGTGTATCGTTTGACCGGATGGAAGCTCGATCAGGTCGCGACGGAATATGTGCGGACTGGCATTCGACGACTTTCCGCTCCACGAGCCTGGATGGACGTATGACAACAGAGTGCGGTGAGTGCCCAGACCGCTCTTGACCGCGGCTGTCCATTAAGCTTCGTACAGACAGACTGCCATCGAGAGAGTTGTGCTGACATCGGACGGGTTGCCCGGCAGGTGCGCAGATGCACCCGATTACGCTATTGACGACGTTGCTGAGCTGGCTGCTCTGAGCCTGTGAATATCCTGACGAAGACGAAGTTCTAGATCGATTTCATGACTGGGTGGCTGGCGAAAACAACGTCCGAGCCGCAGTTCTGACCAGCTCTCGTGTCAATCCACAACCGGACATGGTCGACTTTTTTTCAGACTTCGATATCGAGGTGTACACCGAAAACCTCGAGAGCTATCGGCACAGTGACGACTGGATGGCAGGGTTCGGCCCCATTCTCGTACGCTGCCCGTGGAAACCGGAGCCATTGGCGGACGGTTGGTTTACCAGGATGGCGGTCTTCAGAGACGGCTTTCGAATCGATTGCCAGCTGACGGATCGGAAACTGGTCAAAGAATGCTTTATCGATGGTTTTCGCGTCCTGCTCGATGCGGAGGTAGCGCACTACATTGACGATATTCGCATTGCTCAGTCGTGAGGAGCCTTGCCGGTGCAACGGGGTTGGGGAACGAGCGCTGCCCTATAGCTCGGGAGGGCCCGTCCAGTCGGGATCGAGGGCGGTGAAAAAAGTCTTCAGCATGCGGTAGGTAAGTCCCCACACGAAGTGTCCGGTGGCAAGCCGGTAGCCGTTGAAGATAGTCGGCTGACCGGCCATGGGCCACTCCATCGTATCGTGAATCGCGTTGGTGGCGAGCGGCTGCAGGGGAGTCCATACCACCTCCGCCACCTCGTAGTTGGGTTCGAACGCGGGATCGCCCTCCAGTTCGAAGACGAACGGCGCGATGAGCATATCCAGATGGCGTCGCCGCGGCATGGCACGCTGCTGATCGAGTGCGCCGAGATATGTTGCGGGCCGGAGATCCAGGCCGATTTCTTCCAGGGTCTCTCTTATCGCCGCGTGCTTGAGATCGAGGTCAAGCGGATCCTTGTGCCCACCGGGAAAGGCCATGTGCCCAGACCAGGGATCACCCGCTTTCTCAGCGCGCTTGATGAACAGGATCTCTGGCTCCCCGGGGTTCAGTTCCCGCAGGATGATTGCCACTGCTGCCTCGCGCGTGCGCACACCTGTCGTGAACTGCTCGTGCTGGTAACCGGTGAGACGTTGTCGGATCGTGTCTAGTTGAAACATTGGTCTATTGTAGGTGCTGCCTTATGCTTAATGAAACTAAGAGGGCGTACGGGAATGGAACTGAATCAGGAAGCGAACCGCTGTTTCGTCTGTGGCCCGGGCAATCCCATTGGGCTCAATGTGCGCTTTCGTCTGGAGGACGATGTCTGCAAGGCGGAGTTCACGCCAGACGAACGCCACATGGGCTATGACGACGTCACCCACGGAGGCATCATCTTCGGTCTGCTGGACGATGTCATGGCGAACTGGCTGTGGCTGCAGGGTTTGCATAGTTTTACTGCGCGCGCGGACATCCGCTATCGCGCCGCGTTACCGGTCGGCACACCGGTGAGCTTGGAAGGGCGTTGCGTGAAGTGCAAGGCTCGGCTTGCACAGATGGAGGGGCTCGTGATCCGCCAGGATGTCGGGGACGTGGTCGCCCGGGCATCCGGCAGTTTCATGATTTCCGTGTGAGCCGTGCACTGATCTCTGACGTGGCTGAGCGCCTCTCACGTACAGGAGCCCGGTTCAGGTGTTGTTAGAGTCGACGCTGATTCAATGTACGAGGTACAGACCCATGAAAGACGAAAGCGAAGTCGGAGCAAACGAGCACTGGCGTCCACTCACTCCGGAATCGATACGGCGTGTGACAGGTGGGTGCGCCGACTGTAAGCGTATCGAGATCAATCCACCCGGACCGGCACAGGGCGTGGCGCCTGCTCCGCTTCTTCCGGCGGTGGACTGGAGCCTGTGGCATCGCTTGTAGAATGCAAGAGAGTTTGCAAAAAGGTAGTACTTAGAACCAACAATGGCGGCTCCGCGAATATACTCCGCGACTATATTAGCGAGATGGAAAGTGGAGTCGATATGCCATGGAAGTGAGAGATCGGGACGCTCATAGTCTGGCGGTGGGCCGCGTCCTCTGGATATTCGGTTTTCTCGGAGCCCATCGTTTCTACTTCGGTAGACCGGTGAGTGGAACGATCTATCTGTTCACACTGGGGTTATTGCTGATCGGCTGGATGGTGGATCTGTTTCGGATGCCTGCTCTGGAACGATCGGCAGACAGACGCTATCTGAGCGGTCCGAAACACTGCACGCTAACCTGGGTGCTCCCGACCTTCACGGGGGTGTTCGGACTGCAGCGGATTACTATATTTGGCTACGCTAGACTTGTTGGGTGTCGGTGTCATTTACCATTACTAGAGACTCAACGAGCAAATCAGTGCCGAAAACCACCGCGAGCGGTACGATAGCTGACGAACGCCTCATCGATGTGCCCGGATCCCTGAACTTCAGGGACTTCGGTGGTTACGAGGCACGTAGCGGCGCACGAGTGCGGCGCGGTCTGCTGTTTCGCTGCGGACACCTCGCTGCGCTCACGCGCGAAGGCCAGCGACGTTTTGCCGAACTGGACATCGCGGTGGTCTGCGACCTGCGCCGCCCGGATGAGCGTCATGAAGAACCATCGACGCTGCCCTCACCCGAGACGCGACAGATACTGATACCCATGGATCCCGGCAGCGCCATTACCATGCGCGAGATCGCGACTCGGGGGGTGGACGCCGTCGCGCACGAGGCTTACATGCGAGAAATCAATCGCGAGTTGGCCTCGCTGCATGCATCGGACTACGCACGGATGATGTGCGCGCTCATCGAGTTCAGCGGCCAGGGGTTTCTGGTGCACTGCTCGGCGGGAAAGGACCGTACAGGTGTGGCGGCTGCGATTATCCTCCTGACTCTTGGCGTCAGCCGCGAACAGGTCATGGAAGACTATCTGTTCAGCAACGCAGCACTCGATTTCGAGATCCATCTTCTCCCCAAGCTGCGCGCGCGCTATGCGGACGATCGCATCGATGTGGAGGGTGCGCGCACGCTGTCCGGTGTGCGCGCGGAGTTTCTGCAGACCGCACTAGATGAGATGGAGCGCACGTACGGCTCGTTCGATGCGTATCTCGAGCGTGCGCTCGGTGTGAGTCCGGCACAACGTGCGTCGCTCGAGGCGGTCTATCTGGAGTAACGCGCGCTCTTGCGCGCGTATTCGAATTCGGCTATTCCGGTATGGTTGCGCATCTCGTGGGTGGTCGCTTCGGTTTGAGGGTCGAGGGGAATACCGGTTGAATCTGCCACCCGGGTGATGCCGTTGAAGGCAGACGCCACGGTAAGCGTGTCCACCGCACTCTGTTCACCCATTAATCCGGCTGCTCGCGTCCGTATTTCCGCCAGGTCCCGCCATTTGCCGCCAATGGCCGCCTCGGTCAATTCTCGAAGCAGCGCTCCGTGCAGCACACCCCCGTCGCCGGATTCACTGGTCACGATGTTGAGATCGTAGTCGTTACCTTCTTTCTCGCCGCTCGCCCGGAGCAGCATGGTGTGCGAGGTGGTTCAGTAGAAACACTCGTTGATGGCCGACACGCGCGAGGCCACGAACTCGGCCTGTGCCTGACTGATTTCCAGCGGGATGTCGCTAAGCGCGTAGTGGGGCCGAAAAGTCTGGAAAAACAAGGCTACCGAGCCCGGGACCAGGCCCATGGCACGCGCGATGTTGGGTGCGTTCGGCAAGCCCGTGGCAGCGAGGTCCTCTTCCGCATCCATGACTGGAACCCAGGCACCGCGATCTACCGCGTCCGGGTTGTCCTGTCCGCGAGGTGCGCCGGATTCAGCGGTGGGTAGATCGGGCACGTCCAGACCCAGGGACTGGTGCAGGGTGTCGATGATGACCGATGTGTTCACCACGCCTACCACCTCGACGTACTGCTGAGGCGTGATACCACTGGCAATGACAGAGTCGAACCATTCGCGGGTTAGGCGTCCGGAATCCGTACGAATACGGTGGATCATGTCGATGATGACCGGCGGCAAGCGAGATTGCGTGTCATGCCCGGCCTGCTTTTCTGCTGCGACTGCGAATGGTGATAGCGCGGTCTTGCGGGTCGCACACAGGGGACATGAAAGCGCCTCGCGAGCGGACGCCACCATATCGACGCGTTCTGCTCCTGTCCAGAAATCACCTGGCTGGCCGATCTGTGCCCAGCTCGCGGCATGAGCGGTAGTCAGATCGTCGCGAAGTGGTATGGCTGCCGGATACATAGTTCTCTCTCCCGACTCGTTCAGCTACGAAGTCTATGCGGCGACGTTGGCGGTCACAATACGCACTGCGGTACCCTCGCGCCCGAGATGCTGACTTGAGACAGGACGCAAGAAGAGATGACGACACACACAGGACCCCGGCCGCCGGGATTCGACACGCTCGCCCTGCATGCGGGTCAGGCGCCTGATCCGACGACTGGCGCACGGGCGACGCCGATCTACCAAAGCGCTTCATTCGTGTTTCCGGACAGCGATTTCGCGGCGGGACTGTTCAACATCGAGCGGGCCGGACACGTTTATTCGAGGCTGTCCAACCCCACCAACGCCGTGCTCGAGGAGCGCATCACGGCTCTCGACGGTGGCGTGGGCGCCATTGCCACGGCCAGCGGTCAGGCGGCCATGCATCTCGCCGTGGCGACAATATGTAGTGCGGGTGATCACATCGTCTCTTCAGGCTCGATCTATGGTGGTACGCATAACCTGCTCGCCTACACGCTACCGCGGTTTGGGATCGAGACCACTTTTGTCGATCCGCGTGATACAGACGCGTTTGCCGCGGCCATACGCCCGAATACCCGGCTGTTGTTCGGAGAAATCATCGGCAATCCGGGAGCCGAAGTCATGAATGTGCCCGCTCTGGCGGAACGGGCACACGACCACGGACTGCCATTGATGGTGGATGCGACGTTTTCCACGCCCTACCTGTGCCGCCCTATCGAGCACGGCGCGGACCTGGTGATGCATTCGGCGACCAAATTCCTGAGTGGCCACGGCGTGGTGATCGGCGGCCTGGTAGTGGATGGTGGTACGTTCGATTGGCAAGCAGGCGGTTTCGAGACGCTGAGCGAGCCCTATGCTGGGTTCCACGATCTCGTATTCGCCGAGGAATTTGGCCCGCAGGCGTTCATCACGCGGGCACGCAAAGAAGGGATACGAGACTTCGGCGCCTGTATGGCGCCCATGACGGCGTTTCAGATCCTGCAGGGTCTGGAGACGCTGGCGCTACGCATGCACAAACACGTCACGAACAGTCAGCGCGTGGCGGAATTCCTCGAAGGGCACGACATGGTAGAGAGCGTCGGTTACCCGGGGCTCGAGACGCACCCTGACCATGAATTGGCGAAGCAACTGTTGCCTCGGGGGTGCGGCGCCGTGTTCAGCTTTCATATCAAGGGTGGACGCCCTGCGGGGATCGCCTTTATCGAGAGCCTGGAGATTTTCTCCCACCTCGCCAATGTGGGTGACGCCAAATCGCTCGTGATACACCCGGCAAGCACCACGCATCATCGTATGGATGCCGAGGCACTCGCGGCGGCTGGGATCGGTGAGGGTCTGATCAGACTGTCAGTAGGCCTCGAAGACGCCAGTGATCTGTTGGGTGATCTGGAAAAGGGATTGAGGCGCGTGGCGAAGTTAGAGCAGCGGTCATGAGGTTCGAGGTAGATGGCGAGACCGTGTTCGCAGCCACCGGCAGCGGCAGTCACGACACAGATGCGCCCTGGGTAGTGTTTGTGCACGGTGCGGGTTTCGATCACAGCATCTGGGTAATGCCGACCCGCTACTTTGCCCGCCACGGCCTGAACGTTCTTGCACTGGACCTGCCAGGCCATGGGCGCAGCATGGGCGCACCGCTCCAGTCGATCGTGGAGATGGCCGACTGGCTGGGGCGCGTGCTGGACTCGTTGGGGGTGAGGGAGACCGCGGTTGTCGGACACAGCATGGGTTCTCTGGTAGCCTACCAGTTTGCGGCAACACAACCGATGCGTTGTCGTTCACTGGCATTGCTCGGCACGTCGGCGCCGATGCCGGTCACCGATCTGTTGCTGGATGCCGCCAGGGACGGGGATCATGCGGCCATCGACATGGCCAACACCTGGAGCCACTCACGGCGCGGAAAGCTCGGTGCGAACGAAAATCCGGGTGTGTGGATGATGGGCGTGGGCGAGCGCCTGCTCGAGGCTGCGTCGGTTGAGGCATTCTACTGGGATCTTGCGGCATGCGACGGTTTCGATGCGAGCCGCCTCGATACGGTGAGTTGTTCTGCCCTGGTTATAACCGGCGAGGCCGATCAGATGACGCCGGCGCATGCCGGACTCGAGGTAGCCGAGACGCTGGACCAGGCACGGATCGTCGGGCTTGCGGGGTGCGGACACTCCATGTTGTCGGAACAGCCCAATGCTGTCCTTGATGCGTTGATCGAGTTGTTGTGTGAACCCCACGCCGCTTAGGAGGAGATTGATGTTCGAGACGATTGTGGCTGGTTCGTTGTTCGTTATCACGCACCTGGGCTTGAGTTCCACACCTGCGCGTCCGGTGCTGGTGGCACGCATTGGTGTCAACGGCTATCGGGTGGCCTATTCGCTGCTCGCGTTCGTGACGCTCGGATATCTGATTACCGTGTACAACGACGCGCTACGCCTCGAATACTACTGGACCATCGACCCTCGTCTGTATTGGGTGCCCAAGATCCTCATGGCATTTGCGCTGGTGTTCGCGATGGGTGCTTTCATGGTCAGGAATCCCACCAGTATCGGCTTCGAGGCCGCGATGACACAGCCCGTGAAGGGAATGAACCGGATAACCCGTCACCCGTTTCAGTGGGGTGTGGTGATGTGGGCTGCTTCGCATATCGTAGCGAACGGCGACAAGGTGTCCGTGGCGTTTTTCTCCACTTTCCTGTTGTTGAGCCTTGCGGGCACTTTCTTGATGGACCGCAAACTCGCCGCTGCCGGGGGTGGCTGGGAGAGATTTGCCATGCAGACGTCGAACATACCGTTTCGGGCCATACTGCAGGGACGCAACACCATTGCCTGGGGGGAACTGCTGGCGCCGATTGTCGTGGGTGTAATCGCGTACGTGGCTCTGTTCTGGGGCCATGAGTGGCTCAGCGGGGCAGCTATCTTCTGGTAGCGAGCGTGTCCCTGATGTGTGCTGAGAGGTCCTCGTATGCGCCCATGAAGAAATGATCCGTACCGGCGATCACATGCCCACGTACGCCATCCCAGTTGGCGAGTTGCATCTGATCCACGAATTCGTCGCGATCACCCGCGAAGGCGTCCACCGGGCAATCTAGATCCTGATGCCGAAAGCGCGTAACAGCCAGCGGTGGCGAGATCAACAAAACCCGGTCTGGTGATGCGTCGAGTGCGCTCAGGTGCTCGAGTGCCTGCCAGGCGACACCAGCGCCGAACGAATAGCCGCCGAGCCAGACTTGATCGAATTTGTCGCGGTGATTCGTGCGCAGCCACTCCACCACGCTCAGCAAATCGTCCACTTCGCCGACTCCACCGTCGTAGTGACCGTCGCTTGCGCCAACACCGCGGTAGTTGAAGCGTAGCGTTGTTACACACGCCTCCAGGAGCACGCCGGCCAGTACGCCGAGCACCATATCGTGCATACTGCCGCCGTACTGGGGATGCGGATGGCACAGCACCGCACAGATATGGCTCCGGCCAGACGGTTGATCGAGCTGGGTCTCGAGCCGGCCTGCAGGGCCCTCGATGCTCGTACTGGTCGTTTCTGAGCTCATGGCGATAGCTCACCCGAGGTAACACCAGAAATCAAGAGGCGATTCTGCAACTTATCCTGCGGTTACCACTTGAAATTTTGAATGAAATTAATATGTTTCGCATCTTGCTGAAAAAGGTAGAGGACTCATGATCCAGGCGGAACATCTGTCGCGTCTCTACGGTGACTTCGTTGCCGTGGACGATGTGAGTTTTTCGATTGATCACGGTGAGGTGGTGGGACTGCTCGGTCACAACGGAGCAGGCAAGACCACCATCATGAAAATGCTGACGGGTTATCTCGAACCGAGTTCCGGTAGTGTCACTGTTGATGGCATTGTGGTGGAAGAGGACGCCATGGCCGTGCAACGACAACTCGGCTATTTGTCAGAAAACCTGCCGCTCTATCCGGAGCTGCGGGTAATCGACTATCTGAGCTATATCGCCGAGTTGCGCGGTGTCCAGGTGCGTTCAGCGGTTGTAGGGGCCATCGCAGCGACGGAGTTGGAAGAAAAGGCACTGGATCCGATCGCGACTTTGTCGCGGGGGTTCAAACAACGTGTGGGCGTAGCACAGGCCATTCTGCACAAGCCCCGTTTCCTCATTCTGGACGAACCCACCAATGGGCTCGATCCAGGGCAGACGCAGCATATGCGTCAGCTGCTTCGGGATCTCGCCAGTAGCGCCACGGTAATACTCTCTACCCACATCATGCAGGAGGTCAGCGCTATCTGCGATCGGGCTCTGATCCTGCGGGGCGGAGCTTTGGTGCTCGATGAGCGGCTCGACGACCTGCAGCGCAGTGGCGCACTGTCGCTACGAACCGCGCCGGATGTGGAAGTGGCGAGGCTGATCTCAGGGGAGGTGGAAGATCTCGGCGAGGGTAACTGGCGTATCGAGGTCGTGGATGGCGTCGATGCGCAGGCCGAACGCATTGCTCGCGAACTGGTTGCTGCGGATGCTCCAGTGTATGAGCTGTTGCCGGTGCAGCGAGATCTGGAGACGGTGTTTCGTGAAGTGAGTGAGGGAGGAGCCGTCGATGCGCTTTGATGTGATACGCCGCGTGCAGAAGAAGGAACTGGCGCTGTTCTTTGCGTCGCCGGTGGGGTACCTCTTTATCGCAGCCTTTCTCGGGGTGACGCTGTTCGTCTTTTTCTGGGGCGAAGCGTTTTTCGCGCGCAATGTGGCGGACGTACGTCCCATGTTCGAGTGGATGCCGGTTCTGCTGGTCTTTCTGGCTGCGGCGCTTACCATGCGGATGTGGAGCGAGGAGCGGCGCACGGGCACGATGGAATTCGTGGTCACCATGCCGGTCACCGGTTGGGAGTTCGTGCTCGGCAAGTTCGCGGCGTGCTGGATCCTGTTGGGTGTGGCCCTCCTGTTGACGCTGCCGTTGCCGATTACCATCGGCATCATCGCAGATCTCGACTGGGGACCCGTCGTGGCAGGGTATGTTGCCGCCGTGCTGCTGGGCGGCGCCTATATCTGTGTTGGCCTGTTTGTCAGCGCCAGAACGGACAGCCAGATAGTAAGTCTGATCGTGACCTGTTTCCTGTGCGGCGTGTTCTACATGCTCGGCGCGCCGGTGCTGACGGATCTGGTCGGCGGCGGTGCTGCCGACGTGCTGCGCAGCGTCGGCTCGGGTGCGCGATTTGAGTCCATCACGCGTGGTGTGCTCGACTTTCGCGATCTCTATTTCTATGCGTCTGTTCTGCTGAGTTTCCTTGCGCTCAACGTATATGCGCTGGAAGTACAACGCTGGGCGGGCCGGGGCGACGGTGCTCACCACAACCGATGGAAGCTTGGAACCACGCTCGTGATCGGAAACCTGCTGGTAGCAAACCTGTGGCTGGCCCCCATGAGTTGGTTGCGGGTCGATATGACCGAGGGTCGCATCTACTCCATCTCGGAAGCGACTCAGGGGTATCTCTCACAACTCAGGG
>DCWG01000124.1 GCA_002327525.1 Gammaproteobacteria bacterium UBA2168 | reverse complement strand
GCTCTACCAACTGAGCTACTCTCGCTCTGAGTCGCCCACAGACTACAACATGCGAAGCGGACGGGCATTGTATAGCAAGGTCGGGATGGGTCAACCGCGGCTACCATCACACCTCCTTACCCCATCACTACTGGGTCTTAGTCACGAGCCCTGCCTGCAGATCCCGGGACACGGCCGCAGGATCGCGGGTCTCGGCATCGCCCATTCCGCCACCACCGGGAGTCTGCATGACGAGCGTGGCGCCCGGGGGCACCATGTCTTTTCCCTTGCCTCGCAGTTCTCGCTCACTGCCGTCGGCCAGGCGCAGATACACGCGTCCCCGCATACCATCGCTGCCGCCCGCCCTACCACGCGCCGCATGCCGCACGCGGTCGAACATACGCGATACGTAGAATCCGGCGCCCTCGGCGTGAGACAGCTCGATGGTCTGCCCGAGCCCTCCTCTGTAGCGGCCCGCCCCCCCTGAATCAGCCCGGTACTCCTTGCGCCAGATGACCAGGGGCGAGGTCACTTCGTTGACCTCCGTCGGCGTGGTGCGCACGCCCGATGGGAAAGCGGTGGTCGAGAGTCCGTCCTTGGCGCTGCGCGCACCGGTTCCACCATTGAAGATGGGGTTTATGACAAAGCCATCGTTCTCGCGATTGTCACCGCCGCCCGTGCCGAGAAACACCGGATTCCAGATGCATGAGGCGCCTTCCGCCGGTGTACGACCGGGAAGGGCCTTGTCGAGCGCACCGAGCACCACATCCGGCAGCATCTGCCCGATGGCGTGCCGCGCAGACACCGCACGCGGCGGCCGCGCGTTGAGTATCGAACCCTCCGGCGCGGTCACCTCGACTGCCGCCAGACTCCCGGCGTTGTTCGGTACTTCGTTCCCAACCAGGCAGCGCACACCAAATGTGGCGTAGGCCTGCGTGTATGGTAGTGGTACGTTGATGCCATGAGGGGATTCCGGCGAGGTTCCCGTGAAGTCCACGCACAACGAGTCGCCCTCTACCCGCACGGTGACCGCCAGGTCCACGGGTTGATCGTAGCCATCGATGCGCATGCGGTAGCCGTACTCGCCGTCGGGGACTGCGCTGATTTCCTCACGCATGGCGCGTCCCGATATCTCCAGAATCTCGGCACCGGGCGTATCGAGCGAGTTGAGTCCAAAGTCGTCCATCGTCTCGAGCAGCTGCCTTGCACCGGTGTCGTTGCAGGCGGTCAGAGAGTAGAGATCGCCTTCCGCCACCTGCGGGTCGCGTACATTGGCGGCGACGATGCGCATCAGTGTTTCGTTCAACACTCCGGCATCGAACAGCTTGCTGATGGGAATGTTGATGCCTTCCTCGAACACCTCTCCGGCGTCCGGACCGAACCCCCGGCCGCCCACATCCGCAATGTGACTGGTGCTGGCAAAAAGCCCGACACATGCATTGGCGCGCCACACGGGCGTGACGACCGTGAAATCGTTCAGGTGTCCCGTGCCGTCCCAGGGATCGTTGGTCAGCAAAACGTCGCCGGGCACGAGGCTTCGCAGCGGGTAGCGATGCAGAAATTTCGCCACCGAAGCGGCCATGGCGTTGACGTGCCCGGGTGTGCCGGTCACAGCCTGCGCCAGCATACGCCCCCCGGTATCAAATACCCCGGCCGACAGATCGCCTGCTTCCCGCACCACTGTCGAGAAGGCCGCGCGCATCAGCGTTTGCGCCTGTTCTTCGACGATGGCAAGCAGCCGGTTCCATATGAGCTGTGTTCTGATGGGATCAGACATCGCCACCCTCGCCCTCGTTCGCCTCACGATTCAGATACAGATCACCATTGTCCGCCACACTCAGCCGAAATCCCCTCGGCAGAGCCGTGGTGGTCTGATCCTCGACCACCAGCGCCGGACCCGGCAGGTAATCCCCCGGGCGCAACGCCTCACGGGCATATACCGCACAGGACACCATGGCGCCGTCGGTGCCGAGTCCCGCCTCCAGCATCGTCTCGGGTTGCGCCCGATGCACGGCCTCCGGGACCTTCAACGGCTCAACCGGCGCACCCGCCGATTGCAGGGCCAGCGTCCAGCTGAGCACCTCCACTTCGAGATCCGGAATAACGCGCCCATACAGCGTCTCGTACTCGCGCTCGAATGCATCCCGCAGTCGATGACGAAGCCCCGGATGCGAGGGATCCTCCACCGGTACCGCCACCTCGAAACCCTGGCCGATGTAGCGCATATAGGCCTTTCGGACTTCGATCAGCGGAGCCTGCGTCGCGGCTTCCACCACCGCTGTCGCTTCACCGCGTAATTCGGCAAACACCTCGCTCACCGCATCGTTGTACAAATCGCCAAGACGCATGTAGCGGCTGCGCACGACCTCGAAACTCACGGGAGCCGCCAGAAACCCGATAGCCGAGCCCACACCAGCTCCGGCCGGAACTATTACCTGATCTATCTTCAGCCGATTGGCGAGAGCACAGGCATGCAGCGGCCCAGCGCCGCCGTAGGCGACCATCGTTCGCCCCTCGTTGCTCTTGCCCCATTCCACCGCGTGCGCGCGCGCCGCCGCCGCCATGTTCTCGACTACGATTTCATGTACTCCGCGCGCGGCGTCGTGCTCGCTCAGCGACAGAGCATCGGCTACGGAGTTTCGCACCGCCCGGCGAGCTGCACCCATATCGAGGCGCAGACTACCGCCCGCGAATCTCTCCGGCAGCAACTTACCCAGCACCACGTCGGCATCAGACACCGTTGCCCGTTCACCGCCACGGCCATAGGCTGCCGGGCCTGGTTCGGAGCCCGCGCTCTCGGGCCCAACCTGCAACCGGCCCAACTTGTCCACGCTGGCAATGGACCCCCCCCCGGCTCCAATCTCCACCATCTCGATCACCGGGATGCGCACCGGAAGGCCCGATCCTTTCTTGAAGCGATAAGTGCGGTCCACTTCGAACGCGCGGGACAGCAGTGGTTCGCCATCGTCTATCAGACAGATTTTGGCCGTGGTACCACCCATGTCGAATGACAACAGCGCATCGTGCGCACCGCAGCGGGCAAGGTGGGCTGCAAGAATCGCACCGCCCGCCGGACCCGACTCTACCAGCCGTATCGGAAATCGCGCTGCCGTGGCGAGGTCGGTGAGCCCGCCGCCCGAGGTCATCATCAATACAGGACTTCGCACGCCCGCGGCCGCCAGCTGACCCGCGAGGCTTTCGAGATAGCCTTCCATCAGCGGCAGTACGTAGGCATTGGCACAGGTGGTGGACAAGCGCTCGTATTCCCGAATTTCAGGGCAAACGGCAGAAGACAGTGACACACAGACACCGGGCATCATCTCCGAGACGAGCTCCGCCACCCGGCGTTCGTGCGCATCATCGCGCCACGCGTGAATCAGCCCGACCGCCACGCTGCTCACGTTCGCGTCACACATGACGCGAACCGCGTCCGCGACGCTGTCCTCATCGAGTGCGAGCAGTACCCGGCCGCTGGCGCTGAGCCGTTCCCTCACCGGCAGACGCAACGCCCGGGGCACCAGCGGCGCGGGCCGGTCAATATTGACGTCGTACTGTTCGAAGCGGTTCTCGAAGGCCATTTCCAGCGCATCGCGATGGCCCTCGGTGGTGAGCAGCGCGGTCGTGGCGCCGCGGCGCTCTATGAGTGCATTGGTAGCCAGTGTGGTGCCATGCAGACACAGGCTCACAGCCCCGGCGGCAACACCCGATCGACCCAGCACCTCATGCACACCCTGCATCACACCATTGGCCGGATCGTCGTACGTGGTGAGTACCTTCACCGTGGTGTCACGCTCTGCATGACTCAGTACCACGTCTGTGAAGGTACCGCCAATGTCCACCGCCAGGCGCACGGAAGGATCCATGCTCACGGGATCACCGACGGCACTTGGAGACGCCACAGTGAACTTCGCAGGCTCATGGTGAGCACTACCACCGCCATCAACAAAGACGAACAGATCAACGCCTCGCGCGCACCGATGTGTTCGACCAGATACCCGCTCAGTAGCGCGCCCAGTGGTCCGGCTCCCACGAATGAAAACGCATAAAACCCCATCACCCGCCCGCGCTGATCTTCCGGCGCGAGTTCCTGCATGATGGTACGCGACATACTCATCGCGATCCCACCACACGAGCCCCACCAAAACAGCACGAACACGAACCAGCCATAGCCCGGTGCGAACGCACTCACACACAGTGCGACGGCTCCGGCCCCCTGCGCCAGCATGAGTGCCCGGCCCTGCCGGTGCAGGTCTCCGTAGCGCACGAGCAGGACCATCGAGACCACGATTCCGAGAGAGTTAGCCGCATTTATGAAAGCGAGATCGGACGCCGACCCATGAAAAACGTCGCGCACCAACAGGGGCAATGTCACCATGAACGAGCCCATGAAGAAAAGCGCCATGGCCACATTCTGGACTACCACCGCGCGCATGGGCGTGCTACCGAGCACGGTTTTTGCACCTTCCACGATCGATGCGACGAGGCTCAAGCGGCCCTGCTTCACCACGGGTGGCCGGATTTCGCGAATGTACAGAAAACCGATGGCTCCGGTCAGCAACACCAGGCTCTGGAAACCGAGAATGCTCTCGGGTCCCAGAGTGTCCGCAAGGCTCGCGATCAGAAAGCCGACGATCTGAAGGCCGAATTGGATAATACTGGTCAACATCACAGTGCGCTGTATCCGCCCGCTGGCGACGACATTGAGCAAACCATCACGCGCCGGTGTGACAAACGCAGACGCACTGCCCATGATCACCGCGTACACCAACATGCCCGTCAGCGTGAGGCGGCCGGTGGAGACGAGCAGGAGCAGAACCAGAGGCGCGAATCCCGCGGCAGCCTGGCCCACTGTAGCGACGATGCGGCCCCCGATACGATCGGCCACGCTGCCACCCAGCAGCATCAACAACATACCGGGCAGCAGCAGCGTCATCTGCGCCACCCCCACCATCTCCGGGCTCTCCTTCAATACCATGGTCACCA
>DCWG01000112.1 GCA_002327525.1 Gammaproteobacteria bacterium UBA2168 | reverse complement strand
TCTGCCGCAAGGATGGCGGCTCGACGCGTTTGACGTAGAACGCCCCAGCTTAGCGGGCCTGCATATTCGGCGCGCGGAACTCTTCGCCCAATTGGCAGACATGCGCGTAGAAACAGAAGCGACGGATGTCACTGTCGCGTGGCACGAGTGGCGCGTGCACGCACACCGAATCCGCCTGCGCGCCATGCCTGCGACTGCGTCCGAGCAGCCGCTGGGCCTCGATGATCTCGTTCTACCCGGATTGAATCTGCCGCCCGACCTGCCGCCAGCACACATAGAGCGGTTGGATGTATCCATCCCTGCCGCCGGACTGGAGGTAAGATTCGGCAATCTGCATCTCGAATCCATCGGGGACACACAACGGCTCACAGCACAATTCGATCCGGTGCTGTTCCCCGGCCACGCCGGCCTGCTCGAACTCCACGTCGGTGCCGGCGTCTCGAAACTCGAGGTGCGCATCCCCGCGGGCGAGGATCCAGCACCACTCGCCGCGCTGCACCTTCGACAACAAACGACCGTTTCCTCAATCGAATCTCGATTGAACATCGAGCTTCAGCTGCATGCACTCGACCCCTCGTTCGTACAGGAGTGGGCATCCTTCCTGACGCAGAACGCATCGAACGCATCTTCCGTGAGCGGCGCAATCGCCCTTGAGTTCGAACAGCTCGCCGGCAATGGGCGTCGCGAGATTCGTTTGCGCGGCGAGCAACTGTCATTCATACACGCTGACCACGTCGCCAGCGCGGATCTCACCCTTGAGGGTGAGATCGCCGATCATCTGACCCTACGCGCGAGTGGTGATAGCGCGCTGCGTCTGCGTGGACCAGCAGCGTTCTGGCTCGACTATTTGTCATCCGCGTTGCCCGGACTGGAATTCGATCCGTTCTCACCAATCATTGACGCCGAGTTGCGGCTGGCTCCCGGAACCACGCTGCGCAGCCATACTGGAATCCCGGCGCCGGAAACGATTGCCGGACACTTTGACGCCGTCGTCTCCGCCGGGGAGCGCGCACGCGCGACCATCGGGGGGGGAAGCGTTCGCGCCGAGTTTCCCGTCGATGACTGGACACGTGGTGAACTGAGTGTTGAGGGTCGCCTCCAATTCACGTCTCTTGCGGCTGCCGCCTGCTGCACGATCTCGGAGCGCTTGCACATCGAGGAACTGGCAGTAGAGGGCGCCGCGCGCCTTCGACTGCGGCCCGATAGCGCCTCGCGGTTCGTTTTCGACGGATTCGACCTCCAGGCGGCCGGAGCAGATCTCACGCTTGACGGCAACACGTTTGGCGCTCCCGCACTCATGGCGCACGGCAACCTCGCGGTACCACTCGTCGTCGGCCCCTGGCCTGGCACCCCAGCACCCGGCATTCCGGTGGGTGAGATCGATCTGAGCGCAACCAACGCCTTTGCCGTCGTCGATGGCATCGACTACCGCGATTTCGACGCGAGCGTGTCGGGGCGTCTCGATTCGCCGTGGCGATTTCGCGGTGACGCGGCCATCCACATACATCGGGGCCCGGAATTCGCACTGCGCATCGATGCGGATTTCGAACAGGCCACCGCCACGGCCCGTCTCCCGCCCACCGTCGTTGCCTCCAGCCAGTTGGAAGCATTCTTGAGGTACGTGGGTATGCAGACACCGGCTGATCTTCATTGGCTTGCGGGCGAGGTCATCCTGGAGGGTGATTTCAGCGCCGCGGAGGATGTTACCGGCAAGGCCACGGTTTCCGGCAGAGATCTGGAGGTGGGCTATGGGAAGTCCAGGGCCCACAACATCAGTACTGACCTCATGGTTACATTCGCCGAGCAAATCCACACCCGCGGAACCATCGAAGCGCCTGGCGCGACGCTGGCGGCGGGATTCGAATTAACTACTGCTAGCCTCGGGCTCCGGGCACTCGATAGTGAAGATGTCGTCCTGCTTCGACCACACATCAACCTCTTCGATGGCGAGATCTCGAGCGAGCGGATTCATCTGCTTCGCGATGCTCTCCAGACGACGAACGTCACCTGGCGGGGATTCGACCTTGCCGCGTTGCTCGCAGCTCTCGATATCAGCGGCCTTTCCGCAACGGGTCAGATCGATGCGCACATCCCGCTCGACTCCGAGGGTGATGCATTGGTGGTCAAAGCGGGCCGGTTCGAAGCACGCACCCCGGGATCGATACGCTTCCGTTCGGCAGTGCCAGCAAAAAACATCGGCCTGCGCGCGCTAGAAAATTTTCAATACGATACACTTCGGGGAACTCTCGGATACGATGCTGAAGGAGGCTACGAGATCAGCATACATCTGCTCGGCCGCAACCCGGAACTGTATGATGGACATCCCATTCGGCTGAACCTGACGGTTAATGGGGTTCTGCCGTCCCTGTTCCAGAGTCTGTTTCTCACGGGGGACTTCGAGGGTGCAATCGTCGAGCAGTGGCGCAGCGGACAACTCGAACCTCAGTGATGTTCAGCCGCGGT
This sequence comes from Gammaproteobacteria bacterium UBA2168, assembly GCA_002327525.1. Lineage (GTDB taxonomy): Bacteria > Pseudomonadota > Gammaproteobacteria > Pseudomonadales > Azotimanducaceae > JASLQO01. The sequence continues at coordinate 26,562 of DCWG01000112.1, read as the reverse complement.
TCACGATACGAGAGTCACAATACGCGCTGCTTGAGAGTCGTTCAGGAACACTGCTCCGGAAAGTCCGGGAAGAGAGGGGAGATCCATATGAAGCACATTGCTCTCACCATGGCGATCACACTATTGACGGTATGCGCCGCGTGCACACCCACCGTCAAGGTCGAGGCGCCTGACAAACCCATCGAGATCAACATGAACGTCAACATTCGTCACGAGATTCTGATCAAGGTGGAAAGGGAGGTGGAGCAGATGTTCGAGGACGATGAGGAGTTGTTTTGATGTACCACCCATCCCACATCAGGAGACAGGACATGAAATCGCCGACATCATTGTTTTCCCGGCTGATCCTCGCGATGCTGATCATGCTGTGCGCCGCGAGCGCCACAGCAGCGGATCTCACACAAGCGAAGGCCCAGGGCTGGCTCGGCGAACAGCTCAACGGTTATCTCGGTCTCGTCTCCGCCAGCGCGCCCGCTGATGTCAGAGCGCTCAAGCAGCGCATCAATACCCGCCGCCAGGCGCGCTATAGGAAGATTGCCGCCCAGCAGGGCGTACCCGTCCGTGAAGTGGAGAAGGTCGGCGGACAAAAGGCCATTCAAAAGACGCTGCCGGGTAACTGGATTCGCGGCCCATCGGGCGCTTGGCGCCGCAAATAGACCGCCCCCCTTCGCTGGCGCTCAGTCGAAATATGGGTTGAGCGTCGGGTTCTCATGGTGTTCGAGCACCAGCGCGATATCCTCGGTGAGGGTTCTGCCCACGCTCAGCTCGGGCAGCGCACTGCGGCGAAACAAACCCACCTCCGAGGTCTCGATCGAGGACGCTGCCTCGCCGCCGATCAGCTCACACAGGAAGGTGATTTTGTAAATCCGCCCGAGCCTGCGAGGCAGGTACGGGGGGTGCGCGTGCCGGTCTTTCAATGCGATCAGTTTCACAGTTCGCACATAAAAGCCGGATTCTTCCAGCACTTCTCCTTCTGCCGTGATTCTGGCCGGTTCGTGCTGATCACCCTAGCCGCCCGGTAGCGCCCAGCGACCATCGCTGGTCTCGCGCACCAGGAGGACATGGTCGTGCGAAATCACACCCGCGCGCTATGCAGATTTCGACGCAGTACTGGCGCGTGAGGGCTCCATCGCACAGGCCATCATGCGCGGCTGGATCAGGTCTCTGAACGAAGATATCCGCACCGACACAGAACCCGGGGGCCCTGGAACTCTATCTCATGAACCGGGTCGTGAGTATTCTCGCCGCACCCGAGCGCACCATGGACATCATGCTGGACAACCCGCCGTTCGCAGTGTTTCTGCTGCCCTGGGTGGTCACTACCAGCAATCCTGGACCAAGACTTTGCTCAAATCCGTGCTGTTGTCCATGGGCTATTCCGCGTTGTTGATTCCCGCGGTCGCGCTGATCGCCATGCTCACGCTGACGATGCTCTAGCCTGCACTATTTGGAAGCTGCTTCGCAGCCGCGCAGGGTCGACGCAGTCAGTTCATCGTGCCGTGCAGGCCGCACACGATGCGCGAGCAAGCGCCCGTCATCGAACAGAAAATCGCCGATAAGTCTTCGTCCAGCCAGTACGGGCGGCAGCCAGATGTAATCGTCCTCCCACATACTCGTGTATGGAATGTCCTCGAGCGAAAACCACTGCGGCAATGCTTCAGCGGTTTCGGCGGGTGTGCCACTGAATCGCTCCCCCACCAGTGCATATCCAAGCCACTGATCACCCCGGCGCTCCACGAAGCGCAGCCGGGCCATCAGACGCGGGTCGCGGACCCGCAGACCGGTTTCTTCTTCCGTCTCACGCACCGCACACGCGGCCACGGTCTCTCCCGCTTCCAGTTTGCCTCCGGGGGCGTTGATCTTGCCCGCGCCATGACCTCTTTTCTTGTGGATGAGGAGGACACGACTCGCAGAGAGGACGAACAGCAGCGTGCCGGTGACATCCGGACGCCAGTCGCGCAATCGTCGTTCGAGTTCGGTGTCCAGCTCGCTTTGCTTCACTATTGCTCCGTGTTCTTGCGGGAGGCAATGTAACCGGGGCCGGAACACGAGGGAAGAGACCATGCGGCTACACACCTGGAAGGGCGACATAACACGACTTCAGGTGGACGCCATCGTCAACGCCGCGAATAAATCGCTCCTCGGCGGAGGCGGCGTGGATGGCGCCATTCATCGTGCTGCGGGGCCGGAGTTGCTCGCAGAGTGCCGTACCATCGGGGGATGTCCCACCGGGGAAGCTCGTCTCACCGGCGGTTACCACCTACCCGCTCGCCACGTAGTGCACACCGTCGGACCCGTCTGGCACGGCGGCGAGGACGGCGAGCCAGAACTTCTGGCTTCCTGCTACCGCAACGCGTTAATGCTTGCTGAGGCGCACGGCCTGGCTACCATTGCTTTTCCCGCGATCAGTACCGGAGCGTACGGCTACCCTCTAAAACGTGCTGCAGACATAGTGCCTACTATGTCGTTTTGCTCTGGAAAGTCATATACATCGTACGGACGTCGTGAGTGCCCGCTGGTAGATCGAAGGCCAGCGCATTGTTACCATTCCTTGTGAGTCACCAACGTATCAGCCGTACATTTTGTGTATGCGTTAAAGCGATTAATTTGTAGGTATGTGAATCGAATGTGGATTTGGAGTCATTAAGTGCGAATGGAACAGGTAAAGAGCTATCTACGCCCAGTACGAAACTGGCTGCAAGATTTGACAAAACCTCGCGTCGAACGTTTGAACAAGAAGTACGATCGAGATACCGTGTGCATCATAGCCTCATTGCCAAACGATGCCGTTTGTATCGACATAGGAGCATCTAGCGGTAGCATTCTGAAAGAAATGATTCACCTAGTACCAAGAGGCAGATTTTTTGCGTTTGAAGCTCGCCCCGAAGCGGCACAGCGCTTGCAGGAGCACTTCCCAGAAGTAGAAACCCATGCAGTCGCGTTGAGCAATGAAGTTGGTACAGCAACCTTTCACGTTGTAGAGGAAAATCTAGGCTACAGCGGTCTGCGCAGGCAAGACTATCCGGGCGGCTCTACCGTTAGGGAGATCACCCTACCTGTAGACCTTTTGGACAACATCATTCCCCATGACCTTGACATCACTTTCATCAAACTTGATGTCGAAGGGGCGGAATATAATGTATTGCAAGGGGCATCTGAAATATGTAGACGATCCAGACCACTTATAGTTTTTGAGTACGGGTTGGCGGGCAGAGACAATTATTCAACCACCCCGGCGATGATTTTCAATCTGCTGGCATCGCTGGGTTTGAAAGTTTCGCTACTTTCAGCTTGGCTTAAAGGCAAACATGCCATGGATTTGCAAACGTTTGAACGTGCGTGCCATAAACACTACTACTTCGCAGCACACCCTCCGCGGTGAGCCAAGAAATTGGATTTCGAGTTCAAGATTGCTAAGCCCTCAAACACTATTCATGCAAACCCCTCAAAATCGATGGATTTTTCGATGAAGGCCTTGATGAGCTTGAAGGTAGACCATGACTCCCTAATGTCGCCGATGCATTGTCAGCTTAAGATGTTGATGGTTGGATCAGGGACGGTAAGAAAAGAATGAAAGAAAAAATGCTGGGAATGGGAAAACAGTAAGACTTACCTTAATTTAATCAGACATTGATTAAGAAAAGGGGGCAACAAGCTCCCTTTATGCGGGTTCGCTTCCAATCGTCCACCCCCCGCTTGAGCACCTTGATAAGAATTGCTCTATCAGTTTGTTGTATTGAGGGTCTTCGCCAAGATCCATGCGCTCGCCACTGTCGGGGCCCATGTTCCGGACGCCCTCGTCGAGGTGACGTTCGCCTGCTTCGATACGACCACGCTGTCGGCTTACGAGTCTCTGTTGAGGGCGGCCCCGTAGCGGTTCTCGAGCAGTGCGTAGAGATCCTGCACGGCAGTCGCAGGCCGATCGATCAGGGCAAGCAGCTCGACCAGATGTTCGTTGTCCTCACGGCCTGACCACGTCTTGAGATAGCTGCCGTCCTTGTAGCCGTGGTTCTGGCGAAAGTCGTTCAGGACGTTCTTACCCACGTAGAGCCGGAAGAGCTCATCGAAACTCATCGGCAGCACACGCATCACGGCGGCAAACGATTCGAGCTCGAAGGCGCGCGTCTTGAGTGTGGCCTCGGCAAGCACCTCGATGGCCAGCCGCAACCTGCTACCGTCAGCTTCCGCGTCCGGCGTCACGTCCAGGGCATCGGCCGCCTGTGGGGTGAGGGTTTCCGCGCGGATCATATCGCTGAGCCCAAAATGCCAGATGTCGACCAGCTCGAGACGCACCTGGTCGAGATCCCCGGGCTGATGCTTCCACCACTTCCAGCCGAAATGGTCGAGCATTTCCGCACATTCCACCCAGATCGCGCGGTAGTACTCATAACCTTGCGTACGCCATTGTGGGTGTATGAGCGTATTGAACGCATCCTGCATCGTGGCCATGGTGTCCAGCATGGCGGCCTTGTCCATCGAGTTTCTCTGATCAGCTCCGCTTCAAGCGAGGGAATTATGGGGTATTCTTCCGGACATGGCCAAAAAGCCACCTACCGCGCTGATCATGCACCCCGTCGTGCTGGCCGAGCTGATGCGGGAAGACCACTTACAGCGCCTCGAGCGTTGCACTACTCTGATGAGTCGCGAACCGTTTCCGGATGTCACCGCGCTCGCCGATCATCGAGAACACGTGGAAGTGCTAGTTACCAGCTGGGGCTGCCCGCGTATCGATGGTGAGACCATCGAGGAGCTTCCGCGTCTGAAGCTCATCGCCCATCTGGCCGGCAGCGTAAAGGGTTTCCTCGACGACGCGGTGTGGCGCCGCGGCATCATCGTGTGCAATGCCGTGGCCGCCAATGCGGTGCCAGTGGCCGAATACACCCTCGCGGCAATTCTATTCGCCAACAAGAAAGTCTTCCGTCTCAACCAGTACTACACCCAACACCGCCGCAACAACGCACCCTGGACCACGGAGGCACCCGACGTCGGCAACTACGGCAAGACGGTCGGAATCATTGGCGCATCGCACGTGGGCAGTCTTGTGATGCGGATGCTGAAGACCTTCGACCTGCGCGTTCTGCTGTACGATCCATACATGGCGCCCACCGCGGCCAGGGATTTTGGCGCACGGAAGGTGGGGCTCTCCGAGCTTCTGTCCCAATCGGACATCATCAGCGTGCATGCGCCGCTCCTTCCAGAAACGCGACACATGATCGGCAGCCGGGAACTCGCACTGATACGCGATGGGGCAACACTGATCAACACCGCCCGCGGCGCGCTGATCGATCAGGGCGCTCTCGAACATCAACTGGTCAGCGGACGCCTCGATGCGATCCTCGATACCACCGATCCCGAGGTGCTCCCCGCCTCCTCGCCGCTGTACGGTCTACCCAACGTCTTCCTGACACCGCACATAGCCGGATCGCTCGGCAAGGAAACGCAACGTCTGTCCGATTTCATCGTCACGGAAGTGGAGCATTTCACGCACGGGAAGGTGCTCAGACACGTGGTCAGACGGGAACAGCTGCCGCGTTTGGCCTGAATCAACTCGGGCGTTTGGCTTCGCCGTGGGTTATCAGTTAGATTGTCCTGCTTCATTTTCGAAAGGGATTCGGCATGGATTTATCCCACGGCAGCGAGTACGAGGCATTTCGGACGGAGGTCCAGCAGTTTCTCCACGAACACAAGGATCAGGCACCCCGCGGCGAAAACATGCGCAGCCGCAAAGTACTCGACTGGCAGCGGCTGCTGATAGACAACGGTTACACGGCACGAACCATCCCCAGGGAATACGGCGGTTTTGGTGCGGATCCGGACATTCTCAAGGGACGCATCATCGCCGAGGAATTCGCCAATGCGCGCGTCAGTCAGGGGCTCGGCGGCCAGGGCATCTCGATGCTGGTGCCCACGCTCCTCGAACTGGGCACCGAGGAGCAGAAACAGCAGTTCATCAAGCCGACCATCGAAGGCGAAATGGTATGGTGCCAGGGATACTCGGAACCCGGTGCAGGATCCGATCTCGCGAGCCTGCGAACGAGTGCGACTCTCGATGGCGACGAATGGGTGGTGAATGGCCAGAAGATCTGGACCAGCACGGCACACATCGCCGACTGGATATTCTGCTTGGTGCGCACCGAACCCGACGCACCGAAACACCGTGGCATCTCCTTCCTGCTGTTTCGCATGGACACCCCAGGCATAGAGATCCGGCCCCTGGTAGACATGACGCTCGCCGCCAATTTCAACGAGACTTTCTTCACCGATGTTCACGTACCAAAGCACCAGATCGTCGGAGAGCGCGGTCAGGGCTGGCAGGTCGCCAACGCCATTCTCGGACACGAGCGCGACTCCCTCGGCGACCCCAACGCCTCGCTCACGCGGCTCAATGCACTCACGGAGCTGATGAAGCACGAGACCATGGGCGGTCAGCGGCTCATCGACAATCCCGTGTATCGCGACCGTCTGATGAAGATCCAGGGCCGTGTGATGGCAATGCGCTTCAACGACATGCGCGTGTTGTCGGCCAGGCTCAACAACAAAAACGCAACACTGGCGCGCATGATCACTAAACTGCAGGGCACGGAGCTGCGCCACGATCTCGAAGGGCTTGCCATCGACATCATGGGGGAAGTCGGCCTCGCCTATCAGGACAACCCGTACCTGAGGGATGGCGGGAGCTGGCAGAGCCAGTACATGTACTTCCTGGGCCTGATCATCGGTGGCGGCACATCCCAGATTCAGAAAAACATCATCAGCGAACGTGGGCTCGAAATGCCGCGTGAACCCAAGGTCGAGAAGCAGGGTTAGAGGCAGACACAATGGAATTCGGATTATCAGAAGAACAGACCCTGCTCGCAGACAGCGTGCATCGTTTCCTGGAAGAACAGGTACCGCTCGAGCGCGTTCGCGGCATAGCAACCGGGGAGGAGACAGACGGCAGTCAGTCGGTATGGCAGGAACTCGCAGACCTCGGTATTCCCGCCCTGCTGATTCCTGAGGAACAGGGCGGAGTCGGGCTGTCGCAACTCGACGCCGCCGTGGTGGCAGAGATGTTTGGTTATCACACCACACCTGCACCGTTCATCGGCACTGCCGTCATGGCGCCCATCGCACTGAAGGCGGCCGGAGACGACACGACACTTGCCGCCATCGCAAAGGGTGAAACGACAGTGGGGGTCGCCATCGGTGAAGCGGTAGCCTCACGGCTCGACGCCGGGGTCACGTCGAACGGCGAACGTCTGACCGGTAAATGCGTCTTCATCATCAACTATGGTTCGGACCGCTATCTGGTTGCCGACGACACCGGGGCTTTGTTCATGGTGGCGAGCGACGCCGACGGCCTCACGCACAGACCACTCACCACCGTGGACAGGACCAGACCGAGTGGAGAACTGGTGTTCGACGACACACCGGCCCAGTTGCTGAGTTCGGATGCTGCGACGTTCGAGGCGGTGCTGGATGCCGGACGCGTGATGTTGGCGGCGGATACGCTCGGAGCAGCACAGAACATGATCGACCAGGCCGTCGCCTACGCGAAGGAACGCGAGCAATTCAATCGTCCCATCGGTTCATTTCAGGCCGTCAAGCATATGTGCGCAGAAATGGCCGCCAGCCTCGAACCCTGTCGGCCCATGGTCTGGTACGCTGCTCATGCGCTCGATGAGATTCCCGAAGAGGCGCGTCTGACCGCCTGCCATACCAAGGCGCATCTGGCCGAAGTCGGTACCTTCATCGCCAAAACCTCCACGGAGGTGCACGGCGGTATGGGCTTCACCGACCTGGTCGGCCTGCACTACTGGTTCAAGCGCATCGGCTTCAATCGCCAGATGCTCGGGGTACCCGAGCTCGTGCGTGAGGAAGCCGCGCGTCTCCAGGGGCTGGTGGTATAGTGCCCGAAACATACCCCGTACTCCCGCTCAAGAACACGGTCGTCTACCCGCAAATAGTGGTACCGCTGGCGGTGGGCCGTCCGCGCTCCCTGGCCGCAGTGAGTGCTGCGACCGAAAGCGGCCGCCGCATCATCACGGTGGCCCAGCGCCAGGCCGACACGGAGGATCCCTCGCGTGAGGAGCTCTTCGATGTAGGGACCATCATTTCCATCAATCGCATCGAGAAGCGCGAAAATGGTGCACAGGTCATCGTGCAGGGTCTCGAAAGGGTACGAATCAGTACCATCATCTCCGATACGCCATGCATCGAAGCCGAGTACGAGCGCCTGCCGTCTCTGAGCATCGAGGATCTGAGCGGTGACTCCGCGCACGTCGATGCGTTGCTACGCGAGAACCTCGAAATCGCACGCAGCATCGCTAATCTGTACGACGCCGACAACGGTGCTCAGATTTACCAGCAGCTGATCGGCTCGATCGCCGATCCGGTGACCCAGATGTACCGAATCGCATCTCTGGCCAACCTCGACCTCGAACAGGAGCAGCAGGTGCTGGCCTGCAACACCGCGCGGGAGCTGATGGAGACGGTGCATGACCTGCTGCAACACGAGCATCAGGTAACGGAGCTGCGCAGACAGATCGCCGAGCGAGCGCGTGAGGACATGGACCAGCAGCAGCGCGAACACGTGCTGCGGCAGCAGAAGCGAGCGATTGAAGTCGCACTCGGCGAAGGTGACGACGACGAGGACATCGCCGAGCTACGTCAACAACTCAAGGATGCCCAGTTACCCGACAATGTGCGCGACGAGGTCGATCGCGAGCTGAAGCGCCTCGGACGCATGTCCGCCAACGCCGCCGACTACCAGGTCGCGCGTGCCTACCTCGAACTGGTGGCGGAACTGCCGTGGCACGAAAGCACCAAAGACCAGCTCGATCTCGAGCATGCACAGAAAATACTGGACGAGGACCATTACGGCCTTGAGGACGTGAAGGAGCGTATTCTCGAATCGCTCGCGGTCATGCAACTCAATCCCGAGGCCAAAGCGCCCATTCTCTGCTTCGTGGGTCCCCCCGGTGTCGGCAAGACCTCCCTGGGTCAGTCCATCGCGCGGGCCATGGGCCGCAAGTTCGAACGCCTGAGCCTCGGCGGACTGCACGATGAGGCGGAGCTGCGCGGCCACCGCCGCACCTACATCGGCGCCATGCCAGGGCGCATACTTCAGGGCGTACGCCGCGCTGGTGTAACCAATCCGCTGCTGATGCTGGACGAGGTCGACAAGCTCGGCCGTGATTTTCGCGGAGATCCCGCCGCAGCCCTCATGGAGATTCTCGATCCGGCCCAGAACTGCGAATTCAGGGACAACTACCTGAATCTTCCGTACGACCTCTCCGGGGTGTTGTTCATCACCACCGCGAACACTCTGGAAGGCGTACCTCGACCTCTGCTCGACCGTATGGAGGTTCTGGAGTTGTCCGGCTACTCCGACATGGAAAAACATGCCATCGCACGCCAATATCTGATCCCGCGTCAGCGTACAGAGGCGGGCGTGAAAGATGCTCAGCTCAACATCTCGGACGACGCCCTGCAGCACATGATTCGCCGCTATACACGCGAGGCCGGGGTACGCGAACTGGAACGCGTGATCGGACGGCTGGCGCGCAAACGAGCCCGTCAGGTGGTCGAAAAACGCCGTGCCAGGAAAGGCATCAACATCGGCGCCGTTACGGACATGCTGGGACCGGAGCGCTTTCAGTCCGACACCGGACGCCACGATCTGAGCCCGGGTGTGGCTGCGGGGCTCGCCTGGATGGAGTCCGGCGGAGACGTGCTGTACGTGGAAGCCACCGTCACGTCCGCAGAGGAGAAGATCACCCTGACGGGGCACCTCGGGCAGGTGATGCAGGAGTCCGCACGCGCCGCTCGCAGCTATATTTGGAGTGTGGCGGAACAGATCGGTATCGACCGCGCCGCCATCGATGCGCGCGGGATCCATATCCACGTGCCAGCCGGCGCGGTACCCAAGGACGGTCCTTCCGCCGGTGTGACCATGGCAACCGCCATTGCCTCGGCCTACAGCGGCAAACCAGTGCGTGACGACCTGGCCATGACCGGCGAACTTACTCTGTCCGGGCTGGTGTTACCCGTTGGCGGTGTGAAGGAGAAGGTGCTGGCAGCTCACCGGGCTGGTATACGGCACCTGGTCCTGCCGCGTGAGAACGAATCCGATCTCACCAAACTGCCGGACACGGTTCGTGAAAGCCTGACCGTGCATTTGGCCTCACATCTCGAGGACGTGCTGGTCGTGGCGCTACCAGGACTCAATGTCAAGAAGACCAAGGCGGGTACATCGGTAAGAAAACGCAAGGCCAAGAAGACGTCGGTTGCACGTAAACAGGTGTCAATAAAGAAGACCAAACGAACGGCAACCGCCAGGAAGAAAGCCGCTAAAAAGAAAGCTATCGTGCGCAAGCGCCCGGCCCGGTAGGCAATGCGGCAGGCTCTGATCATCCTCGTGGGCCTCGCCATCGTCGGTCCCGTGGAGGTCTGTGCCTCTCCCGGATCCGTTCGCACGTTGCGACCGCACAGCAACTTGACGGTCGAGCGAAACTGTCTGCGCCGCTACATTACCAAGGACCAGGCCACTATTTTGTTGGTGAACGACTGCCCCGGCCGCTTGTTCGTGGCCGCCATCGAAATGCCGCTCGGCTCCACTGCCAGGCAGTGCACGGTCTACGAGCTGCCCGAACGCCAGTACGGACGTGCCTACGCCGCCGGTCAACTCATGCTCGCCGAACCTCCAAAGGGAACCCGCGATATCGAAGTCGCACGCACGCACTGCCGCCTGTCAGGCTACCCGCCCACGGATCAGAGCGATGCCGAGTTCGTCGTGATCCGCGAGAACTGAGCGCCCTCGCAACACTCCGGCGCGGTTTTCCGCACCAGCTCTTGCGCCCTCAGCGCGAGATCCACGATGTTCCGCGGATACCGTGCCAGAATTGCAGCGATGTCTTCAGGTGGGGGTTCCAAGTTCGACTCACTCCGGGGTCTGCCGAGGTGACCGCATCTACCCTATTGCAGAGCGAGTTCATCCAGCAACCCTTCGAACGCATCCACCCTGGCTTCCATCGACGACAGCGTCTCGCGCCAGAAGTCAGGCTCCTCCAGCGAGACCTCTAGGTGCTTCGCCGCCAGATCTTCCGCCGTCATGCGCCCGGTGTCCCTCAGCAACGCCACGTAGCGCGGATAGAACGCACTGCCCATCCGTGCACGCCGGTGGTACACGCCTGAGCTGAACAGATAGCCGAACAGATACGGGAAGTTGTAGAAACTGATGCCCGAGATGTAGAAGTGCAGCTTGTTGGCCCAGAACATCGGATCGGGCTCTGTGAGCGCCTCGCCATACCACTCCTGCCAGGCTTCGCTCATCAGATCCTTCAATTCCTGCGCGCGCAGCGGCCGTGCCTTACGCTTTTCGTAGAAGCGTTGCTCGAAGGTGAAACGCGCAGGGATGTTGAGGATGAACGACACCAGAGCCGCCATCTCCTCCCACGCGATCGTCAGCCTCTGCGCAGGTGTGCGCGCCTTGCCGAGCAATGCATCACGCACGAGCGTCTCGCCAAAAGTGCTGGCGGTCTCCGCGAGCGACATGCCATAGCTGCGCTGGCTGTCCGGTAGATCGCGCATCACCCAACTGTGGAATGCGTGTCCCAGCTCGTGCGCGAGTGTGATGATGTCGCTGTCCTCGCCGGTGTAGGTCATGTACACGCGCGGTGTTCGTGACTTGGCAAAACCCGTGCAGTAGGCCCCCGGGCGCTTGTTGGCGCCCACCGTCCCTTCGACCCAGCGCTTGTCGATCATCATGCGCACGAATGCACCCATTTCGGCATCGGCCTCAGCATAAGCATCCGCGATCAGCTGCACCGCTTCTGCGAACGGCGTGGCGCCCTCATCCGCATCTAGTCGCGGCGCCGGCGCCCGCACGTCCCATGGCCCCACACCCGGCTCGCCGTAGGCACGCGCCTGCAGCAATGCGGCGCGGCGCGCCAGGGGCTGACCTTCGCGCGCGACCTCCATCAGTGTGTCCAGGGTCGTGCGGTTGATACGATTCATGTGAACCGGTGCATCGAGATAGTGCACTTCCTGGCTGGCGCTGCGCTTCTTGCACATCTCCAGCCGCCAGCCCGCGATCGCGTTGACGGCGGCCGCGCACGATTCCTCGTGCACGCTCCATGCCTCGTTCATGCCGCGCCAGGCCTCCCTGCGCAATTGTGTATCCGCCCGGCTCAGAAGGCTGCTTGCCTCGGCGAGTCCCAATTCACGCTTTTCATTGCCAAGTGTTACTTCACAGCGGATGGTGCCCGAGAGTTGATCATACAGGTTGCCCCAGGCGTGTATGCCGTCCTGCGAAAGGCCATGGACGAGCTTCTCTTCCCCGAGGTTCAGCAGCTCGTGACGTCGTTTTCGCGAGTGGTTGACCTGAAAGGCGCTGAGGGCCACTTCCGGATCGGAGAGATAGGCATCGATTACTTCCTGTTCGGCGAGATCGGTGAACTGCGACAGCGGTTCCATCACTTCACCGATGCGGCCCTGCAGATTCTGCAGGCTGCCCATCAACTCGAGCGCTGCCGCATCGCGGCTGTCGACACTCAGCAGGCAGCTGGCAAACACGTACACGTTCGCAAGCAGGCGCTCCGCCTCTTCACCGAGTTTGTAGCTCTGCTGAGCAGCCTTCACTGAAGCCGCCGTGTCTTCCCCGTCGAGCTCAGTACCGCGAGCCTCGATTTCGTCCATCAGCTCCGAGCAGCGCTGCAGATCAGCGGCAATCGCCGGGTCACCGGGTTCGCTGTATTCATCGCTCAGGTCCCACGCAGGACCCTGCACCGCAGCCTCGCGCATCTGTCGTATCCCCGATGATTTCAGGGGCCACTATAAGCCAAGGCCCTAACCTGCGGGAGACCCGGGGAAGCGACGTCCAAGCACCTGGCCAATTCCACTGTGAAGCCCGTCACAACCCTGCTGTGGTTAACCTGTGCACAACAGTGCAGTATCCGGTAGCGTTCGCACCACCATACACAAAGAAGAGGATTGTCTCCCGGTCATGCATTCCGCGGCTTGCAAGGAAAATTCCGCCAAATGAACACTCTCACCGTCGTACTGGCGCTGCTGCTGTCGATCGTTGCAGTTTCGCTCGTTCTGATCGCCGCGTTTTTGTGGTCGCTCGTCAACGCCAAGCGCATCAGGAGAAAGCTGAACATCGATCTCGATCCCATTCACGCGAGAATCGTGGACTTTGTCTCCCGGAAAATCCCGGCCCTGTTCTGGAAGCGCAACCACCGAGTCACCTGGCTGAAGGGCGTGACGTGGCACGAGTTCCCGCAATAGGTGTGGGGCTACGTCAACCTGCACTCCGCCGTTCCCGGCGACCTGGTCAAGGTATTTCTGAGCGCCGATATCGACGCTGCAAGGTGCGCGGATAGTTGATCGCATACCGCTTCTGCGGTCTTGAGGACGAACGGGAGGTCTGGCGCAACGACACAGCCGACGTTCCTCACCAGCTGATCTACCACGCTACCCCCTCCATCAAAACCTGATGCTCTACTTCCTGGATTCGTCGGACTGATCGGCTAGCGCGGTCGGAAAGTCCAGTAACTGTTGGCAAAGTAATTCACCACCGCACCCGGTACGATCCCGGCCGCCTGATGCCACACCGGCGGGTTGTCGGGAAACAAAGTATCCAACGCTACAAAAGTACTGAAACTGATACCCAGTGTCAGCAGCGATACCAGATTGAACTTGAGGCCGCGCACGCCGATTGGTCCTGCCACGTCACGCCGCCTGAACGTCCAGTAGTTGTTGATCAGGAAATTAGAGAGGATGGAAACCTCGATTGCGACCGCCGAGGCAAGAAAGCGGTGCACGCCGGTGGTGAACAGCGCATGAAAACAGCCGAGATTGACGAACACACCAGAGAGCCCCGTCAATGCGAATTTGACGAAGGTCTTGTGGCTCAATAGCCGCAGCGACCAGACATGGAGAAAGAACTCGCCCACGTCGCGCATGCCCAGTTTCGTCTCACCCCTCAAGCGGTCGGCGAAGGTGATGGGTAGTTCCTTGACCCTCGCGCCGGCAACGATCAGATAGTGCAATAGCGCTACCTGAAACACGTAACCCTGCACCCGGAATCTGAAGGGTAGAGCCGCGCGCACCACGCTCGCTCTCAACACCTTAAAACCAGCTGTGCAGTCACGCACGTGGTACAGACCCGCCACGTAGCGCGCGAACAGATTGCCCCCCCAGGACAGCAGACGACGCCACTTGCTCCAGCCCTCGTCCACGCGCCCCCCAGGTACGTAGCGGCTCCCGATCACGACGTCCGTGTCCTCATCGAGCCCTTCCAGCAGACGGCAGACATCATCGGGATCGTGTGAGAAATCGGCATCCATCTGCACGATGAAATCGGCTTCGACGACATCGAGCGCATACTCGAAGCCTCGCAGATAGGCATCCCCCAGCCCACGTTTCAATCCCGTCAGCAGTTCGACTCGTTCATCACCAAACGCCACGACGCGCTCGCCCGTGCCGTCCGGCGAACGGTCGTCCACCACCAGCACGTGAAACCTCCACGCGAACGCCTGTTCAGCCACGGTGAGGAGTTGCTCGAGCAATGGTGTTATGTTCGCTGCTTCGTTGTATGTCGGCACCACGAAGCACACGCAGGGACTCGTCATTCGGGATTCATTCAAGGTGCGCACCAGCGCGCAAGCATATACGCCCGGCGCCGCCTGGGCGACCGCCGCGCTGGTGCTGGCCGTCATCGTTTATCTCGTACCCGATCTCGCCACCCGCGGACTCGCACTGGACGGTCTTGTCTACGCGAACATAGCCAAGGCGCTGGCCGCGGGCGAAGGTGGTTTCTGGGCGCTGCCTTACTACACCGAGGGCGTATCCGCCTGGTACGACCATCCGCCGCTGGGTGTGGCACTTCAAGGCCTGTGGTTTTGGCTCGCTGGATCGTCTTTCTGGGTGGAGAAGGTCTGGAGCCTCGTCATGATGCTTACCTCGATCTCCCTCATTGCCTGCTGCTGGCGTGGCGCCGTAGGCGAGGACGGCTGGTTGGAGAGCGTCTGGTGGCCGCTGCTGTTGTTGTTTGTGATGCCCATCGCCACCTATACATTTAAAAATAACTATCTGGAAAACACGCTGCTCGTTTTCGTTCTCAGCGCACTGCTCGCCGCGCGAGCCGCTATCAGAACACCGGCCTGGCTCGCCGTCACCGTACTCGCAACCATCATGGCCGTCCTGACCAAGGGCCTGGTCGGATTGATGCCCCTGGCCGCACCGGCGATATTCGGCTGGCGCTACGGTCGTACCTTGCGTGGAATCACCATGAGCGCGGCAGCCGCGGTCTCGCTCGCGCTGATCATCGGGACGCTGACACTGATCCCGGACGTGAGCCGTGCGCTCGGCGCATACTGGCATACGCAAGTGGTGGCAAGCTTGAGCGGTGAGCACTTCATCGTGCACGGCCGCGGCTACCTGCTCACGCACCTGGCCACCAACCTCCTGCCGCCCTTGCTGCTGGTCGTGCTCGCGCGCTGGCGCAACGCCCCATCCACTCACCTCACAGAAGCGGGTGCGTGGCTGATGCTCACCCTATGTGCCGCGCTGCCACTGTTACTGAGTCCAAGGCAATTCCGCCATTACTTGCTACCCACTTTGCCTCTGCTCGCCATCGGGCTGGGTTTGCTCTGCACGCCTCGCCTGCCCGCTCTGCCATATCGCGGTGCCGCCGTGGCGCTGTTGGTCTCAGCGTTCGTCTACGCGGGCTCGATCTGGGGCAGAATTGGCGACGATGCCAAAGAAATTGCCGCCGCCAATCACATTGCCGAGACGTTGCAGACGCGCAATGCTGCCTTCTGTCCTGAAACACCCGCGTTCCAGCTCAAGGCGTATCTGTTCCGTTACCACGACAGGACCAGCCATCCACCGGGACCGAAGGAGCGCTGGGTGGTCTGCGCACAGCAGCCAGCACCACACTTCGATTCGGCGGCGGATTTACGCGATGGGACGTTTCTGTGGCGCAACGCACAACGCTCACCAACAACATCGGAAACCGCCATACCATGAGAACCTCCCTTCGAGCCATCGCCATCGTCGCACTGATGATCCCAAGCGTTACGGTCCAGGCAGACGACTGGTACTTCGCCTTCAAGACGTCGGTGGCCGTATCGACTATCGACGACATCACGCATAAGGGCACTATCGGCACTGGCGCCCAGATCGGCAACGACATCGACGGCAAGCTGCGGGACACGGAAGATGACGACGTCACCGCCGGTATCGGCCTGGCACTGGGGCGTACCTTTGGTGCCTGGGCCATCGAGGCGGACTACCACTGGCGTTATCGCACCGATTGGGACGCGAGCATCCCCACCCCTTCCATCCAGACAATGACCAATCTGCACACGAATATCGAATCTTCCGCCCTGATGCTCAACGCCATCCGAAGTGGTGCGCTCGGTGAGAAATGGCGCTGGCAGATCGGCATCGGCGCGGGCATGACCTTCCACGACTTCGAGAGTGACTATATCGAACGCGAGGTGCCCGGTGTCCGCCCTCAGATGCGCTTCTCCGACGAGGACAGCAGCACCGAATTCACCTGGAGCGTGCTGGGCGGCGTTTCTCGCGCACTGGGAGAAGCATGGCGGTTCAACCTGCGCTATCACTACACGGACTTCGGCGACCTGGAGGTAGGTCCCTATCCCTCACGCCCCGGCAGGTTGTTTGCAGAGTATTCAGCGCATGAGATCTACGCATCGCTGGAGCGCGATCTCTGATATCAGCAGGCGCGCCGATACACCAGCGCATTACCCTGCTTGCCGTCGATGACGATCTCTCCCGCCTGGCGCAGGCAGTACGCAAGTTTCTGCGCCAGCCAGCGCGGTTCGTCGATTGCGGCGGCAAGATCGGCGGTCGTAAAGGTCGCGGGAAGCGGTGATCGAACGAGGTCCATCAAATCGGAGGCGCTCGCGATGCGCACCTGTTCGACCACATCGATGAGGCGACGTTGCACCACCCGCCAGCCGTTACGGTGCCGTATCCGTTTCGGATCGTGCACACGCAGTTCATCCTCGTCGATCAACACCACTTCGAGTTCGAAATTGGGGTGGTTCAACAGATCCGGAATACTCACCAGCTGATCCACCACGTGGCTCACGGCCCCACGCTTCGGCGAGCGTCTGCGGCTCACCCATTCGTCGCTGCCTTCCTCCGGCAACTTGACGATGTAGCGCATACGCGCGATGGGATGCACCAGCACGACCTGGTAGCCCTCTACCAGACGCCGCAGCTTGTCGCGTATCGCACTGAAGCTGCCGGTCTGAATCTCGTAGATCACATCATCTGTGCCCTGCACATCGGCCACATAACCATCGACGGGCACTTCCAGGCGCGCACCCTCGCTGCTGTACATTGTCTTCAGCGCTTGATGCAGAGGGCCTTCGTTGAGGGTGCCGATGATCACGGAAGCGCAGATTGCGACGGCGGAGTTCGCATTGCAAGGATCGCTTGCGCGCCCGTCGCGCTGTGCCATACTCCTTCGCTCACTTGAAAGAGGAGCAGGAAATGAGTGCAGACGGGACCTGGAACACCACGATGAACACACCCATGGGTGCCCAGAACGGAACGCTGACGCTACAGATTGACGGCGGCACACTCACAGGCACGCTAAGCGGCCCCCAGGGTGAAATGGAGCTCTCAGACGGTACCGCGGATGGCGACAACCTGTCTTGGAAGGCGGACATCACCTCTCCCATGGCCATGACCCTCGAATTTTCAGCGACTGTGTCCGGCGACGAGATCAGCGGCGACGTAAAGCTCGGCGCATTTGGAAACGCCACTTTCACGGGTACCCGCGCCTGATCAACGGGTGAGTTGGGAAGACGAAATCGGCGAGCTGCGCGCTCGCGAGCAGCTTGCATTTGAGATGGGCGGGCCGGAGAAGGTAGCCCGCCAACATGAGTTCAACAAACTCACCATCCGCGAACGCGTGGACGCCATCGGCGACGCTGGCAGCTTCCAGGAGATTGGAACTCTGGCGGGGGTCGGTCAGTACGACGACGATGGAAATCTGACCGCATTTACGCCTTCCAATTTCGTGTTCGGCACCGCCGAGATCGACGGCCGTCCGGTCATTCTCTCGGGAGATGATTTCACCGTGCGTGGCGGATCCGCCGACGCATCCATCGCGGGTAAACGCCAGCGTGCAGAGGGCCTCGCTCTCGAGTTGCGTCTGCCGCACATACGCCTGGTGGACGGCATGGGTGGTGGCGGTTCGGTCAAGACCATCGAGATGGCCGGCCGCACCTACATCCCTGAACTGCGCGGCTGGGAGGTCGTGGTGCAACACCTTGCGGTCGCACCCTCCGTGTCGCTCGCACTCGGCTCGGTCGCCGGCATAGGTGCTGCCAGGGTTTCCACCAGTCACTACTCGGTAATCGTCAAGGACAGCGCTCAAATGATGATCGCCGGACCCGCACTGGTCGACTGGGCCAGCCTCGGGGACGTGACCAAGGAAGAACTGGGCTCCTCCAAAATACACACGAAAAACGGCGCGATCGATGACGAAGCGGCATCCGAGAGCGAGGCTTTTGAGATGGCGCGTCGTTTTCTGTCCTATCTCCCGAGCAGTTCCGACGAACTGCCGCCGGTCGTGGCAGCCACAGACGACCCGGAACGTCGGGATGAATCCCTCCTCGACATCGTGCCGAAGGATCCGCGCAAGGTGTACAAGATGCACCAGATTCTCCAATCGGTACTGGACCAGGGTTCGTTTTTCGAGATCGGCAGGAGGTGGGGCCGTTCGATCATCACGGGACTCGGACATCTGAGCGGCATTCCCGTGGCCGTGTTCGCCGAAAATCCGATGGTCTACGGCGGAGCCTGGACGGCAGATTCGTGCCGCAAGCTCATCCGCCATCTCGATCTCGCATCAACCTTTCACCTGCCGGTACTGCACCTTGAGGACTGCCCCGGATTTCTGATCGGCAAACAATCCGAGGACGAAGCGACCATCAGATATGGGTCGCAGGCACTGGCCGCACTCGGCCAGCTCACTACTCCGTTTTGCTGCGTGATCACCCGCAAAGCGTTCGGTGTTGCGGGCGGCGCCAATCACAAACCCGGCAGCCACCACTTCCGACTGGCCTGGCCTTCCGGTGATTGGGGTTCGCTGCCCATAGAAGGTGGCATCGAGGTAGCATACAAGGCCGAGCTCGCGGAAGTGGCCGACTACGATACGCATCTTGAGAAAATCAAACAGCGGCTGAACCGGTTGCGCTCTCCGTTTCGCAGCGCCGAATATTTCGAAATCGAGGAGATAATCGATCCACGGGCAACCCGCTCGGAATTGTGCCGCTGGGCTAAACTGGCACATCGGGCAACGACCACCGAACGGGCGACATTCTGGTATCGGCCCTGACGAATTCGGCCGGTGCCAACACCAACACAGGAACAGCCCGAGCAATGAATGAGAACACCTGGAAAACACTGATCGCCATTACCGCTTTCGCACTGACCGCCACCGCATATGCAAACCCTACCATCTGCACCAACTGGGGCCTCATTCGTTCCGTGGAGGTGGTGTACGGCGTGGAGGGCCAGGCAGTGCCCTGTGAAGTGATCTACGCCAAGCGTACCGAAGGTACAACACAAAGCCTCTGGCGGGCCAACAACGAGGAAGGTTACTGCGAGGCGCGGGCCATAGACTTCATCAAGCAATTGGAGAGCTCGGGCTGGGACTGTGATTCTGAGGGCACCTCCGAAGACTAGCCGGGCCGGCTGGTCAGCCCTCTGCCTGCGCGTTGAGCGCGTTGAGTACTTCGACAATTCCAGCCGCATCCGTTTCCTTCAGGGGAGCCATACGCTTATAGACCTCAGCCGCCGCACGGTGAAACCCTCCCGGCAAGCGGGCATTCTCGAACGTGCTGGCGATCTCCAGCATCTCACCCACGAAACGCCAGGCCTTGAGCGCCGTACCGCGCGCAGCACCTTCTGAGCGATCCATCAGGCCCGGTTGGGAAATGCCCCATTCCTTTAATAGAGAGCCGGATACGCCGTTTGCTTCCGCCAGGGCCCTCACCGCCAGCAGCAGAGCGCTGGAGCCCTTGGTGTACGCGGCATAGCATATCTTGAGCGCTGAGGCGTCCCCCGGACGGTCGCTCACGATGTCTACGCCGAGCAGACCCGCGCTGAACCACCCGACCACCTCCGAGGCTCTCGGGCCTGAAAGGTACAGACGCGTCGAACCCTCCCGAGTCGCGGGTGGGCCGATGATGCCGCCATCGATAAATGCCGGGCCGATCACGTCCTGTATGGCGCAAGCGGTTTCCGGTGACACAGCATTGGCGTCCACGTACAGAGCGCCATATCCGTGCGCCTCGATATCGCGCGCCAGGTCGAGGGCCGCATGCGGCGGACACACACTGATGACACCATCGGCACCATCGAGCGCCTCGGCGAGGTGCCCGCATTCTGACAAACCTGCGCGTTGCGCACGCTGGCGCGTCTCGTCACTTCGTCGTGCTGAATGCCAGCGCACGTCATGACCGGATGCCCTTAGCGCAGCTCCGACGGTCACGCCCATGGCGCCGGGGTGCAGCAGAACGATCGTACTCACAGGCGGTAGTCCAGCGGCGGGTCCCGGTCTCCCAGCAGCGCTTCATATTCGAAATCCGTCCCACGGCGGTCTTCGAACTCGTCACGCGCACGCCGGATCAGATCGGCATCCTTGTAGAGATCCACAGCGGTCACCGCCAGTAGCCTGGCGGCAAGCATCATGCCTTTGTGACCGATACTCATACCGCCCGCCGCCACCGCCTGCCAGCTGTGCGCAGAGGTGCCCGGCACCCAGGTCGCCGTGCCGAACCCAACGGTGGGTACCAGCCAGCTCACATCGCCCACGTCCGTGGACCCCATGCGCTGCCCGAGGGCAAACGGCTGCACCTCGGATGCGGACTCGAGTGCAAAGCCCGTGTTCACCCCCGCGGTCTCACGAATCTGTTCTGCGAACTCACGCTCCGCATCGGTGTAGCTAATGCCTCCCAGCGCGCGCAGGTGTCCGTCCACCACCGCGGCCAGGGTTTCATTGGGCAGTACGGGGTAGTTGCCATGCATCACCTCATAGTCCATGCGAGTACTAGTACCCAGCGCGCCCGCCTCCGCGGCTGTCACCACACGCTCGAACAGCTTCTTCACCATCTCCACCTTGGGATGACGTACATAGTAGTAAACCTCGGCGAAGCGCGGGACGATGTTCGGTGCGTCTCCCCCGTCGGTGATCACATAGTGGATACGCGACTCCTGCGGCACGTGCTCGCGCATCAGATTGACCATGAAGTTCATGGCTTCCACACCATCGAGCGCGGAGCGGCCTTGATGCGGGGCACCTGCCGCGTGGGCGGCGACACCGTAAAAACGGAAGCGTCCCGACTTGTTCGATGTCGTGGAGTAGGCCGAGGCGTCGTTACGATCCGAAGGGTGCCAATGCAGCATCACATCCACGTCGTCGAAGAGCCCCGTGCGGGTCATGTAGACCTTCCCGGATCCTCCTTCCTCGGCAGGTGTCCCGTATACACGCACCGTTCCACGGCGTTTTTCCGTTTTGAGCCACTCCGCGACCGCAACACCCGCACTCGCCGACGCAGCGCCGAAAAGGTGGTGACCGCAGGCGTGACCGGCAGCGCCCTCGATGCGCGCCGCCTCGTGAGGTAGCGCCTTTTGGGACAGACCCGGCAGCGCATCGAATTCCGCCATGATGCCTATCACCGGAGATCCTTTGCCGTATTGCGCAACGAACGCAGTGGGAATATCCGCAACACCCGCCCGCACATGGAAACCGTTGTCCTCGAGGTAACTTTGCAGGCGCTGGGTGCTGCGTGTCTCCAGGTACCCGAGTTCCGCGTGCTCCCAGATCTCCTCGGCGAGAGCCACTGTTTCATCCGCCAGGCCGTCCAGTGTGGAAGCCACGTCCGTGGAACCCTGCGGCGAAACAGCCAGAAGCAAAACACTCAGCAACCATCCCCGTCTTCCCGCCAAAGCGATTCTCACAAACAACTCCTTCCCTTGAGTTCGTCTTTGTATCCTCACAAGCATCGCCGGAAGCCGGTGCGAAGTCCATGCTGATGCCGGGAGTCTTATGTCAGACAGATTCAGTTAACGTTCAGGTTCACGGACCTAGTGTCGACGCCATGAACCTTGAGCGCAAAATCCTGATCCTCACCGCACTGTTGTCTCTGCCAACCGCAGCCCTTGGTATTGCCTCTGTCGGCACATCCGTCAGCAAGATCCCTTTTGCCGATCAGATCAGTGCCTTTGAAACCCTGGACGCACAGCACCTCGTGGTGTCCCTTGGGGATACTCACAATTACGTTTTGCGGCTGAAGATCGCGTGCTATCAGTTGTCCTATGCCACCAACGTGGCTGTCAGCATGGCCAGCAATACCATCTGGGCGGGCTTCGATTACGTCACGGCCGACGGCTGGCAATGCCCCATCGACAGCATCCACAAGGTCACCGCCCAGGAGTTGGAGCGCCTCAAGAGCTGATCGTAATTGGGTTGTAGCGGTCCAAGAAAATAAGGCGATATCAATGACGCTCTAACTCTAGAGCTGGATTCGGTACTGGGGGCAGGTCACTCGGCATCGCCTGCAGATCGTACATCTCACTTACCAGCTGGCCCTGGTCGATGAGCATGGGAAAGGTGACCGGTGTTTCTGGGAGCTGTCTCGCGCGAGCTGTTTCTCCCCCTCCACATTCACTCCGAGCACGACGAATCCGGTGTCTTCGTAGCGCTGGTGAAGGCGGTCGAGAACAGGCATTTCCTGGTGGCACGGCCACACCAGCTTGCCCAAAAATTGATCAGAACCACCTCGCCGCGATACTCATCGAGCCGCAGATTGGGTCCGTCCAGGCATTCGAGCACGAAATCGGGCGCATCTTCACGCGTGGAGATCGCGTGCGTGGACAGCGACCAGGTCAGAACCACGACCATAATCGCTGGAACCCGCGAACAGCGCAGTAGCGGGTACACAGCGCTCATAACCTCTTCCTCAGTGCCCGTCTCTCCCGCCGCGTCATTGACAGGGAAACAGTGTGCCGTCGAGAGTCTTGGTAGTACTACGCACCCAACGTGCCTCCACCTCATCCGAAGTCCTTTCGGGTCGAAGTCCGTTTCGTCGTCGATCTCTCGAACTACCGGCAGCTACCGTGGCAGGGTTCCCTGCTGCACCGACCACCACCGTCCATCGTGGCGGTTCCGGCTCCAATCCGTCCATGGCCGAGAGCCGGAGGGTTCAAGGTCAACCGGAAACCGTGACTACACGAACCCCTGGGTTGCCCCTCGGAGGCGACTACGGATTCCGGTTGAAACTTGCTGAACCCTAGTCATGCAGAGTAGATGTTCGGCGAATGCAAAAACGTGGCGGTGATCACACTTCCCCCGACACACCGCTCCCGTATGGCTTCACGCAGCATCCTGATGAGACCGATTTTCCATCGCAATCCGCCCAGCAGCCCGTTTCAGGGAGAGAGGGACTCCAATCTCTGGGATATGTGCATGCGACCATCAGAGTCGACCACGATGGCGTCGATGCCAGACAGACGATCGATCAGCTGCAACACGCGCTCGGATCCCAGCACGAATACGCTGGTGGACGGCGCATCGGTGAACGTGGCATCGGGCCCGAGCACCGTCACACTCATGCTCCCAGGTACGGCACGGCCAGTGTCGGGATCGAGAATATGGTGATAACGCACACCGTCGCGTTCGAAGAAACGTTCGTAATCCCCGGAGGTGGACACTGCCGTATCGGTCAAGGGCAGTACGGCGGCCATCTCGCCTTTTGCTCGCGGGTGGCGTACTCCAACCGACCATGGTCGTCCGCGCCTGTCACCGAGCATTCGGCTGTCTCCGCCAGCGGATACACCGGTGTGCACCACCTCAGCCACAGCCAGCAGTTCTATGCAGCGATCCACCGCATAACCCTTGGCGATACCACCGAGATCGACGTACACCGCATCGTGATCGAAACGCACCCACCCCGCCTCGGCGTCGAGACGTACATAACGATAGTCGATGGCATCGAGTGCGGTGCGCAATGTCTCGTCATCCGGCCGCCGACCTTCGCGATAGTCACAGAATCGCCCCACGGAGGCGTAGGTGATTTCGAATGCCCCATCCGTCAGCTCCGAGACCCGCCGGGCGCGCACCAGTAGTTCGAAAAGCTCCGCCGATACCGGCATCCACCCCACTACCGCCTCACGGTTCAGCCTCTACAGCTCACTGTCATCCCGGTAGGCGCTGAATGTCCCATCGATCCGATGCATTTCAGCCATTACCCGATCGAGCAGCATCTTCGCCAGCACCGCATCCGCGTGCCAGAGTTCTGCACCGATGCGCGTACCCATGGCAGAGTCTTCACGCGTATGCCAGGCAGCGTTCGCCCCAACCGCCACAAGTGCCAGCAGCATGGCGAGAAGCGTTAAACGCGCGCCACGCATTCAGCCGCAATACTCGATATAGCGACACCACGCCGACCCTGGCGCAGTTCGTTACGGTCGTGGCCGTTGGTCAGATAGGCGAGCGACAAGCCCGTCGCGGGATCCGCCCACGCGATCTGACCACCGGCTCCATTGTGACCGAAGGCGAATTCCGAATTGGTTTTGCCGAAGCCCCGGTAACTGCGCTGGTCGTCACCGGCAATAACGATGCCGAGCCCGCGGCTGACCAGTTTGCCGAACAAAGGATCGGTCAATTCGCCGGTGAGCACCGTGCGAGCTCGCGCGCGAATGGCCGGTGCCCACACCTCGGTTCCGGCCAATCCCCCATGCAACAGTCCCTGATAAAAAAGCGCCAGTTCCGCAGCGCCGGTGAAGGCACCGCCCCCCGGCACTCCGACCGCACGGATCGCCGGATCGTTGAAGGACAGAATTGCTTCCTCGGTCACTTCGGTGACGGGCGGCTCGGGTATGCCCAGACGTTGATAGTCCTCCGTCGTCAATCCGTCACCCACATGCTCACAATCGACGACACGCGCGCTCGCACTCTCGGGTAGCCCCACATACAACTCGGGCAGACCCAGTGGCTGGTTAATGCGCGCTCGGACGAAGTCCTGGAAAGTGGTGCCAGATCGACGTTCGATGAGTTCTGCTATCACCCACATGCTGGACGTGGGGTGGTATTCGAAACGGCTATCGGGTTCCCAGCTCAGGCGCCACTGCGCGAAGCGCTCGCCTCGCCGCTCCCTGTCGAGCCAGTCGAGCGGCCGGAAGGGTGCCGCCGGAAAGCCCGCAGTGTGTGTGAACAGTTGTCGTACAGTTACCGCTTCCTTACCGTTTTGTGCGAACTCCGGGATGATCTCAGCGACGAGCTCATTCTCAGAGAGATTGCCGTCCTGCATGACCAGCCAGCCGGCGGCCGAGGTAATGCCCTTGGTGGCGGAGAAGATGCAGAATAGAGAGTCGTCGCGCGCCTCGCCGAAACTCGCCAGCAGCGCCAGCTTCCCGTCTCTGGCAAGCGCTACCTGGCTCGCACGCAGCAGGCCTTCATCAACCTCCCGCCGCGCGCGTGCGAGCAACACCCCTACCTTGTCGGGATCCAACCCCATTGAGTCCACGTCCCCAACCAACGACTGTTCGACTGTCATATCCTCGCTCGTCTTTTCAAATCTGGCCTAAGCTTATGCGGATAAACATCGCGAGAACATCCTCAATAGTGCAATCCGTTCGGTAGAATCATCGCCACTGGACAACGGACGACTCATGGACATCAAAACCGGTTTCGCCGACACCGTGGGCAACACACCGCTTATCCGGATGCGGCGTCTGAGCGAAGAAACGGGCTGCGAGATTCTCGGCAAGGCCGAATTCCTCAATCCCGGCGGCTCGGTCAAGGACCGGGCGGCGAAATACATCATCCTCGACGCCGAGGAGCGCGGCGATCTGGAGCCCGGCGGCGTGGTCGTCGAGGGCACCGCCGGCAACACCGGAATCGGCCTGGCGCTGGTCGGCAACACCCGGGGCTACCGCACGGTGATCGTCATTCCCGAAACCCAGAGCCAGGAGAAGAAGGATATGCTGCGGCTCTGCGGCGCCGAGCTGAAGGAAGTCCCCGCCGTCCCCTACAAGGACCCGAACAACTACGTCCACGTCGCCGAGCGCCTGGCGAAGGAATTGGCAGAGAGCGAACCCAAGGGCGTGCTCTACGCCAACCAGTGGGACAATACCTCGAACCGCGAAGGGCATTTCCGCTCGACAGGGCCGGAAATCTGGGGCCAGACCGATGGCGCGGTCGACGGCTTCACCTGCGCCATCGGCACCGGCGGCACGCTCGCCGGCGTCGGCATGTACCTCAAGGAGCAGAACCAGGATATCCGCATCGCCGCCGCCGATCCGCTGGGCGCCTCGATGTACGAGTGGATCAAGCACGGCGAACTGAAGTCGGACGGGGATTCGATCACCGAAGGCATCGGCCAGGGCCGCGTCACCGGCAACATCGACGGCGCGCCGTTCGACGACGCCTATCAAATCCCGGATGCGGAAGCCCTGCCGCTGATCTTCGATCTGTTGAAGAAGGAAGGGCTCTGCCTCGGCGGATCGAGCGGCATCAACGTCGCCGGC
>DCWG01000056.1 GCA_002327525.1 Gammaproteobacteria bacterium UBA2168 | reverse complement strand
AGCTTGACGATGGGGCCGCCGCCATTGAGGTAGCGGTAGTTGCCATGCTCACGCAGTATTGATCTGGCGCGTTGCAATCGTTTCGAGGCCTCTATGGTCCGTTCGTTGACATTGTGACACTTGATGTAGCGCTCGAAAATGCCGGAGTTGGCATGTTCGCTGGTTTTCGGGATGCATACTGCAGGTGGACTGGATGGTGCGATGGCCGCCCAGCCGTTGTCCAGATGCACCGAATAGGCCGCGACGAACATCGTAATCGCGAGTGGAATGGCCACCAACCGTGTCCCGAGGCCCAGTAGCAACGCGATGCCGCCGAGAAACTCTGTCCATGTCGCGAGAAACCAGGAAAACTCTGGTGGCAGCACGTTGAACGGAAACGGGAATGATTCCAGCTGGAAGGCAAACCAGTTCTCCCCGGTTATCTTCTCCCAGCCCGCGGCGATCAACACCGGGCCGAGGATTAAGCGCAGTAACAAGGATGCCACGCCATCGAAATGTAGCATCAGGCCGACCAACCGGTCATAGTGATTCGTCATCGTGTCGATCATGGTGCTCCTCGATTTGATTCTCATCCGTCCTGGGTTGTTAGACTGACATCGTGACCGAGGTTCCCGGGAAATTTCACCACCGCTATCAAGACGATGAACGCAACAGATCTCTTCAGAGCATTAACCGGCGGCGATCCGACGCAACTGGATACGTTCGCCTCGCTTATGGCAGCGAATGTGCCGGAGGTCTGGCAGACGGTGGCGGCGGCCATCGCCACCCAGGTCGGGAAGCAGATTCCGGAAACAGCGGTTGTGGCGATAGCGGGGGGGCAGGGTGCCGGGAAATCGACGCTCGCCTCGGCTACGTGCCGTGCGCTGACTTCACCCGCGCTGGCTGTCTCCATCGATGACTTCTATCTGACGCACGCCCAGCGCGCCTCACTTGCCCAGCGAGTGCATCCACTGTTGCAGACGCGCGGCGTTCCGGGAACCCACGATGTACGTATGGCAATCGAGACGCTCGATGCCCTGCGTACGGGAGAAGCGATCAGCATCCCCGTGTTCGATAAGGGAGCGGACGATCGCGCGCCCCATTCGAGGTGGCAGCAGGTGATGCAGCCGGTATCCATGGTGGTGTTCGAAGGTTGGTGCCTCGGCGCGCTGCCACAAACAGGAGAAGCGCTGAATCGTGCGGTGAATGAGCTGGAGCGTCGGGAAGACGCGGATGGTAAGTGGCGTGCGTACGTAAACCAGGCGCTGCGCCTCTACCAGGAACTCTGGCGCAGAGTGGACTTCTGGATCTATCTGGAAGTACCCGGGCTCGACGCGGTGATCCGCTGGCGTACGCAGCAGGAGCAAGCCATCGATGAGTCGAAACGCATGCCGGCGGAGGAGCTAGCGAGATTTGTCGCTCACTATGAGCGCCTCACACTCTGGATGCGGGCAACCATGCCGAGCCGCGCGCACTGGTACCTGCGTCTCGCCTCAGATCACTCGGTAGTTGGCGTGACCGTCAATCGGGCGCCGCGTGCTTTTTGATCTGTGTCAAGCCCCTGCGCGCAACCACCATTCCTTCAGATTCTGTTCAGATACCACAGGCTAAGGTGCGCCCGTATTCAAGTGAAGCGCAGGAGTATCCGCCGATGAATCACCGAGCCTTAAAACCGATGCTACTCACACTCTCGTGTCTCGTCATGCCCTTTGCATTGGCCGGAGTCGCCTGGGGAGAGGTTATACGAGACAGGGCGCGTGTCGTAAACGTGGAGCCCGTGTATGAAAAGGTGCGCTACAGCGTGCCGGTGGAGACCTGTACGACTGAGTATGTGTCTCACCACGGCAGGTCCCATACGGCACCGATAGTCGGTGCGATCATTGGCGGTGCTGTGGGTCACGCGGTGGGTCATCACAAACGCAACAAACAGATCGGCACTGTTGTGGGAGCGTTGCTCGGAGGCACGATCGGGGCGGATGTGGCGCGGCGCCATGGCTCGCATCGTCCGGGCATTCATGAGCGCCAGGTGTGTGATGTGGTGGATGAGTACCATACAGAAGATCGACTCACCGGTTACGATGTGACCTACCGATATGCAGGCTGGACGTATACAGCGCGCATGGATCACAAACCGGGTAAGTACGTACCGGTGCACATACGCGTTACGCCTCTTGTGTGATATCGGATGATCCAGCGAAGGTCGGTACGGGTGTATAAACAGAGTACAATGTATGCGCTTCAATCAGGTAGCGTCGGGTGAATCTGGTAAGAACCATCGTACACGGATCGGCTGTTTTCCTGATGGCCGCCGTGATCTGTCTGAGCTATCCGTCGGCCCATGGGCAAAACGCCAAGCACGAAGAACGGGGTGCTGAGTGGCGCAATGAACCCCGCTCCAACACCTTTGCGTCGCCACCCGGTACCCGTGCACGGCTGTCTGCGGAGAAGGCCACCACCATCGCGCGACGCGAGACGGGCGGGCGCATTCTGTCCGCGACTGCGGTCGACGGCGGCAAGAAAGGTTATCGCGTGCGCCTGCTGATGGACGGTAGGCGGGTTGTTACGGTGCATGTGACTGGCACCGGGCGCATCAAGAAATGAGTTTGAGGCTGTTGGTATGCGGGTTCTCGTAGTTGAAGATGATCTCGCGCTGCAGGATCAGTTGCAGCGACAGTTGCGAACACAGGGCTTCGTTGTCGACAGTGCGTGCGATGGTGAGGAAGGGTTGTACTACGGAAGAGAGTACGACTATGACGCCGCGGTGATCGATCTCGGACTGCCCAAACTCGATGGCATAGACCTCATCACACGGTTGCGTGCGGACGAGCGTTCCTTCCCCGTGCTGATTCTCACCGCGCGCGGCAACTGGCAGGACAAGGTGCAGGGGCTGGAAGCCGGTGCGGACGACTATCTCACCAAACCTTTTCACATGGAGGAGCTGGAGGCGCGAATCAATGCGCTCCTGCGCCGTGCTGGAGGTTATGCATCCCCGGTCATACAGCATGGAGTACTTTCTCTCGACACCGGTAAAAAGGAAGTTCGTCTGTCGGATGAGGCGGTAGAACTCACCGCTTACGAATATCGCGTGCTCGAGTACCTGGTTCTCAATCCGGATCGTGTGATTAGCAAAGCAGAGCTGACGGATCATCTGTACGAGCAGGATTTCGATCGTGACAGCAATGTCATCGAGGTATTCATCGGTCGGCTGAGGAAGAAGCTCGATCCGGTCAATCCGATTCGTACGATACGCGGGCAAGGGTATCGATTCAGCTCGGAAACGGCTGGTTGATCTCCGGGATCCAGTCCCGCCTGCTGCTCACAACTGCAGGCGTGCTCGCCGTCGTACTCTCGCTAACCGGATGGGTGCTCGACAGTTCCTTCCGAGCCAGCCAGCGAGCCGGCGCCCAGCAGCAGCTCATGCTGGTTATCTATTCGCTCATGGGCTCTGCGCAGGAACATGAAGACCACGTGGATTTCACCGACGAATTGCCGGAGCCCCGCCTGTCCCAGCCGGAATCGGGACTGTATGCGTTCGTTACCGGTTCGGAGGGTGAGCGGTACTGGCGTTCGCCGTCCGCCGAGACGACCGCCGTGCGCTATACGTCCGTGCAACCGCTGCCTGGTGAGTTTCAATTCGCCACCGTGGATCAATCGCGTCCGATGTACGTACTCAGCTATTCGGTGATCTGGGAAGATGCCGACGAATCGCTCCTCACGTTCCAAGTAGCGACGGATCAGGCGCCGTTTCGTATGGCTGTGCAGGGATTCCGGCGCAGTTTGTATCTAGGTATCGGCGGCGTCACCCTGGTGTTCATCATCGCCCAGATGCTGGCGATTCGGTGGGGACTGCGTCCGCTGCGCTCCATGCAGGAGGAGGTGCGACAGCTGGAGGCAGGCGCCCGGCAGCGGCTCAGCGCCGGCTATCCCAGAGAACTCACGGGACTGGCGTCCAATCTGGACCGCTTCGTAGCTCACGAGGAACGCAGTCGTACGCGTTACCGCAACGCGCTGGACGATCTGGCTCACAGTCTGAAAACCCCGCTTGCCGTCATCCGCAACGCACTTCGTGAGCAACCGGGTAGTGCCGGGGAGCTCGTGGATGAACAACTCCAGCGAATG
This sequence comes from Gammaproteobacteria bacterium UBA2168, assembly GCA_002327525.1. Taxonomy (GTDB): domain Bacteria; phylum Pseudomonadota; class Gammaproteobacteria; order Pseudomonadales; family Azotimanducaceae; genus JASLQO01. Next base: position 706 of record DCWG01000056.1, on the reverse strand, counting down.
GAGAGCGCGGTGACCCACCAGCTGTCTCGCGCGGTTACCGGTCCCGTGGTCGTCGGCGGCCAGGTAGATCTCACGGACGTCATCGAGCGTATCTTGAGGGCGCTGAAGAAAGCCTATCTGGATCGTGATGTGTCTGTGGAGTCCGCGTTGCCCGAAGCCCTGGTCGTGCGTGGTGATGAGCGGGATTACCTCGAGATTTTTGGCAATCTGCTGGAGAACGCATTCAAATACACGCACCACGAGGTGCGTATCAGCGCAGTCCTAGACCAGCGGGTGCACGTGGTTGTGGAGGATGACGGCCCTGGAATCAGCGAGGTACTTCGCGAGGAGGTGCGCAACCGGGGCACGCGGGCAGATCGCGTGCAGCAGGGCCAGGGTATCGGTCTCGCCGTGGTCGCCGAGCTGGTCGGCGCCTACCAGGGTACGCTCGAGATTGGCGCGAGCGGCCTTGGCGGAGCCCGGATAGAAGTGGTTATGCCTGGTTGATCATCTCCGCGAGTGCGGTGTTGAAGCGCTCACGCAGAGAAGTGCACGCCTCGGTCTTGGGGCCGATCTCGCACCATTGTCGAGCCATCTCCACAGGACCCGTTGGTATCACGGACTCATTGAGAGACTGGTTGAGTTTTTCGATCTGGATTTCCAGGCGCAGCGACTGGTCGTGCGCGGGCGAATCGCAGCCGGCGAGGATCTCGCAGCGCACGACGAG
>DCWG01000080.1 GCA_002327525.1 Gammaproteobacteria bacterium UBA2168 | reverse complement strand
CCATGTTTTTGGGGGAAAGGTCACCTGAATCAACGCTACCATCGGTGATGCCCATTCGGCATGCTTGTGTGGTGCACCATACGGGATAAACGAATTGACCCAATCCAACCCCGGGGACGTCGAGGGTGTCGTTCATTTCGCCTACGACTTACAGTCTCCCACCTCGGAAGTCGAGACCGGGCTCTATGCGGAGCTCGATTCCTGGCGCACGCTGCTCAAACGCATAGGTCTCATCGGCCAGGCGCCGGGGCGTTACGACGGTTTCGGGTTCGGCAACCTCAGCGTCCGCCTGCCGGATGCGCCGGCAGAGTTTCTCATCACAGCGAGCCAGACCAGCGGTGTGGAATCACTCACAACCGACGAGCTCGTGCGCGTGACTGGCTTCGACCTGAATCGCTTCTGGGTGGAAGCCGAGGGTACGCAGCCACCTGCATCCGAAACCCTGACCCACGCCATGTTGTACGCAGGTGATGAGCGAATCAATTGGGTCATGCACGCCCACAGTCCGGAGATCTGGGGCGAACACCAGCATCTGCGGCTTCCGGTGACACCATCCGAGGTGCCATACGGCTCGCCAACCATGGTGCGGGCGGTATCCCGGCTGCTAACCGACAATCTGTCCAGGCCGCTGGTGTTCGCAACCCTCGGCCACACCGACGGCGTTTTCGCCTGCGGCGGCAGCTCCCGCGACAGCGGCGGGTTGCTCGTGACTTATCTCGCACGAGCCATGCAGCTGCAAACACTCGGGCTCAATCCGTGAATGTCCCCCAGACCATCCGCTGGGAGTCAGGACGGCTGCTGTTGCTCGACCAGCGCCGCCTGCCTGGAGAGATCGAATATCTGGACATCGAGACCCTGGAGGATGCCGTCGAAGCGATCCGCACCCTGGCGGTGCGTGGCGCCCCCGCAATCGGCATCGCCGCGGCCTATGCAATGGTGGTCGCACTTCGCCATTCTCCAGACATGCGTGCTGACGCCGAAAGTGCCGGAGCAGCGTTGGAAGCAGCACGCCCAACCGCCGTCAACCTCCGCTGGGCGGTCCGCCGTATGCAGCGTATCGCAGCTGACACACCCTCGTTCGAAGCCCTGCTGAGAGAAGCCAGCACTATCCACGAGGAGGACCGCGCCCTGTGCCGTGCTATAGGCGAGCACGGACGCGACCTCATCGAACCCGGACACAATCTGCTCACGCACTGCAACGCCGGATCGCTGGCGGTGTCCGAACTCGGTACCGCCACCGCACCCATGTACCTGGCTCACGCAGACGGCGTGCCGTTCCACGTATATGTAGATGAAACCCGGCCTCTTCTGCAGGGAGCGCGGCTCACCGCCTGGGAACTGAGCCGCGCCGGTATCGATGTGACGCTGATCTGCGACAACATGGCGGCAAGCCTCATGGCGGGTGGCCGCGTCGATCTCGTCATCGTCGGCACCGATCGGGTCGCGCGCAACGGTGATGTCGCCAACAAGATCGGAACATTGAGCCTGGCGGTGCTCGCCCGGCATTTCCGTGTGCCTTTCTATGTCGCCTGTCCCGCGTCGACCTATGACGCCGACACCGCGACGGGTGCCGACATCGAGATCGAACAGCGCCACCCAGATGAAGTTCGTTCGTCCTGGTCCGCGGACGTACGCGCGTACAACCCCGCTTTCGACGTGACGCCTGCCGAATTGGTGACCGGCATCATCACCAACCGCGGCATTGCCACCGCACCGCTTGCCGAGAATCTCGCGCTACTCATGTCAGCCTGACACATCAGCTCTGGAGTGCATCCTCCACGAACTCCATGCGGTCCTTGCCCCAGAAAATCTCCCCATCCACGACCATCGTCGGAGCGCCAAAAATCCCTGCTTCGAGTGCCGTGTTGGTGCTATCGATGAGAGCCTGACGCACCTCCGGTGAATCCGCCGCGTCAATGAGTGCCTGACCGTCGAGTCCAATGACCTGCGCGGCGCGCGCGATACCCTCGTTTTCAACGACCGAGGCATCGTTGTGTTCCCAGTAGCGCGCAAACAGCATATCCACCAGCTTCGCTTCCCTATCCCAACGCCGGGCGGCAATGGCCGCCCGCAGCGCGCGGCTGGTCTTGATGGGAAACCGGTCGGGCATGCGAAACGCCAGATCATAGCGCTGCGCCCAACGTTCGAGATCGCGCAGCCGATTCCGCATTTTGGCCGCGGGCTCATCGGTCAACGCATAATTGTGGTGCCGAAACACGTATCCGAGATTGAATGGATGCAGAACCAGCTCGGCATCCAGGCGTGCGACGATAGGTTTGACGAGATTGAGCGCGAAGTAGGTATTCGTGCTGCCCAGGTCCCAGTAAAAGTCGACCGTCTTCAACATTCTTTCCTCATGTCTGCGTTTACACTATCGCACGAACACTCTCATGACAGGAGGTGAGTGCCATGTCCGCCGACAAACTTCCCGCAAAACCCACGAACAGGGGTTCCGAACAGGATGCCATCCACGCCTCCCACCTCGGACCGGTTACCCTCACTACCCTGCTGAGTGATCTGGATACCCTCGGTGTCGCGCACGGCATGGTGATCCTCGTCCACACCTCACTCTCGAAACTCGGTTGGGTAGCCGGTGGAGCACAGGCGGTGATCGAGGCCCTGCGAACCGCGGTGGGCCCCTCGGGCACTCTCGTCATGCCGACCCACAGCGGCCAGCTGACGGATCCCGCCAATTGGCGCAACCCGCCCGTACCCGAGCATTGGTGGCCGATTCTGCGCCGCGAGACCCCCGCCTACGACCCAGAGATGACACCGACACGCAGCATGGGCGCGGTGGCAGAGACCTTCAGAAAACTCCCGGGTGTCCGACGCAGTGCGCATCCCCACGGTTCTTTTGCAGCTCTCGGCCCAAAGGCTGGAACCATCACGGGCGAGCACCCCATCGATTGCATATTCGGCGAACACTCACCCCTGGCCCGACTGTACGACCTGGAGGCGCACATTCTGTTGCTCGGTGTGGGTCATGCCAACAACACCTCCCTGCATCTCGCGGAGTATCGCGCCAGTTTCACTGACAAAAAGACACACACTGACGGGGCTCCGGTACTGGTTGCAGGCGATCGGCGGTGGCAGACATTCGACGATCTCGACGTGAACGATCAGGATTTTCCGCAGCTCGGCAAGGCGTTCGCAGCCGACACTTCTCTGGAGCGGCGTTCGGCGGTGGGTATCGGGGAGGCGCGGCTCATGCCCTGTGTGGAGCTGGTCGACTACGCAGTGGCATGGCTGGAAGCCAATCGGTGAGCCGTTACCGCCCACCGCGCCCGGCATCCTCGCCCTACATTACTCCCGCCGGCAAGGCGAAGCTCGAAGCGGAACTCAGATATCTCTGGAAGGAGAAGCGCCCGGAGGTGACGCGCAAGGTCTCCGAGGCGGCCGCAATGGGTGATCGCTCGGAGAACGCCGAGTACATCTACGGCAAGAAACAGCTGCGCGAAATCGACGCCCGGGTACGATATCTCAGCAAGCGTCTCGAGGTAATCAACGTGGTCACCCGGCTTCCGTCCGAACGCGACAGGGTGTTCTTCGGCGCCATCATCGACCTCGAGGACGAGACTGGCGCCAGGCACCGTTATCGCCTCGTCGGCCCGGATGAGTTCGGCGATGCCCCGGAGTACATCAGTATCGACTCGCCCATGGCGCGTGCGCTGCTGAAAAAGCGCATCGGTGATGCGGTCGAGGTGAACGCCGCCCACTACGAGATCATCGCGCTCTCCTATCCTGCCCCTTAAAAAAACAATCGAGG
>DCWG01000146.1 GCA_002327525.1 Gammaproteobacteria bacterium UBA2168 | reverse complement strand
CGCTACCGTCTTCTTCAAAGGCCGGGGGCAGGTTCGACAGACCTTCGAGCGTCGTGGTCGGACGGTTACACTCGTCACGGTCCACGGTTACGTCCACCATGCTTTCCTCGCCGGTTTCCTTATCAACTTTCTTCATCGTGGTGTTCATCGGCACGATCTCTTCACCGATCTTGCCGTCTTCCACAGCCTGCGCATAGCGCTGCTGGCTTTGCAGTGCGTAGACATCCTGCATTTCCCGGGTGACCTGGTAACGGCGCGCCACCACTTCAGCAGTGTTGCCCATGGCCATGAAGATCTCGGGCTTCTCTTCAGTCAATCTCTTGTTCTTCTCCGCCTTGCCAGGCTGCTGACGCGTACCCATGGAGATGGAATCGACACCACCGGCGATGGCGACCTGCGTCTGGCCTGATGCAATCTGGTTGGCCGCGATGGCGACGGACTGCAGACCTGATGAACAGAATCGATTGATGGTGAGTCCGGCCGTATCCACGGATAGATTCGACAATATCACCGCGAGACGCGCCAGATTGCCGTCCTGTTCGCCGGTGTGGTTGGCAGCACCCACGACCACATCCTCGACCTCATCAGCCGATACGTTGGGATTGCGATCGAGCAGCGAATCGATGCAGTGAGCGAGCATGTCGTCCGAGCGGGTCAGGTTGAAACTGCCCCGGAACGCCTTTGCCAGGCCCGTGCGCACGCTGTCGACGATTACAACGTCTTCCATATTTTTAGCTCCTTAAGCTTCCCTTTATGACCCCCGCGGAATCGTGGGGTTGAATTCAAGTCTCTTCGGGCCCCAAAAACTTGCCGATGGTACCCCCTGTCGGAGGGGAGAACAACGCAACGAGGGACGCGGCTCCGCGCCCCGAGATCGGCGCCCGGTATGGAGTACGGAGAGTGGCCGGTCGATCCACAACCAGCGTTCGCCATCGCGGCACCCGATCGCGTGATGTACGCTAGTGATCCACCGCATGGACCACCAACCGCATGAACACTGAAATCCTGCTCGACGGGCTCTGCTTTCCCGAAGGTCCTCGCTTTCATGACGGCGAGTTGTGGTTCTCCGACATGCACGCACATCAGGTCATCAGCGTCGCACCCGACGGCAGTGCGCGGGTACGCTTCGGCTTGTCCACCTGGCCTTCCGGACTGGGATGGTTGCCCGATGGCGACCTGCTGGTCGTGTCGATGACCGACCGTAGCGTGCAGCGGTGGGACGGCAGCGTGCTGCGGCTGCACGCCGACCTGTCCGAACTAGCGAGCTTTCATTGCAACGACATGGTGGTGGATGGCCGAGGTAACGCCTATGTCGGCAATTTCGGCTTCGACCTGCATGCCGAGGAGACGCCCCGCCCTGCCGAGATGATACTGATCACTCCCGACGGCACTGCGCGTATCGTAGCGGAGGATCTGTTGTTTCCAAACGGTACCGTGATTACTCCGGATGGAGACACGCTGATCGTGGGCGAATCGTGGGGCGCCCGGCTCACCGCCTTCGACGTAGCACCTAATGGTGAACTGTCCAACCGCCGGGTTTGGGCTGAACTCCCGAAAGGGTCGGTGCCGGATGGCATCTGTCTGGATGAAGCAGGCGGTATCTGGGTGGCCTCACCCGGCAGCAACGAGTGTTTGCGTGTCGAAGAGGCGGGTAAGGTCACCCACCGCATTCAGCTCGAGTGTGGAGCCTTCGCCTGCATGCTGGGAGGAACTACCCTGTACATCGCGGCGGCGCAGACATCCGATCCGGATCAATGCCGCGAGCAGCGCTCCGGTCGTATCGAAACAGCGGCGGCGCCCTACGCAGGAGCCGGCTGGCCATAGCCACCCCACTAATCCCCAATACCTCTGAGGGAATGGTTCACGTCTTTGTACGAAAACTACACCTCACCGTGGCTCGATGACGAATTGCAAATCCTCCAGGAAGCGTGTGTACGCTTCTTCCGGCAGGAATTCGTCCCGTTGAACGACAAATGGATCGAACAGGGCAAGGTGGATCTAGAGGCCTGAAACAAGGCCGGAGAAGCCGGTCTGCTGCTCGCCGAGATGCCGGTGCAGTATGGCGTTGCCGGCGGAGATTATCGGCATGACACCGTCATCATGGAGGAGCAACATCGCGCCGGCGTTTCCGGATGGGGCAATCAGGTACACAGCAGTATCGTCGCCCCTTACATATACCACTACGGCAACGAGGAACAGCGCCAGCGCTGGCTGCCGAAAATGGCGAGCGAAGAAATGGTTGGCGCTATCGCAATGACCGAGCCAAACACCGGATCCGACCTGCAGTCGGTCCGCACCACCGCATTGCGTGACGGCGACGAATACGTGATGAACGGAGCGAAGACGTTCATCACCAACGGCCAGCACGCGGACCTCGTGATCGTAGTGGCGAAGACTGACCCGAGTCTGGGTGGCAAAGGGATTTCACTCATCGTCGTGGAGACCGACACGCCCGGCTTCGCCCGCGGACGCAATCTGAAGAAACTCGGCCAGAAGTCGGCGGACACCTCGGAACTGTTCTTCGAAGATTGCCGGGTTCCGGCCACAAACCTTCTGGGCGACAGCACCGGGGAGGAAGGCAAGGGCTTCTTTCAGCTCATGCAGCAACTTCCACAGGAACGGCTCAACATTGCCCAGGCCGCGGTGGTTTCCATCGAGCGGGCACTCGAGATCACCATCGACTATGTGAGCGAACGCAAGGCATTCGGACAGCGGATACTGGATTTTCAGAACACGCGTTTCACCCTCGCCGAGCGCAAGACCGAAGCGCTCGTGGCCCGTACCTTCGTGGATCAGTGTCGCGTACGCCATCTCGACAAAGAACTCGATGCTGCCACGGCGTCCATGGCCAAGTACCGGGCCACCCAGAAACAGTGCGCCATTGTAGATGAGTGTCTGCAGCTACACGGTAGCGCCGGGTACATGGACGAGTACGAGATCTCGCGCATGTATGCCGAGGCACGCGTGCAGAAGATCTACGGCGGAACCAACGAGATCATGAAGGAACTGATCGGACGCACGCTCGGCTAGTTCACGAGTTGAGACCAGTACGCCGGCGACTCTTCAAAGCGGCAACGGATCGCGCGTGAACGCCACCGCAAACATGTACCCGACGCTGGTCATGGCGCCAACAAAGCCAATGGCCCGCGGCATGGCGGCGGTGGCTCGCAACGTCAGCACGCCGAAGAGAATGTAAGCGAGCAATCCGATCAGCTTGGCCAGCAGCCAGCCGGAGAACGGCGACTGCGAGATCTGGTACGCCATGATGACGCCCAGAATCAGCAGCAACGTGTCGATCACGTGCGGTACCGTCCGTACCCATCTTTCCCCTCGAAGGGGGTTGTCCGTGAACGCCCAGATCGATCGGATCACGAAGCCGATCACCGTGGCGTACACCAGCATGATGTGAATACTTTTCATGTCGGTTCTTGTCTTCTCCTTATAGCGCCAACGGTTATCGTGGGGTGCAAAGCATAGCGTGACAAGACGCTCGTGCGCTGCCCATACTGCGCGCCATGGAAAACACAAGCCTCGATCAGGCCATCGATCAGCTCATGCGCCCCGTGGCGGACGCAGTATCAGGATTTATCTTCTTCTCGATAGAGGCGTTCGGCGCAGAGATTCCCCTCATCGTGCTGTGGCTGATCGCGGGGGGCGTGTTCTTCACCGTATACTTGCGGTTCGTGAACGTGCGGGGGTTTCTGCACGCTATCGACATCGTCCGTGGTAAGTACGCGGATCCCGATCATCCAGGCGAGATCTCACAGTTTCAGGCGCTGACCACGGCCGTATCCGGCACCGTCGGCATCGGCAACATCGCGGGTGTCGCCGTGGCGATTTCGGTCGGCGGTCCAGGTGCGACCCTCTGGCTGATCATCGCAGGCTTTCTCGGTATGTCGACGAAACTGGCGGAATGCACGCTGGGTGTGATGTATCGCGACAGTATCGGTGAGGTGGCCGTAGCGGGTGGGCCGATGTACTACCTTAAGAAAGGCCTTGCCGAGCGCAACTGGCCGACGGCCGGCAAAGTGCTGGGAGTGTTCTACGCGCTCGCGATGGTCGTTGGCTGTCTCGGTATCGGCAACATGTTCCAGTCCAACCAGGCCGCAGCAATCTTCATCGACGTAACCGGTGGGCAAGCCAGCTTCTTTGCCGACAAGGCGTGGCTGGTTGGCTTACTGCTGGCAGCGAGCGTCGCCGCCGTCATCATCGGCGGCATCCGCTCCATCGCGCAGACCACCTCGAAACTGGTGCCCGTCATGGCGTTGTTGTACGTGATCACGGCTCTGATCATTCTGGCTATCAACTACAGCGAACTGCCGGGGGCCATAGCCGCCATCTGGACCGGTGCGTTTTCGCCCGAAGGTCTCGCCGGTGGCTTCATTGGAGCGATGATCATAGGCTTCCGGCGGGCGGTGTTCTCCAACGAAGCGGGCCTGGGTTCGGCCGCCATCGCGCACTCCGCAGCTCGAACGGACGAACCTGTGAGCGAGGGCTACGTCGCCCTGCTCGAGCCTTTCATCGACACCGTGGTGATCTGCACCATGACTGCGCTGGTCATCACCACCACGGTCTATGACCCGGCACTCGCCGCCGCAGGGGTGAGCGGCATCGAACTCACCACGCGTGCGTTCGCGAGCACGCTGTCCTGGTCGCCTGTGCCGCTGTCCGTGGCGGCCATACTGTTTGCCTTCTCGACCATGATCACCTGGTCGTACTATGGGCTTCGTGCGTTTACCTATCTGACGGGCGACAATCGCACCACCGACCTGGCCTTCAAACTGTTTTTCCTCTCCTTCGTTGTGCTCGGCAGCAGCGTCGAACTCGGTGCGCTGGTGGGTCTGTCCGATGCACTGGTGTTCGTGGTGGCAATTCCGAATCTCATCGGACTCTACCTGCTGGCACCGACCATTCGACGTGCAGTTCTCGACTACGAAATGCGCGTGGTCGATCACCCGCGCTAGCGGTTCGCCAATCCCTCGGATGCCCCGGGATGCGTATGAGCAACACGCGCGCGCATGAAAATGCCCCAACCGAAGTCTCGACCCCGTTTTGGAGGACCTCCAACCCTGAGTTTCGACATCGACTCGCACCTCGACGCGCTATACTGCGCCCCCTTTCGAAAGTACGTACTCAGCAACACATGGAAGGACCCACTTCACACGTCTACTTCTCACAGCGTCTGAGGCTGCACTATGTGGACTGGGGCAATGAGGGCGCACCGCCCATGCTGCTGATACACGGGGGCCGCGATCACTGCCGCAACTGGGATTGGGTGGCCGAGGCGCTGCGCGACGACTATCACATCATCGCACCGGATCTGCGCGGTCACGGTGACTCGCAATGGCTGCTGGGCGGTAGCTACAACCAGATCGACTACATCTACGACATCGCACAGCTGCTGCACCAGACCGGGCATCAGCCGGTAACCATCATCGGCCACTCCCTCGGCGGATCAATCTCGCTGGGCTACTGCGGGCTGTACCCCGAGACGGTGACGAAGCTCGTCTCCATCGAAGGCATGGGGCCTCCTCCACAAGCGATCGAGGAGCGGCTCAACCAGCCCACGGAAAAACGTCTGCACCACTGGGTCGATGATCTGCGCAAGACCGCCGGGCGCATTCCGCGCCGCTACACCACGCTCGAAGAAGCCCACGAACGTATGCAGACCGAGAATCCACATCTCACTGAAGACCAGGCCCGACACCTGACCATTCACGGCAGTAACCAGAACGAAGACGGCACCTACAGCTGGAAGTTCGACAACTACGTACGTACTTTCCCGCCGATCGGCCTGCCGTTTCAGGAGCAATACCGGCTCTACAGCCGCATCACCTGCCCCACACTGCTGATCCGCGGCATGGAATCCTGGGCCTCCGATCCCTCGCAGGACGGTCGTGCGGACCACTTTCAGGACGTGCGTGTCGAGAACCTGGAAAATGCCGGACATTGGGTGCACCACGACCAGCTAAAGGCTTTCCTGGGCCTGGTACGCGATTTCCTCGCCGGTTGATGCATGCCCCTGCGTCCCGCCATCGAACGCCTGCACACGAGCACCTGGCAAGGAGTGTTCTACATCGCCGGTGGCGGTGCCACGCTCATCTCCGAATTGCTGGCCGTCGCCGGTGCCTCGCGCAGTGTGCTCGAAGCGAGCGTTCCGTACTCTGAACAAAGCCTGGCAGAACTACTCGGCGGTGTTCCTGATCAGGCGGCCAGTATCGTCACCGCGCGCTCCATGGCAATGCGCGCCTTTCAGCGTTCCGTACACCTCGGTGCACGCGAACCCTTCGGATTTGCCTGTACCGCGAGCCTCGCCACCAACCGCTCCAAGCGAGGTGCGCACCGCGCACATCTCGCCATTCAGACCGAACACGATACCTACAGCGCTGACCTGGCACTCAGCGGCAGCCGTGAGCAGGAGGAGCGCACACTGACCGCGTTTTGTGTGGACTTTCTCCAACATGCACTCGACCTCGCGCCAGTATCCGTATCGGAAGTCACTCGCGCCCCGGCAGAACCCGATTGGCGGGAGCTGGTGCGGGGTGTGACCCGAGCCGTCGCGAGCCGCGCCCATCCCGCCGCGCTCATCTTCCCCGGCTCTTTCAATCCCCTGCACGAGGGACACCGGCAGATGATGCTGATCGGCGAACGGCGCTCGAGGCAGGAAGGGGCATTCGAGATATCCATCGAGAACCCCGACAAACCGATGCTCGACTACCACGCAATTCGCGAACGTGTGAAGCAATTCGACCGGCCGGTGTGGTTGACTCGTTTACCGACCTTTCTCGACAAGGCCCGCCAGTTTCCCGATGCCGCCTTCATCGTCGGGAGCGATACGCTGATACGCATCACAGATGCGCGATACTACGACTCGGCCCCCGCACGCGATCGCGCAATAGACGAGATGATCGATCTCGGTACCGCCTTTCTCGTGTTCGGCCGTGCCCGCGAGGGTGTATTCGAACCGCTGCACTCACTTCAGTTGCCGCAGAAGCTGCTCGAACTCTGCACCGAAGTGCCGGAAGCCGACTTTCGATTGGACATTACTTCCCGGGAGATCCGTACCCGACGCTGACTTACTCCAGATCCTCGATCCGCTTTGGCCAATTGTCCTTGAGCAGGCGAGACAGCGACCGATCCGCCAGCAATCGTCCCCCGGTCTGGCATTTGGCACAGTAGTTGGCCTCGTTCTCCGCATAGACTATGCGTTGAACCGGCGAGCCGCACTGAGGACAGGGTTCACGATATTTACCGTGCACCGCCATTTCCTCGTGAAATGCCGTTACTTTTGTTGGAAAAGCATCTCCCGCTTTGTCTCGCAGCAACACCACCCACTCATCGAGCACCCCCTTGCATGCCTGATACAGACGCAGCACCTCGTCCTCCTTCAACGCAGCCGCCTGTTTGAAGGGCGATAGTCGCGCGCGCAGGAGGATTTCATCCGAATAGGCATTGCCGATGCCCGCGAACACCCGTTGGTCGGTCAGCGCGCGATTGAGCGTGTGGTTGGTTTGAATGAGACGCTCGGCAAACTCCCCGGCGCTCGCTCCCCGCACCTCCAGTCCTCCCGGATCAAGATCGTTGAGAGCCTCTGCGCCTTTGATGAGTCTGATGGAAGCCCGCTTTTTCTTACTGGCCTCGGCGAACAACAATGTCCCGCTGTCGAACTCGAAGGCCGCCAGGCCATTGCGTTTCGGAACGGCCTTCGGCCCCGATCCGGACAAAGCGTGCCACTGCAGACGCCCCGAGATCATGAGGTGGATGACGATGAAGTAGCCGTCCTCGAGCACGAACACGACCTGTTTGGCAAGCCGGCGCACGCCCTTGACCTCGCGGTTCACCACCTCGTCGATGGCCGGTTCCACGGTGCGCAACACAAACGGACTGCCGAGCCGAATAGCCCTGAGGGTGCGACCCGTCACACGTCGATCGAGGTGTTCCAGATACACGGTCAGATCTGGCAACTCCGGCATGATCCACCCCGATTCGATTCAGCTGGGTACGACCTCTTCCGTCTTCACCACCGTCTTCCAGTGCCCCCGCCAGAAGCGCCACATAAGCATGCAGCCCTTGAGGAGATAGTCTCCGACGAGGGCTGCGTACACCCAGAATACCGGCAGTTGCATGTAGGTGAAAAGCGCCGCCAGACCAACACGCATGCCGATAAGGCCAAAGAACGTGGCCATGAGCGGAAAGCGTGTGTCTCCGGCACCACGCAACGACCCACCGATGGCGAATTCCACGGCAAGCAAGGGCGTCATCGCTCCCAGCAGCCAGGTGAACTGCACCGTGTATTCGATGGTGAGAGGCTCATCGCCAAGAAAGAACGTCGCCAGCTCGCGCGCGAAGGTGATCACCAGTAGCCCTAGCACACCCATTGACAACACGGCAAAACCCAGTGATCGCCAACCACTGCGTTCGGCGCCCACGTGATCCCCCGCGCCGAGATGCTGGCCGACCAGCGTGGATCCCGCGATGGAAAAACCGAATCCCACCGTCATGCACACCATCAGCATGTTCACGCCGATGTTGTATGCGGCAAACGCCTCAGTGCCGTAGAAATTTCCAATCAGCATCAGAAAGGCAAAAAAGCCCACCTGAAAGACCATCTGCTCCACCGCCGCCGGATAGCCGATATCGAGCAACCGCCCCAGACGCTCCTTGCGCCACCACCCACCACGCACGTGCTTCACGCGAAACTTCTGTTTCATCCACAGCCCAACGAGGATCAGTCCCCCGACGGAGAAGGCCAGTCCCGCTGCAATGGCAGCCCCGGCCACGCCCATACGCGGAAATCCGAAGTTACCGAACACCAGACCATACAGGAGGGGAATGTTGAGCAGGTTCACCACGCCGCTGATCCATAACGGTGTCCACGCGTCGCCCGAAGCGCGCAAGGCGGCTCCCAGGATAAAGTTGACGGCAAACGCAACGTTGAAAAGGCTGAGCCATCTGATGTTCGCGGCCGCCAGCTCCAGTGTGTGCGGGTCGAGCCCGAACAGCGAAGCAACCGAAGGTGCAAACAGCACACCCACCACCATTACTCCGACAGAAAACGCCGAGGCCAGCACCAGTGATGCCATGGTCACCCGGCTCGCCTCTACCCGATCACCCGCGCCCCATGCCCTTGCCACCAGCGCGGTGGTGCCCGCGCTGACCGCTATCAGCACGGCCTGCATGGCAAAAAACACACGCTGGCCAGCACCGACCGCCGCCAGGGCCTGCGCACCCAGCTCACCCACGAACTTGGTCTGCACCATGCCCACGACGGTAAACGACAGATTGCCGAGGATGGATGGGAACGCCAGCTGCCAGATACCCGGGCGCTCAAGCCCATCTCCCTCACGGGGATCTCCTGGCTCTTTCATCTCTCGTTGAACTGGTTCAGCGCTCAAGACATTGACTCTTCATAGACCCGTATCATGGTCGGATCGTGATTGATAACATGCATCGTCTGCCCAAAGGGAAGGAAACATGACCGAGTATGAGGACATCGAGGTGGTACTCGCCGACTACGTCGCCACCGTGGAAATGCAGAGGCCACCTCACAATTTCTTTGATCACAGCCTGATCGGACAGATTGCCAACGCTTTCGACGAGCTCGACGAAAACCCAGATTGCAGGGTCATCGTCCTTGCATCGCAAGGCAAGTCGTTCTGCGCGGGTGCGAATTTCGGCGGCGGGTCGAAAGACAGCTCGGCAAGCCGTGATTTTACCGAGGAAGGGTTCCGCAACACCACCGGTATTCTCTACCGCGAGGCTGCTCGCTTGTTCGGGAACAAAAAACCCATTGTCGGTGCCATTCAGGGTGCGGCAATCGGCGGAGGCCTAGGTCTCTCGCTCGTACCCGACTTTCGTGTCGCCGCCCACGAAGCGCGCTTTGGCGCCAACTTCGTGAAACTCGGCATTCATCAGGGATTCGGCCTGTCGTACACGTTGCCGCGTCTGGTTGGGCAGCAGCAGGCCACGCTAATGCTCTACAGCGGGCGGAGACTCAACGCCGAGCAGGCACTTGCCATCGGCCTGGTCGACATGGTCACCGACCAGGACAATCTACGCGACGAGGCGCAGGGACTTGCCAAAGAGATTGCCGAAAACGCGCCGCTCGCCGTGATGTCGGTGCGCGCCACGATGCGCCAAGGAATGGCGGCGGCCGTCGCCGAAGCCACCGAACTGGAGCTTGCAGAACAGCAGTGGCTGCGCGGCACGGCGGATGCTGAGGAAGGCATTCGGGCGGTAGCGCAACGGCGTCCCGGCAATTTTAATGGCAACTAGTACCATGCAAATCGGCAAACTCGGCGTCTGGTACTTCTTCGACCAGTATCCAGCTGCGCTGGCGGCAGATCACACCAAACGCATCGAAGCACTCGGCTACGACACGCTCTGGATTCCGGAAACCGTGGGGCGCAACCCAATGGTGCTCGCATCCTGGCTGCTCGCCAACACCCGGAATCTCAAGATCGCCACCGGCATCGCCAACATCTACCACCGCGAGCCCGGAGTGACCGTGTGCTCACAAAAAGCGCTGGCAGAGCAGTCCGACAACCGTTTCCTACTAGGGATCGGCGTATCACACAAACCACTTGTCGAAGGGGTCCGGGGGCTCCGGTACGGGCCACCCGTGGCCACGATGTCCGACTATCTCGACAAGATGGAACAAGCACCCTATCAGGGCATCCCACCCAGTGAGGATCCTCCCACGGTCATCGCGGCACTCGGGCCAAAAATGCTGGAGCTGGCCAGGGAGAAATGCACCGGTGCCCACCCCTATTTCGTCTCCCCCGAACACACCGCCATGGCGCGGAAGAAACTCGGCCCCGACAAGTGGTTGTGCGTGGAACAAAAAGTCGTACTGGAGACGGATGCAGACACCGCACGCGCCGCCGCGCGCGGTGTGGCGCAAATCTATCTGGGGCTGCCGAATTATCGCAACAACTGGCTGCGGATGGGCTTCACAGCGTCAGATCTTGAGAACGGCGGGTCGGACGCATTCATCGACGCAACCTTCGCCTGGGGTGGCGTGGATACCATCAATGCACGCCTGCAGGCTCACTTCGACGCTGGCGCTGACCATGTCTGCATACAGCCGGTCAATCCCAACGGCCAGTTCGGCGATCTGCACTGGGAGGCACTGGAGGCGTTGGTGCCCTGACGGTAGCACGCGCTCCCGAAAGATCAGACTCCGGTAGCGAATGCTCCGTAGACACCTTTGAAGAACAGCAACGGACTCTTTTGCGTATCCAACACTTCTAAGTGACAGACACGCCCGACGGCGATGGTGTGATCGCCGGCATCATGTTCGACCTCGAGCGTGCAATCGATGTGCGCCAGCACTCCTTCGAGCACCGGTGAGCCGGTTTCGCCGACTCGCCAATTCAGTTCACTGAACTTATCGATGCCGGATTGCGCAAAAACCTCACATACATCGCGCTGATCGTCGGCGAGCACGTTGATACAGAAGTGACCGGAGTCACGAATTCTGGGCCAACTGGTACCGGTGCGGCCGGGACACAGCGCCACCAGTGGAGGTTCGAGTGACAGGGAGACGAAAGATTGTGCCACAAATCCCGCTGGTATCCTGTCAAGGACGCCGGTGGCGACCACGACTCCCGTCGGAAAGTGTCCCATGACGTTGCGAAAGTCACGACCACTGAATTCCCCCAAAACCGTCTCCTCACTCGCACTGCAGCCCATCAGCAACTATAACGCCCAACCGGTTCCTGGCCTAAAAAGTGCCCGCGAGCCACGATCGCGCTGCTAAAATGACCGTATGCATCACAACCGGGCGAATCCGTGGCCGATCTAGAGACCTTTCGCAAGGAGGTTCGAGTATGGCTCGATGCCAACTGCCCCGAGTCCATGCGTACACCCACGCCGGAAAACGAGGTGGTGTGGGGCGGACGACAGGAGCAGTTCACCAACCCGGACTCGCGCGTGTGGCTGGAACGCATGGCGGAGAGAGGTTACACCGTGCCGGGCTGGCCGAAAGTGTATGGCGGTGCCGGCCTGTCTGCGGACGAGGAGAGGATTCTCCAACAGGAGATGGGCAGTATCAAGGCTCGCACGCCGCTGAACAGTTTCGGCATCTGGATGCTCGGACCGGCGCTGATGGAATTCGCGAGTGAGGAGCAGAAGCTCGAACACCTGCCGAAAATCGCCCGGGGAGAGGTACGTTGGTGCCAGGGTTATTCAGAGCCGGGGTACGGATCGGATCTCGCGGGATTGCAGACAAAAGCGGAAGACCGAGGAGACCACTACGAAGTGAGTGGATCCAAGATCTGGACCTCCTACGCCGACGAGGCCGACTGGATCTTCTGCCTGGTGCGTACCGACACTGATGCACCGAAACACGAAGGCATCAGCTTCCTGCTCTTCGACATGGCCTCCGACGGGGTCACCACTTCGCCCATCGAACTAATCAGCGGCGCCTCACCGTTCTGCCAGACTTTCTTCGACAGTGTGAAAGTGCCGAAGCATCAGCTCGTGGGCGAGCTGAACAAGGGCTGGACCATCGCCAAGCGCCTGTTGCAGCACGAACGCAACATGGTGGCGGGCATCGGCGGCAACTCGGCCTTCGGCGGCAGCGGCCGGAAGATACAGGATATCACCAAGCAGTATGCCGGTGAACAGGACGGTCAGGTCGCAGACAGCACGCTACGCGGCATAATCACCGACCATACCGTCAACGACCGGGCCTTCCAGCTCACCCTGGCCAGGGCCGGTGAGGAAGCCAAGGCCGGCAACAGCAACGGTCACCTCGCCTCGATGTTCAAGTACTACGGCACTGAACAGAATAAGCGCAAGTACGAGTTGATGCTGGAGATCATGGGTAACCGGGCCCTCGGCTGGGAAGGTAAGATCTTCGAGGACAAGGAGTTGTTCACTACCCGCAGCTGGCTGCGTTCGAAGGCCAATTCCATCGAGGGCGGTACGAGTGAAGTGCAGCTCAACGTAATCGCCAAGCGGGTACTGGCGTTGCCCGACTAGGGCTTGTTCACAAACAGGTGAAAGTTACGAGGAGAATATCGTGGAAACTATCATCACTCTGGTCATTATCGCCCTGTTGGTCTTCTGGGTGGTCGCCATCTACAACAAGCTGGTGGCGCTCAAGAACCGCTTCCAGAACGCTTTCTCCCAGATAGAAGTACAATTGAAACGACGCTACGATCTCATCCCCAATCTGGTCGAAACGGCGAAGGCGTACCTCTCCCACGAGCGCGAAACACTGGAGGCGGTGATAGCGGCACGCAACCAGGCAGTCACCGGACTGCAGCAGGCGGCAGGCGATCCCGGCAATGCCGCCGCCATGCAGGAACTGACCTCCGCCGAGGGAGTTCTGGGTGCCGCGCTCGGGCGGCTCAACGTGGTGGTGGAGGCCTACCCGGAGCTCAAAGCCAATCAGAATATGATGCAAGTGTCCGAAGAGCTGACCACCACGGAAAACAAGGTGGCCTTCGCTCGTCAGGCCTACAACGACCAGGTGACCGCATACAACACCTACCGCCAGTCGTTTCCACCCATTGTGTTCGCCGGCATGTTCGGACATACCACCGACGCGACCCTGCTGGAGTTCGAGGACAGCGCTCAGATCCAGTCGGCGCCTGAAGTGGACTTCTCCTGACCGCCGTTTAGCGTCCGCTCACATGGACTTCTTCGAGGCTCAGGACCGCGCCCGGCGTAACACCTGGCGCCTGATTGCCCTTTTTTCGGCCGCCGTGGTCGTCCTCATAATCATGGCCAACCTGCTGGTGGGAATCGTGGTAGTGAGCGGGCGAGACTACGTTAGTGCCACCACCGGCAACTATCAGGAACTGTTGCGCGCTACCCCCACCGAGGTCTGGATCTGGGTCACCCTCGGCGTCGGCGCGGTGGTCGCGGGTGCCATCGCATTCAAGTGGATATCCCTTTCGGGCGGCGGCCGCAGCGTCGCGGAATCCCTCGGTGGGCAGTTGTTGCACCAATCGACCTCGGACTTCCGGCACCGGCGTCTGTTGAACGTGGTCGAGGAAATGGCCATCGCCTCCGGTATCCCCGTACCACCCGTCTACGTCATCGATGAACCCAGCATCAACGCCTTTGCAGCCGGCTTCTCACACGACGATGCCGTCATCGGTGTGAACCAGGGCACCATCGACTACCTCAGCAGGGAGGAACTGCAGGGTGTGATCGGTCACGAGTTCAGCCATATCCTGAACAACGACATCAACCTCAACCTCAAGCTCATCGCCGTGCTGCACGGCATCCTGTTTCTCGGTATGGCCGGTTACGCCATTTTGCGTACTGGCGGACGTTCACGCCGCGATGGGGCCCCGCTGGCGCTGCTCGGACTTGGGCTCGTGGCCATCGGCTATGGCGGCACCTTTTTCGGCAACATGATCAAGTCGGGCGTGAGCCGACAACGCGAGTACCTCGCCGACGGCGCCTCCGTACAATTCACCCGCAATCCCGGAGGACTTGCCAGGGCCTTGAAAAAAATCGGCGGGCTGTCCTTTGGCTCCAGTATGCGCGCTCCGGCAGCCGCAGAGGCATCACACATGTTTTTCGGACTGCCGAAACGCACGCTGCTCGATTCGCTGATGTCTACGCACCCGCCCCTGCCCGACCGGATACTGGCGCTGGAACCAACCTGGGACGGTACCTACCCCGTGACGGACGCAGCCCCGGTTGCGCCGACGTCCACCGGCGAACACGTCAGCGCGCTTGCTGCAGCGACGCCACCGCCACTCGTCCCGGGTGAGCCTCAGCTGAAAGCTGCCCGGGCGCTCATCGACAGCGCACCCGACGAGGACCTCAACGCCGCCACGGACCCCTGGTCGGCGCGCGCGCTGATCTATGCGCTGTTGTTGAACCGCCAGGAGGATGCACGGCAAACGCAGATGCAATGGCTCCAGATACACGCGGATACCGGCATATCTTCTGAGACCGAGCGTCTGTTCACCACCCTCGACGGTGCGAACGAGGTGCATAGGCTATTGTTGGTGAAATTGTGCATTCCCACCCTGAAAGAGATGTCGCCAGCCCAGTTCCGGCAGTTTCTCTCCAACTGCGTCGAGCTCATCAAGACGGACCGTCAGATAGACTTACTCGAGTGGGCCGCGCACCGGGTGATGTTGAAGGAACTCACACCCCATTTCGAAGGGCCGAAACGCATCCGCTCACGCTACCGGTCGACCGATAGTCTGGCGAGTGAATGCGCGGAACTGCTTTCCGCACTGGCGCGTGAAGCAGCCGGTGCGGCCAGCGACGCGACAGACGCCTACCTGGCAGGTGCACAAAAACTGAATCTGCAACGTGCGTTCGTCACCGCACCCGACCGCAATTTCGCACGCCTGAACGATGCACTACGAACACTGCGCAAACTCGCACCGCTCGCCAAACCTCGCCTCATCAAGGCGGCCGCGGCCACGGTGTTCCAGGATGGACACGCCACACCCCGCCAGGAGGCGCTGATGCACGGCATCGCCGCCACACTCGATTGTCCTCTGCCGCCATCGACCGCGGAGATTCGGTGAACACCGTCATGATCTTGCACATAAACCCGGATACAATGACCGTCCATGGCTGAAGCTCCTTCCCTTGCCAGCGGTCAGCGCTCACAACCCCTCGCCGCCCTCGACCTCGGATCCAATTCATTTCACATGATCGTGGCGCAGGCCGTCGACGGCCGCATTCAGGTAGTGGACCGCATCAAGGAGATGGTGCGCCTCGCCGACGGACTCAACGAGAAAGGCGAATTGAATCCCGACGCCATCGAATGTGCGCTCGCTTGTCTAGAACGCTTCGGCCAGCGGCTCAAACCGTTGCATCGCGACAACGTTCGCGTGGTGGGTACCAACACGCTACGCCGCGCTCGCAGGCACAGAAAATTCCTCGAACAGGCGCAAGCCGTACTCGGCCACCCCGTGGAGATCATTTCCGGTGGAGAGGAAGCGAGACTCATCTACCTCGGCGTGTCCCACGCGCTGGAGGACAATCACGACCGCCGGCTGGTCATCGACATCGGTGGGGGCAGTACTGAGCTGATCCTCGGGCGGCGCTTCGAACCCGAATTGATGGAAAGTCTGCATATGGGCTGCGTGAGCTGGTCGAGACAGTTTTTCGATGACGGTGCGATCACCGCAGAAGCCTTCAAGGCCGCCACCGCCCAGGCCAGCGTGGAACTGGAGCCTATCGAGCGCCGCTACCGTTCCGCAGGCTGGGACACCGTGATAGGCGCGTCCGGAACCATCCTTTCCGTACAAAGCGCCCTTCGCGAGCTCACTGGCACCGAGACCGTGACGCCAGCAGGCATCAACAGACTGCGAAAAACCATTCTGAAGATCGGCAACGTTCACGACATCGAGCTCACCGGCGTCGCGCAGGAACGCAGGGATGTCTTTCCCGGGGGATTGGCTGTACTCGCGGCGATTCTTGATGCGCTGGGAATCGACGAACTCTATGCAACCAACGGTGCCCTGCGCGAGGGCTTGCTGCAGGACTTGCTCGGCCGCCGGCAGTACGAGGACACACGGGAAATCACCGTGCACGGGCTCACCACCCGTTTCCATATCGATACATCGCACGCCCGCCGCGTGCGGGAAACCGCACTCAGCCTTCTCGCCCAGGTGGCCGAAGTCTGGGACCTGCAGGGATCGTCCGACCGGCTGACCCTCGCGTGGGCGGCAGACCTGCATGAGATCGGCATGGACATCTCCCACAGCCAGTACCACAAGCACGGGGAGTATCTTCTCGCGAATCTGGAAATGTCCGGCTTTTCCCGTTCTGAACAGACGCGGCCGGCCGCGTGCGTACGCTCTCACCGACGCAAACTCCCCGCAAACGCCGAACTCTTCCCCGCGCTCAAGGATGAGCGCCTGATGCGCCTCATCCTGCTGCTGCGTCTGGCGGTGGTACTGCATCGCGGCCGCTCTCCCGCGCCCATGCCCCACGTCAAGATGCACGCAAAGACCCACCAGATGATTCTGGGTCCGCCCAAGGAGTGGCTCGATGAACGGCCACTGACCCAGCTCGACCTGAAAGACGAGGCAGGCTACCTGCAGGCCATCGGCATGGCGCTGAAGATCAGGCCTGATTGAGATCCGATAGTTCCGTCAACAGATTATCCTGAGCGCTTCTGCGCCTACCACGCGCGGTACTCGGCTGGTAGCTGCCATCGCTCGCCATCTGCCACGAGTGAGTGTTGTCCGCGAGGTAGCTGTCAAACGACTCCCGCACCACGCGCCGTTTGAGAGCCTCCTCCTCGACCGGGAAACAGGTCTCCACCCGATTGAAGAAGTTGCGACCCATCCAGTCCGCACTCGACAGATACACCAGTGGATCTCCCTCATTTTCGAAATAGAAAACTCGCGTGTGTTCGAGAAATCGACCCACGATCGAGCGCACTCTGATGTTCTCCGAGATACCCTTGATCCTAGGGCGCAACGCGCAGATGCCGCGCACGATGAGTTCCACCTTCACACCCGCCTGACTGGCGGCGTACAGCGCCTGGATCACCTGCGGCTCGAGCAGCGAGTTCATCTTTGCCATGACGCGCGCCGGTTTGCCGTCACGCGCATTGTCCGTCTCCTGCTCGATAAGCTGCATCATGCTCCGGTGCAGAGTGAACGGTGATTGCAGGATCTTCTTCAGCCGACCCGCCTTACCCATGGCTGTAAGCTGATGAAAAACCTGTTGCACGTCCTCGCCAAGAGCAGGATCACGGGTGAACAGACCATAGTCTGTGTAAAGACGCGTGGTACGCGCATGGTAGTTTCCGGTACCCAGGTGTAAGTACCGGGCGAGACTCTGCCCCTCACGTCGAATAACCATGCATATCTTGGCGTGCGCCTTGTGGCCTACCACTCCATACACCACCTGTGCGCCAACCGCGCGAAAGTGGTTGGCAAGCTCGATATTGGCCGCTTCATCGAAGCGTGCCCGCAACTCGATTACGACCATTACCTCCTTGCCATTGGCCGCAGCGTCAGTCAGCGCCTCCACGACCGCCGACTCCGGACCCGTGCGATACAGCGTTTGCCGAATTGACAGTACGTTGGGATCGCGAGCCGCCTGGCGCAGAAATTCGATAAATGGAGCGAATGACTCGAACGGGTGATGTAGCAGGATGTCGCCCGCGGCGATGGCATCGAACATGTTGTTTGCCATCTGTATCCCTTCCGGCACACCAGGGGTGAATCCCGGGTATTTCAGATCGGGTCGTTCTACGAGATCAGGAACCGTCGATAACCTTGTCAGGTTTACCGGCCCATTGCAGCGGTACACGTCGTCTCGCGATAACTGAAACTGTGCTGTCAGAAACGCTTCGAGATCGTCCGGGCAGTCCTGAGCGACTTCCAGGCGCACCGCGTCCCCGTAGTGCCGTGAAGACAACTCCCCCTCCAGAGCGCGCAGCAGATCGTCCACCTCCTCTTCATCGATGAACAGATCGCTGTTGCGCGTTACCCGGAACTGGTAGCAACCCAGCACCGTCATGCCGGGAAACAGCTCTCCCACATGGGCCTCGATGATCGAGGAAAGCAGTACGAAGTCGTACGGACCCGTCGCGCATGTATCCGGCAACCTCACAACCCGCACTAGTGCCCTTGGCGCTTGCAGGATGGCTTTGCCGAGGTTGCGTCCGAAAGCGTCCTTGCCTTCCAGCATGAGTATGAACGTCAGACTCTTGTTCAGCGGTTCGGGGAACGGGTGCGCGGGATCCAGGCCCACCGGATTCATGATGGGCGCCAGTTCTTTGTTGAAGAAACGCTTGATCCACGTTGCCTGCTTGTCGTTCCAGTCATCAGCCGCAAGGAATCGAATCCCTTGCGTATCCAGGCGCGGCAGCAATTCCTCGTTTAGAATCGCATACTGAGTATCAATCAGATCTCGTACCACTTGCGAGGCTCTGCGCAGCGTTTCCGACGGTGACAGATTGTCCGCGGCACGCCGCATCGCACCATAGGCCTCTTGCTGTTTCAGCCCGGCAACGCGGATCTCGAAAAACTCATCGACAATGGAACTGAATATGCACAGAAAACGCAGGCGTTCGAGCAATGGCAGGCTATCGTCGCTGGACTGGGCGAGCACGCGGCGATGAAACTCGAGCAGCGACAGCTCGCGGTTGATGTACAGCTCAGGATTGCTGAGCAGTTCCACATCCATGACAGTATCCTATTGGGGCAAATCATCCTAACAGCGTATCGAAGCTCACTCACCTGCAGCATAAACAGTGCATCACAGAAGTGTTTCGGACCGCATGGACGCCAATTGACACACCGTTGCCATGCCACGCGATAATCCTCCGCGCGATACGCTGTACCGCGATGCCGACCAGCAGATAGTCGACTTTGTGTTCGACGAAACCGTGGCCGGTGTTTTCCCCGACATGATCCGGCGCTCTGTACCAGGTTATGAAGCGGTGATTCCCATCACCGGCCTCATCGCCGCGCGTCACCTCCCCGACCACGGACTCGCCTTCGACCTCGGCTGCTCGCTCGGCGCAACCACACTGGCGATGCTGCGTCAGCTCGAGGCGCAGCCGTGCCGCATCGTGGGCGTGGACAATGCCCCAGCCATGGTCGAGCGTGCCCGCGAAAACGTCATCGATCCGCGGGTCAGTTTTCGCTGCGAGGATCTTCGCGACACCAACCTCGCAGGGGCAAACGTGATACTCATGAACTATGTCCTGCAGTTTCTCTCACCCGACGATCGCCTCGCCGTGCTCACGAATATGCGCCGCCAGATGAATCCGGACGGAATGCTCATCGTCTCCGAGAAAATCCGCTTCGAAGACGAATTCCAGGATCGCCTCTACGACGAAACCCACCTTGCCTGGAAACGTGCGAATGGCTACTCCGACCTCGAGATCAGCCAGAAACGCAGCGCACTGGAAAAAGTGATGGTCGTCGACACCGAAGGCATGCATGCGCAGCGATTTGTCGCGGCCGGATTCGGTAAATGCGAAACCTGGTTTCGCTGCCTCAACTGGGCCTCGTTTCTCGTACGCCCATGACAGCCCCCATGTACTCTGAAATTACCGCGCACGTTCCGGAGTGGCGCGGTCTACCCGAGCGTCTCGCTGCTCAGCTCACCAGCCACGGCGAGGCAGAACGCTGGATGACCGCAATCAACGCCATGCCCGTGCCCACGTCAGTTCGGCTCGAGGCCACCGACAGGGTTACACTCGTTGGGAATCTCGATGCGGGACACCGTGCGCCACTCGAGTCCGGTCTGCGGGCGCTGCACCCCTGGCGAAAGGGTCCGTTCGATGTGTTCGGCATCTCCATCGACACGGAGTGGCGATCCGACTTCAAGTGGCGGCGCCTGGCGCCACACATCGACATCACCGGCCATCGCATACTCGATATCGGCAGCGGCAACGGCTACTTCGGCTGGCGTATGCTGGAGGCTGGTGCGCAACTGGTGATGGGCGTGGATCCGACGATCGTATTCTGCATGCAGCATCTCGCCATCGCACGTCTCGCTTCCAGGCTCGACAACTGGGTGCTGCCTTCGAAGTTCGAAGACCTGCCCGCGACTACCTTCGACACCGTGCTGAGCATGGGGGTCATCTATCACCGGCGCGACCCCCATGAGCACCTGCGCCGCATGCTGCGTTTCGCGCGCCCCGGCGGGCAGGTGGTGGTGGAATCGCTCATCGTCGAAGACCGCGAGTCTCTCGTTCCACAGGATCGTTATGCCCGTATGCGCAACGTCTGGTGGATACCCACACCCGCGGATCTTACAAACACCATGCGCGCCGCGGGCATCGAAGAGGTGGAGATCGTCGATATCACCGGGACCAGTGTCGCCGAACAGCGTTCCACCGACTGGATGCGATTCGAATCTCTGGCAAACGCGCTGGACCCCTCGAATCCGAAACGCACGGTCGAGGGGTACCCTGCCCCCGTGCGGGCCATCGCCGTTGGCCGCCGCCCTGAACTGCTGTAGGGTGAAGGCGCTGCAAAGGAGTCCTTGAGCACTGCTACAGAACCAGGAAACCCATGATGTACGGCATTCTTCCAGTCACCTTCCGCTTCCGTGGCAAAGTGCGACGCCTGTTCAACATGTACACCTGTTTCCTGAAACATCCCGGCATCGGCCTGCACCCGACTCAGGTTTCACGCTACACCGGAATCGCGTTCGCAGAGGTCGTGGTGCGCCTTGACGCCACGCCCGAGCTGTTCGTGCGGCTGCCGAAACGCAAGGACGGCATCACCCGTTATCGGCTGACCAGCGCCACCGCCGCCCGTGAACCGGAAGACGTCCAGAAAATGCTGAATACGGCAGCGCGCCGCGAGAGCATGATGCTCTGGGCGATCTCGGCGATGATAGTGTGCGTGCTCGTGATCGTTATGATCCTGATTGGACCCACCTTGTGAAAAGAAAGTGACAAAAAGACCATGCCTGAGCTGCTGACCGAATCCGAACGAAACTTGGAGGACACTGCCACTCAATTCGCACGCGAACAGTTGCTACCCCTTGCCGGACTGGCCGATCAGCGCGCGACCGTGATCGAAGCATCGAAAGCGGCAGGACTGTTCGCGATGACCCAACCTAAAAGTCACGGCGGAACCGAGGCCCACGCACTAGAACTAACCATCGTGCGTGACGCGCTCGCCGCACTAAATCCACCGTACATGGATGCCGTATTCGGACCTGGTCCCGGCGTGCTCGCCAATTGCGGCGAGCCACTGGCCTCGAAATACCTCGAAGGTGTGTTGAGGGGCACTAAACGCGGCGCCTTCGGCTTCACGGAACCCGACAGCCACCCCACCATCGGCACGCTGGAAGGCGATCGTCTAACCATCAACGGCCGCAAATCCTACGTCACCGGAGGTGGCAGCGCCGACTTCGTCAACACGCTGGTTCGCATCGACGGCCACGGACCGGCGATGGTCGTCGTCGATATCGATACGCCCGGCCTGTCGGTGCTCGAGCGGTTCTCGTCCCTCGACGGCAGCAAGCACGCTGCCTTTGAATACGCCAACGTCACCGTCGATGCCGACCACATCATCGGCAAACCGGGAGAAGGCATGCCGCGCGCCATGCGCCAGATCGGCGACACCCGGTTGCTCATCGCGGCCCAATGCGTCGGTCTGATGCGCTGGTGCATAGATCACGTTACCCAACATCTCGCTGGTACCGATCGCTCCGGGGTGAAGCGCGGCGACAAGGAAGGCGTACGCCTGCGCTACTCCGATATGCGCATCGAGGCATACGCTGCCCGCAGCATGCTCTATCGCACTGCGCGGATCATCGACAGCGGCGAAAATGCCGTGAACGAGAGTATCGCCTGCAAGGTCTTCGCCACCGAGACGGTGGGCCGCGTTGTAGACACGGCCATACAGCTCGTGGGCGGCAACGCGTTGGTAGCGGGTCACCCTCTGGAGGAATTGTACCGTCGCGTGCGTTCCTGGCGCCTGGCGGAGGGGGCGTCGGACGTCATCAGGCTGAATCTCGCACGCGGCAAACTGGAACTCGACAAAGGTAGAATCTGATGCGCATACCCACCATCTTGTTTCTGGCGTCGCTGATGGCCACTGCGCCTGGGTCGATCTGACCGAAGCCGGGGCCGCGGTACAACTGGTTATGGCGGATGCGGTTACAGCGTGCAAGCGGGCGGGCATCGTATCAGCCACCACCAGAAGCAGCGTGGGGTTACAGCGCAATCCGGAAAGGGTTCGTGCAGAACTCGAGATGCTCGCCCGCAACGAAGCCGCGCAACTCGGCGCGAACACCATCGTCGCCATGGGACCTCCGGCGGGCGATGCCCAGACCTTCGAAGCCTACGACTGTCAGCGTTGATGCTGCTCGCGGTTGACCTCCGATCGCTCTTGCGATTTTCGCAGTAGCACGTACACCGCACCCGTTCCGCCCCGGTGACGCTGCGCGCTGGTCAGCGCATTGACGCCATCGTGCTCGATGAGCCAGTGATACACGTAGCTCTTTATCCGCGCTGGCGTGGCACTGCGCTCCCCCCGGCCGTGCGCGATGAGCACGCAGCGCCAACCGCGCTCACGCGCCGTGCTCAGGAACTTCCACAGGCTCTCGCGCGCTTGCTTGACCGTGAGACCGTGCAGATCGAGTTCCGCCTCGATGGCGTAACCGCCTGACCGCAGTTTCGAGAATACTTCGCGCTGCACGCCATCCTTCTTCCATTCGACTGCGGCAAGCGAATCTAGTTGGGGCACCTCGCCGAGCGTGAGTGGATTGGAGTCCACGGCTTTCGATCCGTTGCCGACGGCGCGCTCCCTGCGCTGCTGCTGGGCAATGGTCGGGGGCGTAATACCCGATTTCTTCATACTCGCGCCACGCGACGGCTTCAACGGCTGGACGTCGCGCATCGCCTCTTCAAAAGACTCGTCACTCATCTTCGAGCACCAGTGCCGCGTATCGATCCGAGCGTGTCCCGGGTATCGGGTGATTGTCCGCCGTGTGATAGGCGTGATTCATGATTCTCCTGCCGTGACCTGTGGCACCGGCTGGCAGTGCTCCTGCTGATCACACAGTATATCGCGATACGGGCACGTCTCCGAAAACACCGTATACTTATGAGTTCGTTCTCAAACAGCGCGGTCAGCTAAAATGTGGACGCGAGTACTCGTGCCCAT
The DNA here is from genome assembly GCA_002327525.1 of Gammaproteobacteria bacterium UBA2168. Taxonomy (GTDB): domain Bacteria; phylum Pseudomonadota; class Gammaproteobacteria; order Pseudomonadales; family Azotimanducaceae; genus JASLQO01. The sequence goes on along the minus strand of DCWG01000146.1, from coordinate 14,049 downwards.
AGGTATCATCACCGTGGCGGCTCTGATCGCCCTGGGACTGTTCAATTCGCGGCCACAGGCGTCGCAGCAACCCCCGTTGCCTCCCGCACTGCTGGTAGATACCGTCACCGCATCGAAACAGCGCACGGTTTTCGCCGTTCATACTCAAGGCGAGGTCACGCCCCGAACACAGACCACTCTCATCTCAGAGGTCAGCGGTCAGATCGTCGAGGTCTCGAGTGCATTCGTGAGTGGCGGATTCTTCGAACGCGGCGACGTGCTGGTGCGCATCGACCCGCGCATCTACGAGACTCAGCTCAAACGTGCCCGCGCCCAGGTGGCAAGCGCGAGAACCCAGGTCGCCACCGAAAACGCGCTGGCGGGCTATGCGTACCAGGACTGGAAAAGGTTGCGCGATCTCACCACATCGGGCAAACCCGCCTCCGACCTCACTCTGCGCAAACCTCAGGTCGCGCAGGCGATAGCCGGTCTCGAATCCGCTGAGGCGGAACTCGAGAAGGCCCAGGGCGATCTGACACGAACCGTCATCCGCGCGCCCTACGACGGGATGGTTCGCGAGAAACGCTCCGATGTCGGCCAGTTTGTCAATTCCGGCACTCCACTCGCACTGACGTTCGCCACCGATTACGCCGAGGTACGCCTCCCGGTGACACAGAATGATCTGGAATATCTGGACCTGCCGAATCCTGATTCCGGGCGAAGCATTCCGGTAACCCTGAACGCGAGGGTGGCGGGTGAGGAGCGTACCTGGCAGGCCAGTTTGGTCCGCTCGGAGGGTGTATTCGACCCACAAAGCCGGGTGCTGTACATGGTCGCACAGGTTCCCCAGCCCTACCAGACGTCGCCCGGCAACCCCGAGCCCCTGCGCATAGGCACCTTTGTAGAGGCCGAGATTCGAGGCCGTGACGCGGGCGATCTGTTCGCGATCCCGCGTCATGCACTCTACCGTAACGATCAGGTGTGGCTGGTAGACGATGATGACCACCTGCGAGGAGTCACTGTCAACGTAGTGCGTTCCGACAAGGCGCAAGTCTACATCGACAGCGGTATCGACGAAGGTGATCGTGTGTGTATCACCCCGATCGATCAGCCCATCACCGGCATGCTGGTGAGATCCTGAAATGGAAGAGCAACGCGGTCTCATTGCCTGGTTTGCCCGCAATCACGTGGCTGCGAACTTGTTGATGATGTTCATCATCACCACCGGCATCTACGGTGCGATGACCATACGCACCCAATTCATGCCGACCGTCGAACTCGACGCCGTAAACGTGCGCGTGCCCTACCGGGGTGCGGCGCCCGCCGAGGTCGAGGAAGGTGTGGTGGTCAAGATCGAAGAGGCCATCGAGAACATCGAAGGCATTCGAGAGGTGCAGAGCCGTGCCTTCGAGGGCATGGGCCAGGTCACGGTCATGGTGATGGAGGACTACGACCTCGGTGAAGTGATCGACGAGATCAAGATGGCCGTGGACGGCATCTCCACCTTCCCTGGCGAAACCGAGCGCCCGATGATCAGCAAACAACGTATGCGCCAGGGCGCCGTTACCGTCCAACTGTCGGGCGATATCAACGAATGGACCATGAAGGAACTCGCGGAGACCATCAAGAGCGAGATCCTGGCACTGCCCGGTGTGACCTATGCAGAGCTGATGGGTGCGCGACCATTCGAGGTATCTGTCCAGGTTTCCGAGGACACGCTGCGTGAGTACGGGCTGACCTTGAACACAGTGGCGGAAGCGATACGTTCCTGGTCCGTAGATCTGCCCGGCGGCAACATCCGCACCGACGCCGGTGACATCCGCCTGCGTACCAAGGGCCAGGCGTACACGGGAAGAGAGTTCGCGGACATCGTACTGTTGACGCGTTCGGACGGTACGCGCGTACTACTCGGCGACATTGCCGAAATCAACGACGGTTTCGTCGAAACGAACTTCTATTCCTATTTCAACGGAAATCCGAGTATCGGTATCCGCGTGTACTCCACCGACGCGGAAAGCGAAGTGGAAGTGGCGCGCGCGGTGAAGCAATACGTCGGCGAACGCCAATCGACGCTACCGCGCGGTATCGACCTCACCATCTGGATGGACATCACGTACTACATGGATGGGCGCATGGACATGATGTACAAAAACATGGCCATGGGGGCTCTGCTCGTATTCGGCGTGTTGAGCCTGTTCCTGCACCTCAAATTCGCGCTCTGGGTCACCCTGGGTCTTCCCATTGCATTTCTGGGTGCACTCATGCTGCTACCGCTGCCCGGTATCGATGTGAGTATCAACATTCTCAGCACATTCGGCTTCATCCTGGTCCTCGGCATCGTGGTCGACGACGCCATCATCATCGCGGAGAGTGTGTATAGCGAAACAGAGCGTTCCGGATACACGATGGAAAACATCGTCAGCGGCGCCAAACGAGTCGCCGTACCCGCCACCTTCGGTGTGCTCACAACGATCATGGCCTTTCTGCCAATGCTGGCAGCCACGGGTCCGGTGGCCAGCATGTCGGGGGCAATCGGCTGGGTGGTCGTGTTGTGCCTGTGCTTTTCGCTGGTGGAGTCCAAACTCATCCTGCCCTCCCACCTCGCCATCATGCGCTCGTCGCACGGCAAAGCTGCCCTCGCTGATCGGGTAGACCGCGTGCTGCTTACGTTCGTGGAAAACGTCTACAAACCCTTTCTGGCCAGAGCCATCAACCACCGATACACCACACTGGCGCTCTTCATTGGAGTACTCATCATCTCCATCGGCGCCGTGGGTGGTGGATTCGTACGTTATACGTTCTTTCCGGAGATGGAAGACGATTTCCTAACGGCGCGGATGGAACTCTACGAGGGCGCACCAGAGGCGTTGGTACATCAGGTAGTGGACCATATGAACGGAGCACTCCTGGAGATCAACGAGGAACTCAAACAAGTCGAGGGTGCTGATCACGACATCATCGTCAACGTGTTGACGTTTGTCGTTGACGGAAAGCGTGGTCAGATGCTAGTGGAACTCACTAGGGAAGACAGAGACACCACTCCGCAATTGATCGAAAAGATGTGGCGCGAGAAGGTAGGGAACGTGGCAGGGACGCGCGAATTGAAGTTCGTGTCTACCAGGCACTCCGGAGGCGGACCGCCAATCGCGTTCAAACTAACCGGACGCAACTATTCCCAGCTCGAACAGGCATCCGTAGATCTGGTGAGTCACCTCGAGGAGATCGAGGGTGTATTCGAGGTGGAATCATCCTATTCCCAGGGTTCTGAAGAACTGCAGCTGAAGATCAAGCCAGAGGCGGAAGCGCTCGGAATCACGTTGGCCGATCTCGCGCGCCAGGTAAGATTTGCTTTCTACGGTGCCGAAGCGCAGCGCATGCAGCGAGGGGAACAGGAAGTCCGTGTCATGGTGCGTTATCCCCTTGAAGAACGCCGCTCCGTCGGCAATCTGGAGAACATGTGGATTCGCACCCCCGATGGCCGCGAAGTACCGTTTTCTTCAGTCGCCGATTACACCTCGGATCAGGGCTACAACGTGATCCAGCGCCTCAACGGTGAGCGAGCAATCACCATCACGGCACGTTCGGATGCAGGGGTCATCGAACCCGCACAGGTGGTTCGCGAGGTGCGCAGCGCCTATTTCCCCCAACTCCAGTCCCACTATCCGGGCGTCACAGGGGATGTATTCGGCAGCAGTCAAGAGGAGCGCCTCGCGCTCGATCAGATGCTGGCGGGATTCGCGGTGGCGCTATTCGGGATCTACGCCCTGATGGCCATTCCTTTGCGTTCCTATCTGCAGCCCCTTTTCATTATGAGTGCCATCCCCTTCGGAATCGTCGGCGCCATCGTCGGACACATGTTGCTGGACATTCCCATCAGCAGCATCTCGATATTCGGCTTCATCGCGCTGTCGGGGGTCGTGGTGAATGACAGCCTCATCATGGTGGACTTCGTCAACAAAGCGGTCGCCCGCGGCACGTCGCCTACGGATGCCGCCATCGAATCGGGCGCGGCCCGATTCCGCGCCATTCTCCTCACCTCCCTAACCACCTTCTTCGGCCTCGTCCCGATCGTGTCGGAAACCAGCCTTCAGGCACAGATCGTCATCCCGATGGCGACCTCACTCGCGTTCGGGATTCTGTTCGCCACCTTCATCACCCTCGTCCTGATCCCGGCGTTGTACCTCGTCACCGACGACGTCAAGGCCATGGTGTGGCGGTGGGTCAGCCCGCGTCCCGCGTGAGCATGCGGCCTCAGCTTATCTGCTGTTTGATGGTCTTGAGGATCTTTTCCCCATAGGGCGGCCGTAGCCCAGCCATCTCCGCCACGTTCACCTTGCTCTGCGTAAATACCGATTTGGCGTGACTGAACGTGCGAAAGCCATCGACGCCATGATACGCGCCCATTCCGGACGGCCCCACGCCACCGAATGGCAGATCTTCCTGCGCCACGTGCATGACCACGTCGTTGACCGTGACACCTCCCGAGGTGGTGTGGTGCAGCACGCGCTCTTCCTCACCTGAATCGGTTCCGAAGTAATAGAGTCCCAGCGGCCGCGGCCGGCCATTGATGTAGTCGATGGCCTGATCCACGCTATCGTAGCGTTTGACGGGCAGAACGGGCCCGAAGATCTCGTCCTGCATCACCTGCATATCGTCGGTGGGATCCAGGATCAGCGTGGGTGGAATCTTGTTGTTGGCTTGCTGGCGAAAATCCTCGTCCGCCGGATTCACCTCCACCACCTTGGCGCCCTTGGCACGAGCATCCTCGACGTAACCATTGATGCGGTCGAAGTGGCGGCGGTTGATGACCGAGGTGTAGTCAGAATTGTCGATCAGTGTGGGGAACATCTTCGCCACCGACTTCTGCGTGCTGTCTACAAAGGCATCCACGTCATCCGCGGGTACGAACACATAGTCAGGCGCCAGGCAGATCTGACCGGCATTCATCATCTTGCCTGCCATGAGCGCATCCGTGGTCTTCTGCATATCGGCGGAGCGCCCCACCACCACGGGAGACTTGCCACCCAGTTCCAGTGTGACGGGCACCAGGTTTTCCGAGGCTGCACGCATGACGTGCCTGGCGATGGATGTCGCACCCGTAAACAGCAGATGATCGAAAGGCAATCCCGAGAAATCGCCACCCGTCTGCGGCCCCCCTGTGACCACCGCGATTTCGGTGACATCGAAACAGGTCGGAAATATCTCCGCCATCACCTCGGAAGTCGCCGGTGTGAATTCGCTCGGTTTGATCATGCAGCGGTTACCCGACGAGAGTATCCCCGCCAGGGGTGAAAAGGTGAGGTTCACCGGAAAGTTCCAGGGACTGATCACGCCCACCACACCGAGCGGCTGATAGTCGATGCGCGCTTTCGCCCCCAGCAGATTGAGCGGAAACGGCCCGACCTTACGCTTCTCCGGGCGCATCCATTTCTGCAGGTGTTTTTGCGCGTGTCGAATCGGACCGATGCTGCCGGCGATGTCGGTGAACAGTGATTGCGTGTCGCTGCGGTGACCAAAATCGTTGCGCATTGCTTCGACCAGCTTTTCCTGGTGATCGACGAGCAGCGATGCTGCCCGTTCGAGACGATCGTGGCGCGTGGCCGCGCTCACGACACCCTCGCGCAGATAGTCCTCACGCTGCCGTTCCAGCAGCGCAACCATGTCTTCCCGTGATGTTTCGTGCATGTGGTCTCCCAGAAATCTAGTTTCGGTGTACGAGCGCGCCCTCGTATATTGGCGTTCGATTGGCGATGATCTGGAGCCGGTCGTCAACCGACCAGTAGCGCACCTCGATGTAGTGATGCTCCTCCCACTCAAGCTCCACGTTGGTCCACACGTACTGCGGCTCTCTGCCCGAGAATTCGCATCGCTTGCGTACCACACCGTACAGTGACAGCTCGATGGCGTCGTCGTCCGTGAGGCACACGTTGAATCGGCCTCGCCTGTGTTCGAATACGTACTCTGCTTTCACTCGATGAACCCCAGATCGGCACGCCATTCTGGCAAGCAAAACGCACGGCCACAACAAAGGCCTGTTTCGACCTCCCACCTTCTCACGCTATGCTCGGGGTTCTCAGGGGAAATATCATCTATGCCGTCGACATCTGACGCTCACTCAGGCGTTCCGCCGAGGGAAGCACGCTTTGCGCGCGTACTGAAAAATCGCGACGTACTGACCCTGTCATTCGGGGCCATGATCGGCTGGAGCTGGGTACTCATGACCGGCTACTGGGTCACAACCGCGGGTTCTCTCGGTACGCTCATCGCGTTCGCCGCCGGTGGCAGCGCCATCGCGCTAATCGGCCTCACCTACAGCGAACTGGCATCCGCCATGCCGCGTGCGGGTGGTGAGCACATCTATACACATCGCGCACTGGGCGCGAACTGGTCGTTCGTCTGTACCTGGGCGCTGTTGTTTTCCTATCTGGCTGTCTGTGTGTTCGAGGCCGTGGCTTTACCCACCGCTGTGGAGTATCTCTTCCCCGCCATCCGAGTGGGCACACTCTGGAGCGTGCTCGACTCCGAGGTGGATCTCGGCTTCGTCGTTACAGGAGCCGCCGCCGCTATCGGCTTCACCATCGTCAACGTCATCGGCATCTCGTGGGCCGCAAGGGTGCAGAGCCTGGTGATGGTGTTCATCGTCATCGCAGGCGTACTGCTTTCGGTTGGCGGCGTCAGCGCCGGGCAGTGGGAGAATGCGCAGCCACTCATCGTCACACCCGCCACCGGCATCTTGAGCGTGCTGATCATGGTGCCCGCCATGCTGGTGGGCTTCGATGTCATTCCCCAGTCAGCGGAAGAAATCGACCTGCCGCGTCAGCGCATCGGCCGGCTGCTGGTGATATCGGTGTGCCTGGCGGTTGCCTGGTACATCATCATCTCGTTTTCCGTGGCACTGGCCATGCCCCCGGGTCAGTTGGCCGCCAGCAGCATGGCGACCGGCGATGCGGCAAGCGCCCTCTGGGGAAATTCATGGGCCGGTCGGCTTCTGGTACTCGGCGGCGTCGGCGGTATCCTGACGAGTTGGAACGCTTTCATCATCGGGGCGAGCCGCGTGATGTTCGCACTCGCCGAATCGGGATATCTGCCGGCGGTCTACGCACGCCTGCACCCGAGGTACAAAACACCCTACGCGGCCATCATCACCATCGGTGCGGCGTCCACCGTTGCTCCTCTGTTCGGACGCACGATGCTGGTCTGGCTGATCGACGCGAGTAGTTTCACCGTGATGATCGCCTTCCTGTTCGTCGCCATCTCCTTCCTGGTGTTACGCAGAACGGAACCGGACATGCCCCGGCCGTTCGAGGTCTCGCATCCCCGATTGGTCGGCGGCGGCGCAGTGGTGTTGTCCATCGCGCTCCTGTCGGCATACCTGCCGTGGTCTCCTTCGGCTCTGATCTGGCCCTACGAATGGCTGATGATTCTGCTCTGGTCGCTGCTCGGCCTAGTTCTCTGGTGGCGCCACCGCAATCCGGGGTGATGTCAGGCCGCGCAAACGCTCGTGATCGTGAAGCGCACGATACGAGCCGACCCGCCTCCCTCATCGTAGCCGGTAAGGATGCGCAGCGGTGAGACCGACTCAATGTGCGGACCGTGCAGGCGGACGCCGTTCACTTCGACTACCGGATTCGCATGGCAGGCCGGTTCTCTGAACAGCACACCGTCGGCCGACTCATACAGAACCACACGGCTGGTGCGGGCTCGGTTCCCTACCAGGAAAAAGCGTTCTCCGACGATCGATACGTCCACGTTGCTCATTCCAGTACCGGGATGCAGCAGACGCTGCGGCCCCCCCACGGGAATCATGCCGAGCAGATTCACGCGCTGCCGCCAGAGGCCCGAGGCTTCGACCGGCAGGTTCGCATCCATGTAGTACACCCACAGGTTCTCACCCCGCACTACCGCCGCGGGGCTCAAAGCACCGTCCTCCGAGCGCAACAACACGCCCCGATCCGTCCAGCTTTTGCCTTCATCCTTACTCGTCATCCACGCCACCGCGTTGCGCCTTGTATCCAGGCAATCCAGCGGGTTGACGGTGGGATCACAACCAAGCGGATCCACCGCATCGTTCGCAAACGCAGTGTAGAGCAGCACCAGCCGGCCGCTCTCAGGGTCGCGTACCACGACCGGGTCGTTGGCATGGAAGCCGGGAACTTCTCCGGCACGCCCCCCGTGCTCGCGGCCACCGGACCAGCGCAGCGGTACCGGCTTCGTCCAGCCTTCGCCGCTCCGGCGCGCCTGAAACAGCCGATCCGGCCAGGGCACGCGCTCGGGCAAACGCTGCCAGCCGCCCATGTACAGGCGCTCACCGAAGAGAAAGGGTGAGTAGAGGCTATGGAATCCACTCGCGAGTGTTTGCGGGTCACCCGCGTGCGCGCAAGAGGTGAGCAGCATGCAGAACACCGCGGCCGCTCTGAACGGGACGCGCGGTTCTCCCGACATCAGCCGCCGCCCTGCAGCCCGAACATACGTTCGATGTGCTCGTCTGGCAGCGGCCGGGTAAGTTTCGAGACGATCCAGGTGAGACTAACCGAGGCGACTTCACCCATCGTCGCACAGGACCACGGATTAGGCGCCTCCCCCTCGAGCCACGCAGCGGCATCCGCTGCCCAGCCCGGCTGGAACCAGAGTGGATCGACCACACCGCTGTGCGCGATGACGAACACGATCACTCCTCCAGCCAGCCCCGCGACCGCACCGGCGGTGGTGACACCACGCCATACGGCACCCACCACTAGCGGTCCCGAAAACGCGGCCATCATGCCGCCCGATCCTATCCACACGATCATCGCGACGTTGCGATCCATGAGCGCCCAGGCCATGGCCGTGCAGATCACCATCACCGCCACGGTGCCGAGGCGGCTGATCGCGAGCACCCGCCGGTCCACCGTCTCCTCATCGAGGTGAGCACCATAACGGGGGATATAGCTCAATCGGTACAGATCGTTGGCGATGATCTGGGAACTCGAAACCACCAGGCCGTCGGCCGTGGACATCACGGCGGCCAGAATGCCAATGCCGAGCAGCGCCGCCAGCCAGGTGGGAAACAACTCGATGAACAGGTACGCGAGCGCATTGTTGCTGGTCTCACCCGGTTGTAGCAGCGCATCTCCGAGCACGGCACGCGCCAACAGACCGCCAAGTCCCAGCATGCCCAGCGTCAGACCGAAGGTGAACGCCAGGCGAAGGAAGCGCCTGCGCTGTTTTGGCTCCTTCAGCGCCCACAGCTTGTTGCCGATGTGCGGAAGCATGCCGAGCGGCACATGGGCCATCAATACCGCCAATACCGACCACCAGGAGTGGTACAGCACGTTGTCCGGGTTCAACCACGCCACCAGGTTGGGATCCTGGGCGCGCAGGTTGTCCACCACGCCACCCAATCCGCCGTCCACGCCAAAACCGATCAGAAACAGGACGACCAACGCTGCACCGATCACGACCATGATAAAACCCTGCACGCCGTCGGTGAGGATGTCGGCGTGCGCACCGCCGAGTACGACATATGTCATCAACACGGCGGCCGTAATCCCGAGTGCCCACTCTGGCTCCACGCCGAGCATGAGTTCGAACATGACGATGCCGGATACCAGCTGCCCTGCGAGGTAGAAAAACAACAGCAGGGAGAAAACCGACACCATGATGCGCACGGCGTCCGACTGATAGCGGCTGCCGAGGTACTCGGGGATCGAGCGATTACCGAACTCGTGGCCGCTGTTACTCACCACGCGCAGGCACACCAGAACGCCGAGATAGACACCGATGGGGTAGAGGAACACCGACCACAGCGCCGTGAAGCCCGCCTCGTACGCGATGCCGGGGAAGCCGACGAACGTCGCTCCGCTGGCGGTGGTGGCGGCAAACGCAAACGCCAGAAACACGGGTCCATACGCATTGCGCGCAGTCGCAAAATCATCGGCGTTTTTGACCCGCACCCGTCCCCAGATACCAAACGCGATCATGATGGCCACGTACAGAATCAGAAACAGCCACGACCAGGTAACCAGATCCATAACCACTCCCCGTCGCCCCTCCCCATCGAGAATCGGCCAGTGTAGCAGGCCCCCACCACAAGCATCAGAACAGCGACATCTGCCCGGGAATCCCTCGCACAGGCGGACTGAACAGGTCGGTGCGCAGCTCCGGCAGTTCCTCGTCCTGAAGCCGGTGCTTGTTGAGCGAGCGTTGAAATCTCGCATGCAGCAGTTCTGCCAGCGGTCCCGACCCGCGAGCACGTAAGCCCCATTCCGAGCGGTAGGGTTTGCCCTGGTGCATGTCCTGCATCGCGTTCATCACACGCTCGCGCTTCATCAGGAAGTGCGTGTGCAGCCAATCCTCGAAAAGCGGATTCACTTCGCCGGGCAGCCTCAGCAGCAGGCACTTCATCATCTGCCTGCCAGCCCCGGCAGAAGCATCGACGATGGCCTCTATCTGTGCGTCGTTGATGAACGGAATGACGGGGCTGCAAGGACACCGACCGGGACACCGGCCCCCGCCAGCGCAGACACGTTTCGAAGCCTCGCCGCCGGGCTCGCCGTGCGGGGCTCGAGCAGCGTTTTCAGACGGTTATCGAGGGTCGTGATACTGACCATGACATTGACCAGGCCTCGCTCCGCTAGCCCGGTGAGCAGATCGAGATAGGCGTATGTCGGACGGGCGAAACAGTACACGCAGCCGTGCTCGCAGCCCTTGTAGGCGTTGATGGAGCGGTCGAACGGCACATCCGGCGAGCGATTGCGCGTAATGATGCGCACGGTTGTGTCCGCGTAGAAACGTGTCTGCGGAGCAGAATCCGGTTCTTCCGGCAGATCCCAGCCGTCCGGCGTGCGAACACTGCGAGTCAGGAGAAAACGGCTAGCGGGATTTGCCGTGGCCTCACGTCCCTTGTGGTGCACCTGGTCTTCCAACAGGAACGCACCATCCTTTTCTCGCTCTCCTGCACGCTCTCCCTTGCCTTCCATCCGTGCCGCCACGAAGCCACTAACGGGGGCAGATCTGTCGCGTATCGAAATCCCCAACTGGACGCGTTTGCTAGCGCTGGCCGCAAGCTGCTACGACGTCACTCAACTCGGCTACCTCGGCTGCGACATCGTCATCGACCAGCAACGCGGACCCCTGTTGCTGGAGCTGAACGCACGACCCGGTCTCAGCATTCAGATCACCAACGACGAGGGTTTGTTGCCACGATTGGGTGACATCCAAGCACTGGATGTATTCACACCGACACTCGAAGACCGGGTAGAGTACGCTTCAATCGCTTCGACAACGTCAGTCAGGCGTCTCTCTGGGAAGGCGAGGGGCAAAATGCGAGCGCTTGAAACAACACTCGATAGGGAGAACCATGATGATCGTCGTCGCAGCACGCATTGAATCCACGCCCGAGGCCATAGACGCCATGCGGGACGCCATCCTTACCATACAGAGCGCCACCATGAATGAGGAAGGTTGCGAGGACTACACCTTCAGCATCGAGATGGCCAACCAGGGTGCGGTGCGCATATCGGAGCGCTGGGCGAGCAAAGAAGCGCTGGCCGCGCATTTCGCCACACCGCACATGGCCGAGTTTCAAGCAGCGATGGCGGCAAATCCGCCAAAGAGCGTCGAGGCACGCTTTTTTGATGCCACCGAAATCGAAATGCCGCGATGATCGAGATCTGGGGAGGAGCGACCTCGCGCACCATCCGCCCTCACTGGATGCTCAGCGAACTCGGCATTCAGTACACCCCGCACCTGATCGGATCGCGCACGGGCGAGACACAGACGGACGCATTCCGCCGTCTAAACATCAAGGAGAAGATACCGGTGCTGGTGGACGGTGACCTCGTTCTCACCGAGAGCGCGGCCATGGTCACCTATCTGGGGGATACCTACGGGCCAGACACGGGCCTGGTACCGCGGCCTTACACCGTTGAGCGCGCAAAGTACAACGAGTGGCTGTCCTTCGTGCAGATGGAACTGGACGCCCATACGCTGTACGTGATGCGCAAGCACCGCGATCTGGCCGATCTGTACGGCGAAGCACCTGCCGCCATCGATACAGCCATCGAAGGATTCTTAAAGCAAGTGCGGTTCGCCGAACATCGCCTGGACAAAGCACCCCACCTGGTTGGCGAAACATTCACGGGTGCCGATATCATGCTCACTACTTGCCTCGCCTGGGCGAAGCTCTATGGCATCGAGCTTTCACCCGTGCTCGATGATTACACCGCCAGAATGGCCGCGCGCCCCTCCTACCTGGAGGCAGCGAAGCTGAATTTCTCCATCAGCCCCGGGGGTTGATCCCATGTCGGACATAGAAATACCGGGGAAAGGGGACGGGTACAGTTACGAACACCCGGACTTGGCCAACAAATGTACCCGTCCCCTTTTCCCCCAATCAGTCACCCATCAGCCAGTCGAGGATGCGCATGTTTTCCTCCCGCGGGTAGGTATGCGACAGGTCCTCGATTTCTCGATAGGTCAGGTCGGCGCCAGCAGCCGCGAACGCATCGCGCGCCGTGCGTGCGACGTCCACCGGAAACATCCAGTCGAGCGCGCCGTGCATCAGGTAGATGGGCAGGTCTTTGATCCTGCTTGGGCTGACCACTTCCAGCAACATGGGATGAAACGATGCGGAACTCGGGGCCAGATGGGTAAATGGTGTACGCTCGCGTAACCCCGCGATGTAACTGAAGGTACCGCCATCGGACATGCCGGTCAGCAACACGCGCTCATCGTCGATGTTCCAGTGCTCTTTGATGTGGTCCACCATGCGATGCAGATTGGGTGTGTCGACATCCTGCCCCATCAGCGACCAGGTACCCTCACGCGATGTGGGGCTCAATAGAATCGCGCCTCGGGTACGCGCCTCACGCAGCCACGTCCACACAAACGAGCGCCCGTGACCACTGCCCCCGTGCAACGCGACGATCAGGGGACAGGCTGCGTCCGGATCGTAGTACTCGGGAACGTAGAGTGAAAACCCACCGCGCTCGTCGCTCGTGTTCGCGGCATGCATCACGCCGACTTCCTCGCGGCTTGGATCCGCAGCCACCAGTTTCTCGTTCAACTCCTCGTCCTCACGATACTCCTCGTGCACGTAAAAGCGGCTCACCGGCGGCAGCATGCTGGTGACCGGGTACAGTACCTCGATCGCGCGCGTGCTCGAACCCATGGCGCGATACGCGACCATCACGCCACTGGGGTCGGCGAGTGAGTTTTCGAGCCCGTCGAAGGCACGCAGCGTATGTCCGGCCGCCTCATTACAGTGACTGTAGAAGCGTTGCAGGTGCTCTGGCCATTCCTGTGCTTTGAAGCGCTCGAGTCCTACGCTCAGCGGTTCGCGGAACTGGCGAACCGCACCTGCCACTTGCTGAAGATCGGGTGGATGCAGATGACGGCCCGCATAGGCGAGCGCATCGAGTGCGGTGAGCAGAGGCGACACCAGTGCCGTGATTGCGTCTAACAAACCGTCTGTGTCCTGTTCCATACTGCCCTTTGTACCCGTGTCCTGTTCGAGGACATCCACTATATCGCTAGATTCCCATATTGCGCGACAGTGCAATAGCCGGGTTATAGTCCGGTACAAAGAACAGGAGACAACATGAGCGAGGCCGTCAACTTTGCCACTCTCGAGACCGAACCCTACTATCTGCCGCTCACCGACGAGTTGGAAGTATTCGAAGCCGCCTACCGGGCATGCCTGCCGGTATTGCTGAAAGGCCCCACCGGCTGCGGCAAGACCCGGTTCGTGGAGCACATGGCGTGGCGTTTGTACCGCAAGGCGGCGAAGCAGATAGAGGTGCCGTTGGTCACCATCTCATGCCATGAAGACCTCACCGCCACCGACATGGTCGGCCGCTACCTGCTGCAGGGCGATTCCACCGTCTGGAGCGATGGACCGCTGACCCGCGCGGTGCGTACGGGTGCCATGTGCTATCTCGACGAGATCGTCGAAGCGCGCAAGGACACCACCGTGCTCATCCATTCGCTAACGGACCACCGCCGGCTGCTCCCCATCGACAAAACGGGCGAGCTGGTCTCCGCACATCCCGATTTCCTGCTCATCATCTCCTACAACCCGGGCTACCAGAG
>DCWG01000061.1 GCA_002327525.1 Gammaproteobacteria bacterium UBA2168 | reverse complement strand
GTCGACCATGATGGGATTCAGGCTCACGGTGGTCTCGATTCCCCGCGATCGGGTCGTTTCGGCGCAGGCCCTCATCATGATGGGGGGGCCGATGGCGACCACACGATCGATGTCGTCGTGCTGTTTCATGGCCAACTCGATGCCATCGGTAACCAGACCCTTTATGCCCGAGGAACCGTCGTCCGTGCAGATGATGAATTCGTCGCAGTACTCTCTGAATTTATCCTCCCAGAACGCGAGTTCCCGGTTTCTGAAACCCACAACGCCGATCACATAGGCGCCACTGTTCTTGAATGCTCTGAGCTGCGGATAGATCGGTGCGACACCGAGGCCCCCTCCTACGCAGACCACCTTTCGCGCTCCCCCCAGGTCTGTCGGTATGCCCATGGGTCCCACCATGCTGAACAGCTTGAATCCCGGCGTGCATAGCTGCTGCATTTCGCGCGTGGTTTTCCCGACGGCCTGGACGACGAGTGTGATGGTGCCGCGACCTTCGTCGTAGTCCGCAATAGTCAGCGGTATGCGTTCTCCGCGCTCATGGGATATGACGATGACGAACTGACCGGGTGCCGCGGCCCGGGCCAGCATCGGGTGGTGGATCTCCAGCAGATAAGTCACATCAGAGAAGTCCTCTCGTCGTGTCACCTCGTGACCCGCAGCACCCGCATCCGGCGAGTATTGATATGGGCGATCGCCCGCTTCCGCCTGCTCGCGAGCCTCGGCGATACGCCCGCGCAGTTCCTGCACCGCGGCGTCGCGTGCAGCGAGGGCGGTGTCCAGATCGGAGGTGTGCAGAGAACGGCGGAGATCGTAGCCTAGAGCGTCACGAAGAGATCGTGGAACCGCGATCTTCACCCACCAGTGGTGATCGCGTTTGAAGAGGTACTTGGTGTCTTTCTGGTCAGCCATCGTACCTTACAGGATATTCGTGCACGATCCTCTTCCAATGACGATTAAGTAATGTACCTGCGCCCCACACGCACGGAAAAGGCGCAGCTCACCTGTACCTTACGCTAACAAATAGCCGATTTTTTTGGCGGAGTGTATACGTAAAGGTACGTAGTTCATTGGGGCTAACAGGTTGAATTTGGTTTCGCATAGGGGTCTTTTAATGTACGTTGTAGGTGAGATTCCTGAGTGGAGGCTTTGGAATTGGATCCTCGCGGTAAAGATAAGGGTGAAGGTATTCGCGAGTACGTGAACGATCAGTTGCGCGATCGCGAACACATCTCTCTCTCCGACAAACAGCCAATCGTGCTGCATTTCGTTGATCGGAAAAAACACTGCAACCGGAGCCACTCGGTTCCCAGGAACCTGATTTAGCACACCGGTCGCAGCCGGACATGACCCGCCTGGGCCGTGGCCTAGTACCTTGGCCCGGCACGAGTCAGCCTTGTTCCTGACAATAAAGCTCCTGCAACGTCCATGGTTTCAGGCTTCGCCTACGCGGAGGTGGGACACAGCTCTGGATCTCGCCGCGTAAGCCATCGCATCCGTTCAGAAGGCATTCGGAGGCGGCTTGCACCAGAATTTCCCTCACCATCAGCCGGAACCGCCATAACCGATAATCAACTGCTCGCCCGCCGCGCGCGCCTGAACTTCGATGCGAATTAACAGATCGAGCAGGTCCCGCGCGGACCGCGATCGATGAGATCACTAAGGCTCACTAGGTGCGTGTCGTCGCCGGTCCAGTCGCGTTGCTGGTCAATGATGTCGACGGCCTAAAAAAGGGTGGTCAGTTCGTCGTATGTACCGTGCACGACCGCGAAAACCACCACGCGTTCTACGTCCCGCCAATGATGAGCTTCTTGCGCCGGGACGGTCACTGACAGAGTGACGGACACGAACGAAACGGCCAGCGCGCTGGCGCGCCGAGTGTGTTTTCGTATCGTCATAGCCCCCCGCGATCCTCCGCGGCGGAGACTAGCACAGACGCGGCAGTCAGAAATTGGCCATTGAACTCACGAGGCTTGTTTGACTACATTGTTTGCCTCGATGCTCACGAGGAGGAGCGGATGACCACACAACTGGTATGTCTTCTGATCGGTATTTTTCTGCCTTATCTGTGGGCGGGTGTTTCGGTTCCCTTTCGCATGCGGCAGTTCGGGAACATGGATTACAAACATCCGCGCGTGCAAGGGGAACAACTCGTTGACCAGGGTGCCCGCGTATGGGGCGCGCAATCCAATGCCTGGGAAGCGCTCGTGGTTTTTGGAATCGCGAATGGCGCGGCCTACATGACCGGAGTAGACCCGGCCGGGAATTGGGCAATCGCCGCCATGGTCTGGATCGTTGCACGCCTGGGCCACGGTGTTTTTTACATCATGGGCGTGTCCGCACTTCGGGTGCTGTCATTCGTGACGGGAATGGCCATGAGTATCTGGATTCTCTTGATGGCCCTGTGGGCCTAGCCTGACGAATAAGCATTTCAATACGAACAATGGAGTAAAGGGTGGGAGTCAATACGGAACTTTTCAATCTCAGTGGGCGTGTGGCGTTGTTGACCGGGGCCTCCAAGGGCATGGGCAAGTCCATGGCCGAGGGGCTCGCGGAGCACGGTGCGCGGGTCGTGGTCTCGAGTCGTAAGCTCGATCAGTGTGAGGCGACCGTGGCTGGGATTAACGACCGCTGTGGGGCCGGGTCGGCCATCGCGGTGGCGTGCAACATCGGCTACAAGGAACAGCTAGAGGATCTGGTACGCGCCACGCACGATGCGTTCGGGAAGATCGACATTCTCGTCGGCAACGCCGGAGTGAATCCCTTCTATGGCTCCATGTCGGACATTCCGGATGGTGCGTTTGACAAGATCCTGTCGAGTAACGTTAAGTCCAACCACTGGTTGTGCCAGATGGTCGCGCCGGACATGATCGAGAGAGGGTGGGGTTCCATCATGATCACTTCGAGCACCGGGGCGTTCGCGCCATCCGATACGCTCGGTACCTACAATATCTCCAAGCTCGCGGACATAGCACTCGTGCGTAACCTCGCACTCGAGTGGGGGCCGAGCGGCGTGCGCGTCAATGCTATCTGTCCGGGACTGGTCAGGACCGACTTCGCCAAGGCGTTGTGGGACAACGAAGAAGCGGTGAAGCGGGTCAACGAGCAAACACCCCTGAGGCGGCTGGGCGAGTCGGAAGACTTCAAGGGCGTGGCCGTGTTCCTGGCATCCGATGCGAGCGCGTACATGACTGGTCAGGCGGTGACCGTGTGCGGCGGTACGCACATGTGGCGCTGAGGATTACACTGCGTATTGGTCCACCCTGGCTTGTGCTTGTATAACGCTCTTGCCCCGGCGAATGTTCGGATCGAGCCGGGTCGCTAGCGCCTCGGCTGCGAATCGAGTGGTCAGATCCTGCTAGGCCAAATCCTGTGCCCCTACCCAGCGTACGTTGTAGCGAACCGGGAAACCGAGTCCGTTGAAGTGGCAGGCGTACACGCGACACAGGTGATCCTGCTCTGGGATGGCTTTGCGCATTATGACGGAGCCGTCGCGCGTCTAGATTGCAAGCTGCTCGTCGGTCATCTTCATGGTTCAGTCCGGCTTCGGTTTGCGGCGCATCTGTTTGCGTTCGCCCTGTTTTTTTTTGGTGTCCAGACGCCGGGTTTTGGCGGCACGAGTAGGCTTGGTGGCGATCCGCCTTTTCGGAGTGCGTTTCGCGCGTTCCAGCATGTCTGCAAGGCGTTGCATCGCGTCCTCGCGGTTACGCACCTGAGATCTGAACCGGTCCGCAAACACGACGATCTCCCCGCGCTCGGTCAGGCGCTGGCCTGCTATGCGCCTGAGGCGTTCAGCCACTCCAGGCGACAGGCCGAGCTTGTCGATGCCCAGGTGTACCTGCGCGGCCGTCGCCACCTTGTTGACGTGCTGCCCACCGGCGCCGCCAGACCTGACGTATTGAATGCGAACCGCATCCTCGAGTGACCGGACCATGTTGGTCCCCTCCCCGGCATTCGGTGATAATGCGCGGCGATTATAGGGCAGGCTGGATTCAACCGATAAGTGCAATACGATGAGGGAGGAGGTTGAGCGAGGAGAACGCGGACGGGGATCCCGCGCCAGAAGATACCCCTGAAGCCGGCGTAGGCCTGGCGGTACGCCTGCTCGATCGAGTCGAGGCGCTCGGCAACAGACTACCGGACCCTGCGCTGCTGTTCGCGTTGCTCCTCGTGGTGGTGTGGCTGTGTTCCTGGGCTTTTTCGCACATCACGTTTTCGCATATCGACCCGCGCAGCGGAGAGCCGGTGGACGTCGTCAACCTGATGACGGGCGCGCAGTTCACGAGCTTCTTTTCCAGCATGGTCAGCACGTTCGTCACCTTTCATCCACTGGGCGTAGTGCTGCTCGCGATGCTTGGCATCGGCGTGGCGGATCACTCCGGCTTCATCCGCACAGGGCTGAAGGGGCTGTTGAACATCGCTCCGGCGAGAATCATCACGCCGATGGTGCTGCTGATCGCCATCGTCAGCCACAGTGCGGTCGACGCGGGCTACGTGCTCGTCATACCGCTCGGTGCTGTGATCTTCCAGGCCGCCGGTCGCCATCCCTTAGCCGGAATCGCGGCTGCTTTTGCCGGTGTATCGGGCGGCTTCAGCGCCAATTTCGTTCCATCTGCGCTCGACCCGATGTTGCAGGGCATCAGTCAGGCTGCCGCACAGATCCTGGATCCGGCCATCGTGTTGAATCCGCTCAACAACTGGTTTTTTACCTCGGCCTCGACTTTGTTGATCGTGGGCCTTGGCTGGTACGTGACAGACCGGATCGTGGAACCGCGGCTGTCCGGCACGGCAGTGGACGGCGAGCTGGCAGATGCGCCGGCTCTCGAGGCGCTCACTCCCGGGGAGCGCAAGGGGCTTACGTGGAGTCTCATTGCAGTGGGGATCGGCATGCTGGCGTTGTTTGCCAGCGTCTGGCCGGAGTCCTCCCCGTGGCGTGCGCCGGATGGGCAGATCGCCACATCGGCTGCTCCCCTGATGCGCAGTATCGTAGCGCTGATCTTTCTCGTGTTCTTGCTCCCGGGTGTGGTGTACGGCTACGTTTCCCGCGCCTATCTCAGTCACCGGGACATCGTCGCCGGGATGACGCAGGCCATGAGCGGGCTCGGCTACTACCTGGTAATGGCGTTTTTTGCGGCACTGTTCATCGCCGAATTCTCACGCAGTAACCTCGGCGCGCTGCTGGCACTTGAGGGCGCTGCGCTGTTGAAGGCCGCGGCGATGCCGGCCGCCGTGACGGTGATCGGCGTGATCGTGATCACTGGGATCGTGAACCTGTTCGTCGGATCCGCATCGGCCAAGTGGGCCCTGCTTGCGCCCATACTGGTGCCGATGCTCATGCAACTCGGTATCTCCCCGGACCTCGCTCAGGCGGCCTACCGGGTGGGCGATTCATCGACCAACATCATCACGCCGCTGATGCCCTATTTCCCGCTCGTCGTTGTGTTTTGTCAGCGCTATGTCAGGTCCACGGGCATTGGTACGGTCGTTGCCATGATGTTGCCGTTCTCCGTGGGCTATCTTGTCGTCTGGACAGTGTTTTTATTGCTGTACTGGTTCACCGGTCTGCCTCTGGGCCTGCAGGCGAGCTATTTGTACGCGTCCTATTAGGAGTCAGTTTTAAAGGGAGCGTCGAAGAACAGATCAATCTGGTGGAGAACATCTACCGGGTGTTGGTGGAATTTCTGGTCAACTACTCGTTTCAGATCCTTGGTGCGCTGATGGTACTGGCCGCAGGTTTTCTGGGGGGCGATGGGTATCGGGGTGGTTGCTGCGTTTACAGGAACGGCGCAACGTCGACGTGACGCTCCGGCAATTCATCGCGTCCTCCGTACGGCTGCTGATCATCGTCATGACGGGGATGGTCGCGCTCAACGGTCTCGGTGTGAACATCACACCGCTCATTGCCGCTCTCGGCGGTCAAGCGGGTGCTCGAGGTTATAACCGCGGGAGTATCTTCACTGCGGACGGCATGATGGTGGCTTCGATGATACAGGAAGGATTGATGCGCGTGCGGCCCTGAACAGCGACGCAGGCTGTGCTCAGGTGTCGGACTGGCGGTCGAAAACCCGCTTGAAGACGCGGGTTTTACCTTTGTTGGGGTTCAGCTTCACGGTCATCAGCAGGCGACCGTCTTTGCGCACCTCAAGGGTTCGTTTTACCTTGCGAGAAGTGGACTCGTAGTTTGAGGATAGTTTCTTCGACGACCACTGGCTGTGCGTGCCGCGGTAACGCCCTTTGCGGATCTTCTCCTTGTCCACGTCCACATAGGTCAGTAGCAACTCGCTGGCACTGGCGCGAGCGATTTTCATGACCTGACAGCGCAGCATATCGGGATTGGGCGGGGTATTGTCCGAACCAGGCTGTGCACTACCACCTATGGGTACCGGAATACCTCCGATGTTGGTGTTGGCGGAAAACTTGCCGAGACCCTCCCACCAGCGCACGCCGGCAGCTTCCGGCTGAACCTCGGCGCTCAGATCGGGATTCACCGTCCAGATACCAAGGAAAATCGGCTCGTCCGCGGCAGACAATGCCAACGGCAGCGAGAGCAGAACGGCGAGGGTGATCGTTCGCATGTCGATTCCGCAAGGACACGAGTCTGGATTCTAGCTATTTAACCTGAACGCTGGCCAACCGAGTCGAAGAATCTTGGGCCCCGCGACAGAAACGCACGCGCGACGGACGTGTGCGACAATGCGATCGATGATCGTTCAGGATCTCGATCTCGGCGGCCGCCAACCTGTTTCGCACGAATTCCGGCGCGGCTGTATCAACGTCGTGCTCGGGCGAAACCGCTCCGGTAAGACGCGCCTGGCGAGGGTGCTCTCGGGCCTCGAAACCAGTGCGCCGGGTACGGTTGTTTGCAGTGACGGCGACGTGAGTGGCGCGGATGCCCGTGAGCGCAGGGTTGCTCTCGTCTATCAGGCATTCGTCAACTATCCCAACCTCACCGTTGCCGAGAACATCGCATCGCCGATGCGCGCGCAGGGCCTGTCGAATAGCGAGCGCGAACAGAGAGTACAAGATCTGAGTGCCAGGTTGCGTATCGCCGATCTCCTTCAACGCTTTCCCCACGAGCTCTCGGGTGGCCAGCAACAACGCGTCGCCATTGCGCGCGCACTGGCGCAGGATGCCGGTGTGCTGGTGATGGACGAACCCCTGGTCAACCTCGACTACAAGCTGAGGGAAGAGCTGGAGATGGAATTGCGTGCGTTGCTCGCTGATACCGACCTGACCGTGATCTACAACACGTCGGATCCGCGGGATGCGTTCAAGCTGGGTGATGAGGTGGTGCTGATGGCCGAACACGAGATCATACAGAGCGGCACGCCGTTAGAGGTGTATCGAAATCCGCATAGCCTGACCGCCGCCTCGCTGATGAGCGATCCGGGTGTGAATGTCTGGTCGGAAGAACAATCGTTGCGGGCAGTGCGACCCGAGCACCTGACGCTAGACAGTGAGCGTATCGGCGACATTCGCTTCGAGGTGGTACTGACGGGGCTCGAGACCAACGGTAGCGAGACGTTCGTGCACTGCTCCTATCAAGACAACGAATGGGTCGCACGCCTGGGCGGCATGCGGCATTTCGAAATGGACAGCACGCTGGCCCTGGCTGCTGCCAGTGGTGATGTTCTCCAGTTCGCCCGCATGGATGCGGCGCGGGAGCACGCATAGTGGCATCCATACAGGCGCGCGACCTGCGCTATACCTACAGGGGCGCAACCGCACCCAGCGTCTCCGGTGCCGACCTCGACATCGAGGATGGCGAGGCGCATGCGTTGCTCGGTGCATCGGGCGCAGGCAAGACCACGCTGCTCAACTTGCTGGCGGGCCTGTTTTTTCCGGATTCGGGTCAGCTGAAACTGAACGGCGAGGACGTCTCCGAGCGCTCCGGGAGAGAGCGCAACATTGCGCAAGTT
The DNA here is from genome assembly GCA_002327525.1 of Gammaproteobacteria bacterium UBA2168. Taxonomy (GTDB): domain Bacteria; phylum Pseudomonadota; class Gammaproteobacteria; order Pseudomonadales; family Azotimanducaceae; genus JASLQO01. The sequence continues at coordinate 11,239 of DCWG01000061.1, read as the reverse complement.
TTCCAGTTTCCGGTGCTCTACCCGGCGATGAACGTGCGCGAGAATCTCGCCTTTCCGCTGCGGGCGCGCGGCTGGCGAAAGGCAAACGCGCTGGCGCGTGTGAAGGAAGTGGCCACGCTGCTAGATGTCACGGCCCTGCTTCATCAGCGGGTACAGCGGCTGTCATTGTTTGAAAAACAACTGGTCGCCATCGGTCGCGCGCTGGTCAGGCCGGACGTCTCCGTGGTGTTGTTGGACGAACCGCTGACGGCGGTGGAACCCAGTATCAAGTGGCGATTACGCGCGGCTCTCAAGACCGTGCAGCGGGAGCTGGGACTGACCATGGTGTATGTGACACACGATCAGGTGGAGGCACTCACTTTTGCAGACCGCATCTCGATGCTCATGGACGGGCGCATCCTTCAGACAGGATCACCGCAACGGCTCTACGAGCAGCCACACACAGCGGTTGTCGCCACCTTCATCGGCTCGCCCGGCATGAACCTGGTGTCGGCACAAGTGCGGGATCAGTGGTTTGTGGTCGCAGGTCAGCTTCTCGCACCGGCGCCCGGCGTGTCAGATGGGGTGTGTCAGATCGGATTCCGCCCCGAGTGGGCGCATGTCCGGGTTGACCGTGAATCCGATGAACAATTCGCTTTGCCGGTGAACCTGACCGGTTGGCGTGCCATGGGTGCGGTTGGCAATCGTACCGATGCCCTGCTCACGCTGGATCATGGTGGAGAGACTCTGTTCGTGCACCAGAGCGGGGACGAACCGCCGCCGCCGCAATGTCGCTTGTACATCGACACTGCCCGAATGGTGGCCTATCGAAACGGGGTGCTCCTCGCGCGCCCGACTGGCAACGATGCAGCGTAGAGCGGACAACCGCGCCTGGTTCGCGGTCGCACCCGTTGTGGTGGTGGTGGCATTTACGGCGATCGTGCCCTTGATGACCGTCGTGAACTACTCTGTGCAGGATATCTTCGATGTCGACACGAGGCTGTTCATCGGTTTCGACTTCTACCGGGAGACGTTGCGCGATCCACGCTTTGCACAGGCGCTACTGCGTCAGCTCGCTTTTAGCGCCCTGGTGCTCGCGATTGAAATACCGCTGGGTATCTGGATCGCGCGTGCATTGGTGCGTAATCAGGGGAAGAGCGCCACGGGCTTTCTCATCCTACTCAGCGTTCCGCTGCTAGTGCCCTGGAATGTGGTCGGGACGATCTGGCAGATCTACGCGCGGCCGGACATCGGTCTGCTCGGCGCGGCGGTTACCGCGCTCGGCATCCCGTACAACTATGCGAGCAATGTCCTCAGCGCATGGGTGACCCTGCTCGCCATGGACGTGTGGCATTGGACGTCGTTGGTGGCGCTGCTGAGTTTTGCGGGTCTGTCAGCCATATCGCCGGCATACTACCAGGCCGCCACACTTGACGGTGCGAACGCGTGGCAGACCTTCAGGCACGTGGAACTGCCACATTTGAAAGCGGTGCTCACCATTGCAGTCCTGCTGCGTCTCATGGATAGCCTGATGATCTATACCGAACCGTTTGTCCTGACGGGTGGCGGGCCTGGGAATAGCACCACGTTCCTGAGCCAGTACCTCACCACAATGGCGGTCGGTCAGTTCGACCTGGGTCCGGCGGCGGCATTTTCGGTACTCTACTTCCTGATGATTCTGCTGTTGTGCTGGCTGTTTTACACGAGCGTGATGCGGGGTGGCGATGATGGCTGAAAAACGCGTGCATTGGTCTGTCTATGCATTCGGCGTGTATCTGCTGCTGCCCCTGTACTGGCTGGTGAACATGTCGCTACAGCGTAACCAGGACATCGTTGGTGAGTTTGCCATCGTGCCGCGCAATCCGACGCTTACCAACTACGCCGAGATATTCACCAATCCGGTGTGGTATGAGGCGTTTGGAAATTCACTGGCATATGTGTCCATCAACACGTTGGTATCTCTGACCGTGGCCATTCCGGCGGCCTATGCGTTTTCGCGTTATCGCTTCCTCGGTGACCGGCAGCTGTTCTTCTGGCTACTCACCAACCGCATGGCGCCGCCGGCCGTGTTCCTGCTGCCTTTTTTCCAGCTGTACTCGGCCGTGGGGTTGTTCGACACGCCGTTTGCGGTGGCGTTTGCACATTGTCTGTTCACTGTGCCTCTGAGTGTCTGGATTCTAGAAGGGTTCATGTCGTCGGTGCCGCGCGAGATCGACGAGATGGCGCGTCTCGATGGACATGCTTTCGGCTATTTCTTCTTTCGTCTATTTCTGCCGCTGATCAAGAGTGGGCTGGGGGTGACGGTATTCTTCTGTTTCATGTTCAGCTGGGTCGAACTGCTGATCGCGCGTACACTCACGGCGAGTGAAGCCAAACCGATTGCGGTGGTGATGACGCGAACGGTCAGCGCCTCGGGTCTCGACTGGGGCGTGCTCGCCGCGGCAGGTGTGCTGACTATTGTGCCAGGCATCGCAGTGGTGTGGTTCGTGCGGCGTCATCTGGCGCGGGGCTTTGCCCTGGGGAGGGTGTGAATGGGATGGATGGCCTGGACGGGTCCTACCGCCGCTTTTTTTGCCGCCATCGCGGTGGGGCTTGCGATTATGACCGCTTCCGAGTTGCGCTGGCCGACCACCGTACGTAAGGGGTTCCTGCCCATACCGACCACTCGTGGTGACCGCTTTTTCGTTGCGTTGCTGACCAGCGCCTGGGTGCACATCGGCTGGCTGGCGGCCACCGAGGCCCCCGTGATCATTGCCAGCGGACTTTCGATATTGCTTGGCGTGCTCATCCTGCTGAAAGCATGAACGGTCGCCTTTGTCTGGAGGAAGATTTAGCCTTTGGTTGCGGACGAGGTTCTTGCAAATGACGGTCTCGTAATTGACGGTGCAATGAGGATGAGGTGGCGCATGTCGTCGAAGTGGATCTGGTTGGGATTGGTGATTGCCGTTACCGGGTGTGGTAGCAGCGAGCCGGGCGGCGACGCGGCTGATCGTACGTCTGCTCAGGTGGAGAGTGATGTCGACTACGCGGCCAATGCCGAGCGCTGGGTCGACGCCGAGTTTCAGCCGTCCACGCTCAGACGCGCTGCTCAGCTTGGGGAGATGGAGTGGTTCACTCAGGCATCCGCACCCTATCGGGGCATGGCGATCAGCGTGGTGTCGGAGGCGCTGACGACACACGAGTATGAGGCCAGGATCCTGACGAGGGCATTCGAGGAGATCACGGGCATCCGGGTTACGCACGATCTCATCCAGGAAGGGGATGTCATCGAAAAGCTGCAGACTCAAATGCAGTCGGGGCAGAACGTCTACGATGCCTATGTCAACGATTCGGATCTCATTGGCACGCACTTCCGCTACGGCTATGTGGTTCCGTTGAGCGACTTCATGATCGGAGAGGGGGCGGATGTCACCTCTCCGACACTGGATTTGCCGGACTTCATCGGGCGCAGCTTCACCACTGGCCCCGACGGCAAGCTGTATCAGCTCCCCGATCAGCAGTTCGCCAATCTGTACTGGTTCCGCTACGACTGGTTCCAACGAGAGGATCTGCGTGCGCGTTTTCGCCAGTCCTATGGCTACGAGCTGGGCGTACCCATCAATTGGTCCGCGTACGAGGACATTGCCGAATTCTTCAGTGACCACGTAGGAGAGATTGACGGTGTGCGGGTGTACGGTCACATGGATTACGGCAAGAAGGACCCCTCGCTGGGCTGGCGTTTCACTGACGCCTGGTTGTCGATGGCCGGTGCCGGTGACGCCGGTATTCCCAACGGCATGCCGGTTGATGAGTGGGGCATGCGTGTGGAGGGCTGCCGCCCGGTCGGCTCGTCGGTGAGCCGCGGTGGTGCCGTGAACGGACCAGCGGCCGTGTATGCGCTGGGGCGCTACATGGACTGGCTAAAGCGTTTCGCGCCGCCGCAGGCGCAGGGCATGACATTTTCGGAAGCCGGCCCGGTGCCGGCTCAGGGACACATCGCGCAGCAGATCTTCTGGTACACCACGTTTACCGCCGACATGATCGAACCGGGGCTCGCTGTTGTGGACGAGCAGGGTCTACCGAAATGGCGGATGGCGCCCTCGCCGCACGGGCCCTATTGGAGTGAGGGGATGAAACTCGGTTACCAGGACGCCGGTTCATGGACGTTTCTGAAGAGCACGCCGCTGGAACGCCGCAAAGCCGGCTGGCTCTATGCACAGTTCGTGGTCTCGAAGACCGTTTCGCTCAAGAAGACGCTGGTCGGCCTCACACCCATCCGCGACTCCGATCTGCGCGCTGACGCCATGGCCGAGATCGCGCCTCGTCTAGGTGGATTGGTTGAGTTCTACACGAGCCCCGCCCGTACGGCATGGACACCAACCGGTACAAACGTGCCGGACTATCCGAAACTGGCACAGTTGTGGTGGCCGAACGTGGCTAACGCGGTGAATGGAGACGTAACACCGCAAGAGGCGATGGATACCCTGGCAAGGCAGCAAGACGAAGTGCTGGCGAGACTCGAGCGCATCGGCATACAGGGAGAGTGCGGGCCGGCACTCAACGCCGAGGAAGATCCGCAGAACTGGCTGGCAAGACCTGGGGCGCCGAAACCGGCGTTGGCCAACGAAAAACCGCAGGGTCGGACGGTGCCCTATGACGACCTGATTGCCGCGTGGCGCGAAGGCCGGGTGCGCTGATGAGCAGGGAGATTGGCGCGCGTGTCGATGAGCTCGAAGCACGCACGGCCTTTCAGGAGGACCTGATAGGAAAGCTCGACGAAGCCCTCATCGCACAGCAGGCGCGCATCGATCAACTCGAAAAGGCTCTGGAAATGCTATTGGCGAGCCTGTCAGATGGCAGCACAGGGCCAGAGAGCGTGACCAGCGATCCCGCGGCGGACATCCCACCTCACTACTGAGGGTGCACTGCCAGCACATCGCAGGGTGCGCGCGCCAGCACCCGTTCGGCTGAATTGCCGAGCCCAACCAGCTGACGCGCATGATGCGCGGCGGTACCGACGACCAGCAGGTCTGCCTTGATCTTGTGCGCGGTGCCCGCAACGCCATGCCCGACCCGTCCGGTGGGTAGATGGATACGGGTTTTGGGAACCGCATACGGGCTCAGCAGTTCGTCGAGTCTGGCACGGCTCTTCTCGATGGCTTTCTTGCGTATGGCGTCCGGGTCGATGGCATCCAGATCTTTCAGGATCTGTGACACCTCGATGACGTAAACGCAGTGCATCTTCGTGCCCGTGGCCGCGGCATAGGAGTGCGCGGCGTCTAGCACTACGCGGTTCAGTTTGTCATGCAGGCGATCCTTGCTGCGCAGGTCGATGGCGGCGAGCACGTTGCCGGACGGCCGGCGGCGGCGCGTGGAAGTCAGCAGCAGGGGGACGTTAGCCTCGCGTAGCAGTTGCCAGTCGAGCAGTGTGGGCAACAGAGACTTGGAATACTCGACCGATTTGATGATGAGATCGTGCTGGCTCTCCTCGATTCGGCGTAGCGTCCATTCGGCGATGTTGTTTGTCCACACCGTACGGTAAGTGATGTCCGTACCCGAGCCCCCGGTGCTCGCCAGCATCTCTCGTTGCCAGGCTTTGCGTTCGGCGATGATCCCGCGCTTGACGGCGCGCCGCTCCCGCGCGTCGGTGAGTTCGCGGAGTTCGTCCATGGACTCCCAACAAAAAGACACCAGCTCCAGCGCAGCACCGGTGACCTTCTGCATGGCAAGGGCGCGCTTGAGTGCCGTCTGCTTGCGGGTGGGTTTGTCCATGATGGTAACAATGGAATGTACTTTCACGTGTTTCTCCGTTCATCGCCTGGTTGTAAAACGCTTGAGCAGTTCTATCTGAAAGGCGACGCCCTCCTTGAGTGCATCCACCGGGATACGTTCGTTATTGCCGTGTACGCCCCGCGCTTCCGATCCGTTCACAACGACGGGACTGAATCCATAGCTCGTGATACCGAGGTCACGAAAGAAATGACTGTCCGTAAAACCTGTGCTCACCCCGGGCACCACGCGTGAACCGGCGTGGCGCTTGGCGGCGAGTTCTGCGATTAATTGAAACAAGGGCGTCTCGGAGGGGCTTACGGCAGGCGTGAAGGCCATCAGCCGCTCCAGGTCGATGTCAGTGTCGGCGGTAATGGTCAGGAGCTCGGCTTCGAACGCCTCCACTTCCTGGTCTGGTAGCAGCCGACAATCGAGTTCCAGCGTAGCTTCGGCAGGCACAACATTGATCTTGTCGCTTCCCGAAAGGCGCGTGATGGAACAGGTATTGCGCAGCAGTGCATGATGGCGCGGATTGGTGAGTTGTAGATAGCTCATGAATTCCGTGTCTCCCAGCGCACCGGCGATATTGCCGTACTGCGCGCCGAGTTTGTCATCCTGATAGGGTGCCAGCCCTTCGAACATCTGGGCTACGGCAGGGATGGCGCGAGCCTCGAATTGGGTCTCGGCGATACGGTTGCCCGCTCTGAGCAGCCGCGTTACCGCCGTTGCGATTTGCGGCGCGGAACCGTGACCCGGGTTACCGCGAGCCGTGAGTCTGATCCAGAGCGGCACCTTCTGCGTGACCTCCACGGTGAACACGACCTCGTCGCCGTACAAACCGCCGCCCCCGCCTTCGTTGAGCAGGTAACCCACACCTTCGAACAGTTCCGGACGCTGTTTGGCCAACCAGCCGGCGCCGAAGTAGCCGCCCGCCTCCTCGTCGGCCGTGGCCATGAAGATAACGTCCCGGTTGAGCCGCTTACCCGATGCGTGAAGCGCTAGAAAAGCCTGCAACTGCACGATGCCGAGCCCTTTCATGTCCAGCGCGCCGCGACCCCACACGTAACCGTCCCGGATAGCACCCGATAGAGGCTCTGTACTCCAGAAACGCGCATCCGCGGGCACGACGTCGATGTGATTGAGCAACACGAGTGCCGGTTTGTCGCCTCCTTCGAGTCGCGCCCAGATATTGCCCCGCCCGGGTGCGGATTCGGCGATCTCGTAGTCGATGTCGTGTGCATCGAATATTCGGGCGATGAAGCGCGCTCCGTCGATCTCGTTGCCGGGTGGGTTGATGGTGTTGATACGCAGATATTCGCTCAACACCTGAGGTGCAGCGTCTACCCATGGGTTGGCTGCGGCCGTTGCGGAAAGTGAAGCGAGCAGGACGCACAAAATCGCGGGCTGCAGCTGGAGCAGGTATGTGTTCAGTCTCACTCGAAGGCCCTTCCACGCTCGAGTATTGAGCGTGGCGGAACTACGAGGTGGTTGCAATGCGGGGATACCTCGAGGAGCGCTTGAACTATTCGCACGTGCAATGACCCAATGCGCGGGAGAATCCCGTGTCGGGGAGGAGATATGAAAGGTTGCGGTGTTTCGCTGTCGGCCTTCGTACGCAAGGTATTGCTCGCGCTCGAGCACAAGGGCATCGAGTACGAGCAGGAGCCGGCTTTTCCGGGTGATACGTCAGAAGCCTTTTCTGCCATCTCGCCGCTCAACAAGATCCCGGTGCTGGAGGACGATGGATTCACGATTCCTGATTCGAGCATCATCCTGCGCTATATCGATGCACGATTTCCGGACAAGCCTTTGTGCCCAGAGGATGCCAGGGCGCAGGCGAGAGTGTGCTGGCCGGAAGAGTTTGCCGACACGGCACTCATGGATGCGCGTGCTGGGTTGTTCCGTGAGCGGTTTCCCGCTCAGGCCATTTTCAATCGGGAAACCGATCAGGTGCTAGTGGATTCGATTCTCTCCGAGGCGATGCCGAAAGCGCCCGGCTATCTCGAAACCGCAGCGAGCGATGGTGCGCGCTACAGCGAATCCACGATGTTTCTGAGCGCTTCGCAGTTCTGTACGCGCTCGTCGATATTCTGGCCGAGAAAGCCGACATTGAGTGCGTTGACCCCCGCCTCGCGCATGATCTGTAGCCGGTCGCGCACGAAACCCGGCTCTCCGATGAGGCTGTTGCGCGCGAGATACTCATCCGGAATGGCCGCCTCCGCCGCCTTTTTGTCACCTGAGAGGTAGAGATCCTGGATGATTTTCGCCTCCGCGGCGTAACCCGAGCGTGAAAAGATGTCGTTGTAGAAATTCTTCGAACGCGCACCCATGCCGCCTACGTAAAGGGCCATCTGGGGACGGCTGAGATTACGCAGATCTTCGAGCCCTGTTCCGACGGCCACTGCACCGCCCGCAAACACTTCGAGCGGCGCACGTTCCGGGTCGCGTAGCGTAGTGCCTTTAGAGAGCGCACTACCCCATACATCCTGTGCGGCTTCTGCGGTGTAAAAGGCCGGCAGCCAGGCGTCCGCGAGTTCTGCGGTCATGGCCACGCTCGACTGTCCGAGCGATGCGATGGCGATGGGAATGTCGTTACGAACGGGGTGGTTGATGAGCTTGAGCGGTTTGCCGAGTCCGGTTCCCTGGTTTTGTGGCAGAGGGATCTGGTAGTACTTACCCATATGCTGCACGCGTTCGCGCCGCCACACGGCACGGCAGATGTCGATGATCTCGCGAAGGCGAGCGACGGGGGCGGTGTAGGCGATGCCGTGAAAGCCTTCAATGACCTGTGGTCCGGAAGCGCCCAGGCCGAGCATGCAGCGCCCGTCAGACAGATAGTCGATACCCGCGGCGGTCATGGCCAACAGCGTGGGTGTGCGGGAGTAGACGGGCAGGATGCCTGAGGCGATGGTCACGCGCTCCGTGTTGGCGGCGAGATAACCCATCGCGCTCGGTGCATCGAATGAATAAGCTTCGGGTACCCACACGACGTCAAGCCCGGCTTTCTCGAGGGCCTGTACCTCGGTAACCGCTTCTTTGAAGCCGCCAGCGTAGTTGAGCAGCATCGATATGCGCATAGTTTCGCCCGGTTGTATCGTAACCGTTTCACCCTGACTAAATACTCAGCCGATGGCAAGTACGACCCAATCGCTCGAGCACCGCTCGCGCGAGAGCGTGGTAGAGTCCGCGTCCTTGCCGGTGACGGTCGGTGTGTAGTATTGAACAACAGAGAACATAGAGGAAGCCGGCATCATAGAGATTAGTGACTCAGACATCGACTTCACACCCATGCACGAGCGCATGCAGTGGTACGTGGATCAGAAACTCCTGTCCTGCTGCGCAACGCTGGTGATGCGGGGCACAGATGTCGTCGACTATCGCACTTTCGGGTACATGGATCTCGAGACCATGGTGCCGCTCACACCCGATGCGATCTATCGCATGTACTCCAATACCAAGATAGTCACATCGGTCGCGGCCATGATGCTCTACGAGGAAGGCCGGCTCGGACTCGATCAACCGCTTCGTGAGGTGCTGCCCGCGTTCGCGGATGTCAAAGTTCTCAAACGCAAGGCAGCGGGCATCGACGACGTGGAAGAGCTGGCATCGCCTGTTCTCATGCGCCATATATTGAGCCATAGCGCTGGGTTTTCGTATGGGTTCGTCGAACCGGAATCGGCTATTGACCAGGCCTACATGGCGCACGGGCTCGATCCGCTTGGCAACCGCGAAGATACGCTGGAGTCGATGTGCGACAAGCTCGCGAAGATGCCGCTCGTATATCAGCCCGGCACATCGTGGCGCTATAGCCTGGCTACGGATGTGACGGCGCGGGTGGTCGAGCTGCTATCAGGACAGCGGTTCGACGAGTTTCTGAAGGACCGCATCTTCACGCCCCTCTCGATGGTGGATACCGACTTCCACGTACCGGCCGATAAGGTCGGTCGGTTCATCACGATGTATGCTCCCACGGACCTCCTCGATCCGATGAAACCGGGTTTGGTGAAGGCGGACGATGCGCACGAGGGCCAGTACAACTCTCCACGCGCCATGCTCTCCGGTGGCGGCGGGCTGGTGTCCACGGTATCCGACTATCTCAGTTTTTTGCGTATGATCGTCTCTGGTGGCAGCTGGAACGGAGTGCGTCTGTTGGAACCGGAGACGCTCGATGTGATGCGTACCAATCAACTGGCGGGCGGCATTGGCGTGAGCTTTCCGATGTGGGACATGCCAGGAACGGTGTTCGGCCTCGGCTTTGCACTGAAACAGCAGTTGTCCGAGGGTGAACCGCTGGCAAGCCTTGGCGAGTATCACTGGGGTGGAATGGCGGGTACGCATTCGTGGATGGCACCGGAAACGGGGATCACCGGGTTTTGTCTGACGCAGCGCATGCCGGGCTTCTGGCATCCCTTCAGCCATGAGTTCAAGCGCATGGTCTATCAGTTCACCATGGGAGACTGACGCATGACGGAGCAGCAAGAAACATCAGCGCGTAAGCCGGCACCCCTGTGGCAACGCTTGTTACCGTGGGCCATTACCATCGCTTGTTTTGGGTACCTCTACAATCGAATTGCCGGGCAGACGCCGGAAGGACAGAGTGTCCCCGGCTATCTTGCCGAAGTGTTCGGCTCGGTTGATTGGGTGACCTGGCTGGCGTTGGTGATCCCCTATTCGTTTGTCTACCTTCTGATCGATACCGCGGTGTTGTGGCGGGCAATCAACTGGTTCAATGCGAAGATTCCGTACAAACAACTGCTACCGGTGCGGGCCAGCACCTACATCATCTCCATCCTCAACGAGCAGGTGGGTAAGGGCGCGATGGCCGTGTATCTCAACCGGCGGGAGGGGGTGTCCGGCTGGCAGCTAGGGTCGAGCATGTTGTTCATCATGTTTTGTGAGTTTTTCTACTTGCTGACCTGGGCGGTGATCGGAGTGTGGATATCGTGGGATCTAGTGCCTCCGCTCTTCCACAACTTCATCTATATCGCCATCGGCGCGGTTGTGTTCTGGTGTGCGTTTGTTTACTTCTTTCGCTCTGAACGGTTCGCGGGGTCGAAGCTGCGCGATCGCGACATTCTGAAGGCTTTCCGCGAAGCGCCGCCCTCGTACTATTTCATCATCATCCTGATCCGCTCACCTGCCATCGTCGGGGCGATGATCGTGTACGCGTACGCCGCGGGGCTGTTTGGTGTGGAGATCCCGTTCACCATGATGATGGGCATTTTGCCGGTGATCTTTTTCGGTACGCTGGTCCCCGGACCTTTTCGTGCGGTGGCGGTGACATTGTGGCCGACGCTGTTCCCCAATCACGTGGCGGAGATGGCCATCTTCGGATTCGTGCAGCACAATTTCTTCCTGTTGTTCAACGCGGCGATCGGGCTTCTGTTTCTGCGCACTGCCAACAAGGAGTTGTTTGGCGGTACGGGAAAGCCGGCGGCTACGAGTTAAGCCCGATATCAATGAGCGCCCGTCGGGAGCCTGGGTCTGCCACCTCGCAGCCGGTGGTCACGAT
>DCWG01000024.1:1352-21346 GCA_002327525.1 Gammaproteobacteria bacterium UBA2168 | reverse complement strand
GTTTTTGGGGGAAAGGTCAGTCGCTGTAGCCAAACTCACGCGCGATCTCAGCGCCATGCTCGCCGAGTTCGGGGGCTCGTTTCAATTCTGCTTGTGGGACGCTCGATACGTTTATCGGGTGTTTGACAATCAGCGGGAGGCCGGTGGCGCCTCCCGGTACCGCCATGGCGTTGGCGAGGATCTGAGCATCCGTGCACGTGTCTTCGACGTTGGCCACAAGATTCACTGGCACCTCGTGCTCGGCGAATTCGGCCATCCATTCGGCCGATGTCTTGCGAGAGATGATCGCCTGAAGCTCGTCGCCGAGCGCCTGGCGGTGCGTCCACATGTCCTCGAGGGTCGTGAAGCGCTCGTCTACAAGCAGGTGGGTTGCTTCCAGGGCAACCAGCGCCAGCGACAGAAGCTCTTCGTTGCGCACCATGTTGAACTGCAACCAGCGATCGTCGCGCGTGCGGTAGACGCGCCCCATGGCCGGGTTGACCCGATTGATCTCCCGGTACGCCTGCATGTCTCCTCCGGCCAGCGCGCCCTGAGCGATGCCGGAAGCTGACCACAGACCGTTCGCAAGCAGCGAAGTGTGCACCTTCGCACCTTCCCCGGTACGCTCTCGTTTGAGAAGCGCGGTTACGATACCGGCGTAGAGCGCAACGCCCGTTGGGTGATCACCCATCCCCGGTAGCCCCTGTGCGGGAACCGTATCCGGCTCGCGCATGAGCTCCATCAGACCGCTTCGCGCCCAGTAGGCCAGTTGGTCAAAACCCTTGCGGTCGCGCTCAGGTCCCTGCTCACCGTAGGCCGTGAGTGATGCATAGATGACGCCGGGATTGAGGGTGCGAATATCCTCGTAGCACAATCCGAGAGCCTCGCGCACCGGGTAAGGGTGGTTGGTGATGAACACATCGCACCCCCTTACCAGTCGTTTCAGTACGTCCTGGCCTTCTTCGCACTTCAGGTCCAGGGCAATGCTGCGTTTATTGTGGCCATCGAGCTGCCAAAACCAGGCGCTATCGGCAGTTGGCGTCGTGGAAACCTCGGAGAGAATACGCAGCATGTCTCCCTCACCCGGCTGCTCGATCTTGATTACGTTCGCGCCGAAATCCGCCAGAATCATGGCGGCGGCCGGAGCGGCAATAACCGTGGCGCAATCGATGACCTTGAGTCCGGAGAAGAGATACTGATCCATCGGGTGATCCATTCAAGGAAACGAGCGCATACGATAGCCCAGACTCGCCTCCCGCACTGCCTCCTGCCGGCTCGCCCCGTGCAGAAGTCCGACGTAGACTAATCGGGGTGAGCGAAAGGGGGGTGATGATGTCTGGACCTTTGGGCGGCATAAGGGTGGTGGAGCTTGCGATGTCAATTCAGGGACCCGCGGCGGGATTGTATTTCGCCAATATGGGCGCCGATGTAATCAAGGTAGAACCGCCGTTCGGAGATGCGAGCCGTTACCACAGGGGGGTAAACAACACCCTGCCCGAAAATGCACCAGGCTCCCAGTTTCTGGCGATGAACAAGGGCAAGCGATCGGTCGCGCTCGATGCCCACACGAATCTGGGCGCAGAGGTCATTCGCCGGCTGCTGGCGTCGGCCGATGTGTTTCTGACCAACTACCGCAGTGCCGCCCTCACCCGCATGGGCTTGGATGTCAACGAACTGCTCTCAAAGTACCCGCAACTGGTCATCGGCCACGCCAATGGTTTTGGCCCCAGGGGAGAGGAGGCCGACAAAGCGATGCTGGATGGCGCCGCGCAGGCGCGTGGAGGATTGATCAGCATGACGGGTTTCCCCGGCGAGATACCCATTGTGACGGGTGTCACGGTGGCCGATCACGCGGGGGCGATGCAGCTCGCACTCGGATGCGTGACGGGGCTGGTCGCCCGGGGAGCAACCGGAAAGGGACAGCTGGTACAGACCTCTTCGCTGGGTGGGCAGTTGTGGCTGCAGATGTGGGAATTGCAGCATTCGGCAATGACTGGTGTATCGCTGAGCCGGGAAGGCAGGCATCACCCAAACATAAAGGCGCCATATGGGGTCTATGCGACGTCTGATGATCAGGCGGTGTTGTTCGTGACCGCCCAAACCGACGAAGCCTGGTCCTCGTTCTGGATCTACATGGACAAGCCCGAGGTGTTGCTGATCGACGAGTGGGATACGCCGGGTAAGCGGATCGGGATGGCGGGATCGGACCAGCAGCTGCCGGAGATCCGCGCTCTGATGTGCGAAGCGATCGGTTCTAAGACGATGGCGGAGCTGGACAGCTTCTTTCGCAGCGAACCCGAGATCATCTGGGAGCGCGTACGCGATTACGGTGACGTATTGAACGATCCGCAAAATATCGACAACGGTTACCTGGTGAATATCGAGGTACCGGGTGCTGGTAGCGTCAAAACGGTGGGCCCGCTCATCGATTTCGGAGATACCCCGGCACCGGACGTTCGCTTACCGCCAGAACTCTCGGCAGACACACTCGATCTGATGCAGGAGCTGGGATTCACCGCCGAAGAAGCGAGTTCATTGATGGATCATTCGGAGGCCGTTCGCGCGGAACTCTTTGCGGCCATGTGGGGTGAAGATTAGGGTATGGGGACGGCGGGAATATGCCCTGGCCAAGGTCCGGAGTGGTGCTCTTAACCATCTCATCGTCCATGCGCGCCAACTTGCTGCCACTGGGGCACCGAATGTCCGCCCCTGGCGTTGGCTGGGTTTCGGTTTTTTATTGCTATCGGCTGACGAAATGGCCGGACTGCATGAAAGTCTTAATTCGGCCATGGAGATGTCGTGGCCGTCCCCGGAGCTATTGCGGCAGCGGTGGCCGGACTGCGGTACATACCCTGCTTGCGGCGATTGGATCGAACCACGCTGGTGCTGTTCGTCGTCAGCGGTGCGATGTATCTGGGTAGTGCGCTCGGCGCGGAACTGCTGACGGAACCCTATGCGGAGGAAGATCTGCTGGATTCGCTCGCTTACAACCTGACGACAGTAGTCGAGGAAGCCATGGAAATGTCGGGAGTGATTCTGTTCATGTATGCGCTGCTGGGCCAGGTTAGCAGCAGTGCTGGGAGTGGCGGCGCACGGATCGAGGTATCGCTTGATGGCAGGGGGTGAATATTGTTCTCACCCCTCGATCTGCCCTCCCATCGCGGACACCCTGCCGATACAATGACCGGCCCTCCTGTTCGGGGAGGGCGTGAATTGGCAATCTGATCACTCCGTATCGAACTGCATTGGACGTCACACACATTCTCGATGGCCTGAACGAACGACAGCGTGAGGCCGTCACCGCACCCATTGGTAACACTCTGGTGCTTGCCGGGGCTGGCAGCGGCAAGACTCGCGTGCTCGTGCACAGAATCGCCTGGCTGATCGAGGCGGAAGGCGTGTCCCCGCATGGCGTGCTAGCGGTCACGTTCACGAACAAGGCGGCGAGCGAGATGCGACAACGCATCGAAGCGTTGCTCAATCTCACGGTACGCGCTATGTGGGTGGGCACCTTTCACGGCATTGCACATCGCCTGTTGCGTATGCACTGGCGGGAGGCCGCGTTACCGCAAAACTTCCAGATTCTCGATGCAGACGATCAGTTGCGGCTGGTCAAGCGCGTGATGCGCAGTCTCGACATCGACGAACAGAAGTGGCCCGCACGCCAGGCGACCGGCTTCATCAATACCCAGAAGGATGAGGGCCGGTGCGCGCGGGAGGTAGTGGCGGGAGACGACCTGTTTCGCATCACGCACAAGCGCATTTACGAGAGCTACGAGGAACTGTGCAATCAGGGCGGGCTGGTCGATTTCGCCGAGTTGCTGCTGCGCAGCCATGAGCTCTGGCTGAACAGGGAGGATCTGCTCGCGCACTATCAGAACCGCTTTCAGCATCTGCTGGTGGATGAGTTTCAGGACACCAATACGCTGCAAAATGCCTGGCTGCGGGTACTGGCCGGAAAGACGGGGCGAGTCATGGCGGTGGGCGATGATGATCAGTCCATATATGGCTGGCGCGGAGCGCGTATCGAGAACATCCACCAATACAGCCAGGATTTCGATGCCGTACAGACCATCCGTCTCGAGCAGAATTATCGTTCCACGGGCAATATCCTGAAGGCGGCTAACGTCCTGATAAGCCACAACGCAGACCGGCTGGGCAAAGAGCTGTGGACCGATGATGATGATGGAGAACCGATAAAGCTCTACTCTGCCTACAATGATCTCGATGAAGCACGCTTTATCGCCGATCGCGCGCAACGCCACATCGAAGACAGCGGCAGCCCACAAGAAGTGGCCGTGCTCTACCGTTCGAATGCACAATCGCGGGTTCTGGAAGAGGCGATGTTGCGTGCTCAGATTCCGTACCGTATCTACGGCGGCCAGCGTTTTTTCGAGCGCGCGGAGATCAAGAACGCGCTGGCATACATGCGCCTTATGCACGATCGGCATTCCGATCCCGCCTTTGAGCGCGTGGTCAACACACCGGCCCGGGGCATAGGCGACAAGACACTCGAAGCGATCAGGGCGGAAGCGCGAGAACGCTCGGTCTCGCTGTGGCAGGCCTGCAAGGAGGCCATCGCGGAAGGAAAATTCAACGGACGGGTAACGGGAGCGGTGCAAGCCTTCCTGAAGCTGGTCGACGATCTCGGCGCTGCGACAAACGAACTGTCGCTGCATGAGTTGGCCGATTTCGTGATACATGCCAGCGGTCTGATGGAATTCCACGCGCGTGAACGTGGTGAGCGGGGGCTTGCGCGCAAGGAAAACCTGGAAGAACTGGTAAGCGCCTGCCGCCAGTTCACCGGCGAACTCGTGTTCCCGGTGGCGGAAACGCTTCCTGACGGATCCGAGGCCAGATCCGATGTATCGATACTGGAGGAATTTCTGGACCAGGTGGCCCTGGACGCGGGGGAGCAGCAAACTGAAACAGGGCCGGCGCTGCAGATGATGACGCTGCATTCGGCGAAGGGCCTCGAGTTTCCGCTGGTGTTCTTGTCCGGGATGGAGGAGGGATTGTTCCCGCATCGAATGTCGGTAGAAGAGCCCGGCCGCCTGGAGGAAGAACGGCGCCTTTGCTACGTGGGCATGACACGCGCGATGCGCGAATTGGTCATTACCTTTGCCGAGACACGCCGCTTGCACGGTAACGATACCTACAACCGCCCGTCGCGATTCATCATGGAGCTACCCACCCAACACCTGGAGGAGATTCGCCTCGGTGGCGCGGTACGCCGGCCCTACGGCGCGCCGGAAGCATCGAAGCGTTCGGCTAGCCTGTTTGAGGAAACGGCAGCAGGATTTCGTCTCGGGCAGCGTGTGGGGCACGCCAAGTTCGGCGAAGGAGTGGTGTTGCAGTGCGAGGGCAGCGGTGATCGAGCGCGGATACAGGTGAATTTTGCTGGAGTGGGTGCGAAATGGCTCATGCTGGGGTATGCGAACCTACAAACCTTGGATTGATGGAGGAGGAAAGATGACGCTACTTCAAGGCGCGCTGGTGAGCGTATGCGTTTCATTGGTGCTTGGCGGTTGCGGAGGAGATTCCGCCGCTCCGACCCAGACACAGGCCACGGAGCAGCAAACGGCGTACCGCTGGAAACTGATTACGACCTGGCCGAAGAATCTGCCGGGGCTTGGCACCGCGCCAGAGCGCATGGCAGAGCAAGTGCGCAAGATGAGCAATGGACGGCTCGATATCAAGGTATATGGTGCTGGCGAACTGGTCGGCGCATTCGAGGTGTTCGATTCCGTTTCACGCGGTACCGCCGAGATGGGACATGGTGCTGCCTACTACTGGCGCGGGAAGCTACCCATCGCCGCCATGTTCTCGACGGTACCCTTCGGCATGACGGCGCAGGAAATGAATGGCTGGCTGAACTACGGCGGCGGCATGGAGTTGTGGCGGGAGCTGTACCAACCGTTTGGGCTGATCCCGCTCGCGTGCGGTAACACGGGCGTGCAGATGGCCGGGTGGTTTAACCGGGAAATCAATTCGGTGGAAGATCTAGCCGGATTGAAGATGCGTATTCCCGGCCTTGGCGGCGAAGTGTTTCAGCGCGCCGGAGGCACACCGGTTGCGCTGCCGGGCGGTGAGATCTTCACTGCACTGCAAACGGGTGTGATCGACGCGACTGAGTGGGTGGGTCCGTACAACGACCTGGCCTTCGGTCTGCACACCGTGGCTAAGTACTACTACTACCCCGGGTGGCACGAACCCGGCCCGACGCTCGAAGCCATCGTCAATACGGATGCCTGGAATGCGCTGCCGGAGGATCTCAGGACCATGCTGGAAGTGGCAGTGCAGGCAACCAACGACGATATGCTGAGCGAGTTCACTGCGCGCAACAAGGCAGCGCTCGACACGCTGGTCGGTGAACACGGTGTCGAACTACGGCCGCTCCCGAAGGATGTGCTGGAGCGGCTCAAGGCGGTATCGGAGGAGGTGGTGGCGGAGGCCGCGGGGGAAAATGAGCTCGCCGGACGAATTTACGAATCCTATATGGGCTACCTCGAGTCGGTGCGCGCCTACCATGCGCTCAGCGAGCAGGCTTACCTCAACGCACGCCTGAGTCCGCTTGAGCAATGAGCTGTACGGGGCATTTGATCGAGGCACGGGAACTGATCGTATGGAGCTGAAAACCACATGCCTGGAGATCGACGACGGTATCGCCACACTGTGGCTCAATCGCCCGCATCGCATGAACGCGTGGACCGGACGCATGCACACGGAGTATCGATGGTGCCTGAAGGCGCTCGATGAGAACCCTGACGTGCGCGCAATCGTAGTCACCGGGGTCGGTAAGGGATTCTGCGTCGGCGGTGATTCAGAGGCGCTCGAGGGCCACAGCAAGCGCGGCGGCTACGATCCGGGCACACCGGCGGTACTCGCAGAACCCGGCAGTGGCGTGGCGCCTGAATTCGAGGCGAGCTTTGCGTATCAATTTGGGATGACCAAGCCGATTATCGCGGCACTCAACGGTCCCGCCGCGGGTGTGGGGTTGGCGATGGCCTGTTTCGCCGATCTGCGTTTTGCAGCCCCCGGGAAGCGCTTCACGACGGCACATGGCAAACTCAATCTGCCGGCTGAGTACGGACTCTCATGGATACTACCGCGCATCGTCGGGCTTACACGCGCCAACGACCTGTTGCTGACCAGCCGCGTGTTCACCTCGGAAGAAGCTGCTGCCATGGGGCTGGTCAACGAAGTGGTGGCCGAGGGTGCGCTGCTCGAACACACCTACGACTACGCGCGGCGAATGATCGGGGCGGTTTCACCCAATTCGCTGAAGCAGACCCGCTGGCAGGTATATCGGGACTTGCATCGGGATGCCGCGAGCGCAGTGCGCGAGTCCGAAACACTGATCAACGATATGATGCGCCAGGCGGACTATCGCGAGGGTGTCAGGGCGTTTCTTGAGAAACGCAACCCCCGGTGGAAAGGCGAGTAGCGCCTCAGATAGACTTCACCGGGCGACCTCGGAACCACACCTGGGCCGGATCGGCGAGTGCCGAGAGGTCGATCAACGGGTTGCCTTGGACCAGTAGCAGGTCCGCGGACAGGCCGTTTTCGATGCGTCCGGTCACCGAATGCAACCCGATGGCGAGCGCTGCCTGGCTGGTCGCCGAGCGCAGGACGGCCTCGGCTGACAGCCCGGCAATTTGGGCGAACACCGGCAATGCCAGTGGCAGATGGTGGTGATAAACCCCGGGTATACCGGCATCCGTGGAAGCGATGAATGGTATCTCCTTGGCGCGCATAGCGGCGAAGTTGCCCTGGATACGTTCGCGCATCTGCTGATTTCGCCCCTCTAGATAGCGCTGCCAACCTCGATTGACGGTGGGTGAAATCCACGTACCGCGCTCTGCGATGAGCGCGGCGGTCTCCGGCCGGTAGTCTGCAGCCCAACCAGCCTTACCCGCCCAGGAACAGTGCTCGATGGTAGATACTCCGGCGGCGGCGGCAAAATGAATGCCTTGCGTGCCGTGGCAGTGTGCGGCCACCAGCTTGTCATGGGCGGCGGCGCGTTGGACGATGTGAGTGAGAGTGGCCAGATCGAACTGTGCCGCGCCCGGGTCGGAGCCTTTGGTCAATTGTCCGCCGGTCGCCATGACCTTGATGAGATCGACGCCCTTGTCTAGCTGACGTTCGATAACGGCATCGGCCTGTGCTGTGTCCGCCGCCTCGCCGCCCCAGAAGTGGCAGTGCCCGCTGGGGCAGGTGATGGGTTGGCCCGCGCAGAGTAAGCGGGGGCCGGCGACCTCTCCGGCCGTGATCGCATCGCGCAGGGTGAGTTCCAGCCACGCACCTCCGCCGAGGTCGCGAGCCGTGGTAATACCGGCCTCCAGCATCGCCTCTGCACGCTCGCGCATGCGTGCCTTCGCGGCAACGGAGAGGTCGGTTTGCGCGGGGGGAAGGCGATCATCGGGATTGAGTTCCATATGCACGTGCGCATCGATCAGCCCCGGAAGCGCGGTCAGGCCGCTGCAATCAACAGTTGTATCTGCGCTGAGTTCGTCACTGGAGCCCACGGCAGCGATGCGCTCGCCCTGCACGAGAATGGCGTCACCAGTATGCGGATGCTCGCCGTCCCAGATGCGCAGTCGAGAGAGGAGTGTGCTGATCATGAATATAGAACCCGCGGCAGCCACCTGGCTAGATCGGGCCAGAGAACGAGAATAATCAGTAGCAGTAGTTGCAGGCCGATGTAGGGGACCACACCGCGGTATATCTGTGTGGTGGGCACGCTGGAGGGCGTGACGCCGCGCAGGTAGAAGAGCGCGAAGCCGAACGGCGGGGTCAGGAAGGACGTTTGCAGATTCACGGCGATGAGCACGCCCAGCCATACCGGATCGATGCCCATAGCCAGTAGCACCGGTCCCACGATGGGGACCACCACGAATGTGATCTCGATGAAGTCGAGCATGAAGCCAAGCAGGAAGATCACCAGCATGACAATGGCCAGCGCACCCCACATCCCGCCCGGCATGTCGACGAACAGACCCTGCACCACCTCATCGCCGCCGAAACCGCGAAATACCAAAGAGAAAACGGAGGCACCGATGAGAATGAAAAACACCATAGCCGAAGTGCGCAGTGTGGACAGGCAGACTTCACGCAGCACGTTCGTATTCAGAGCGCGTTTCGCGGCTGCAAGCGAGGTGGCGCCCGCAGCACCGACACCGGCCGCTTCCGTGGGAGTTGCGTACCCGGCCAGAATTGAGCCAAGCACGGCGATGATGAGCAGCATTGGCGGTCCCAGGCCACCGAGAATAGCGCCGATGCCGGTGCGCGCCTGTGGCGAGGTGGGTGGAGCTGATTCCGGGTTTAGGCGGGTGATAGTGAGTATGTATATGAGGTACAACACCACCAGTACCAGACCCGGGCCGATAGCGCCGGCAAATAGGTGCCCCACTGAAACGGTATCGGGTGCGAACACGCCCTGGCTGAGCTGCGCCTGACTGTAGGCATTGGACAGCACATCTCCGAGCAAGACCAGCGCGATGGAAGGCGGGATGATCTGGCCCAGGGTACCGGTGGCGCTGATGGTGCCGGTCGCGAGGCTGGGGCTCCATCCCTGATTGAGCATGGTGGGTAGGCTCATGAGCCCCATGGTCACGACCGTTGCACCCACGATGCCGGTACTGGCGGCCATCAGGGCACCGACCACGACGACCGCGAGCCCGAGTCCACCGTGAAGGCCGGAGAGTGCCCGGGAAAGGGTGGCGAGCAAGGTGTCCGCGATGCGGGTTTTCTCCAGCATCACCCCCATGAAAACGAACAGCGGGACGGCGATCAATGTCTGGTTTGCGATGATGCCAAACAGCCTCCCGGGTAGAAATCCGAGATCGCCTGGATCGAATGTATCGGTCGCGATGCCGACAAGGGCGAAGAGCAGCGCCACACCGGCGAGGGTCAGTGCGACCGAATAGCCGAGCATCAGCGCAAGAAAGACGGTGGCAAACAGCGCCAGCGGTATCAGTTCAGTCACGCTGCACGAGTCCCAGCGTCAAACGAATGCTGTCGGCAATTCCCTGCGCGAGCAGCAGCACGGCCATCACGGGAATGAGGGTCTTCAGCAGAAACACTGCCGGGATACCGCCCA
Organism: Gammaproteobacteria bacterium UBA2168; assembly: GCA_002327525.1. Classification (GTDB taxonomy): domain Bacteria; phylum Pseudomonadota; class Gammaproteobacteria; order Pseudomonadales; family Azotimanducaceae; genus JASLQO01. The sequence goes on along the minus strand of DCWG01000024.1, from coordinate 11,265 downwards.
CCTCGGGAGACCCCTCCAGGACGCGCCACGAGTCCACGACGTAAGGCAGAGAGGTGTAGAGGACTAAGACGGCCACGGGGGCGAGAAACAGCGTGTGGCCGGCGAGATTCGCCGCTGCGCGATGTGCCGGGCGCAGGCGCGAATAGAGAATGTCCACCCGTACGTGCGCGTCGACTTTGAGCGTGTGGGGAATACCGAGCATGATGACCAGCGCGTGCAGATATGTGACCGATTCCTGCAGTGCGATCGCACCGGCGTCAAACGCGTAGCGGATCACGACCACGATCAGCGTCAGCGCTACCATAAATGCCGTGAGCCAGGCGATGCCCTGTCCGAGGCCCTGGTTTACGGCGTCAATCGCCGTGATGAATCGGCGCACTAGTGTGGTCCCGGCACAAGCGGGCCAAGGTAGAGTTCGGCCAGGGTACCGGCAAACAGAGCAAATCCGACCCAGATGTTGTTCGTGAACGCGACGAAGCACTTCGCCGGGTCGCGTTTGCGGATCAGCCGCTGTTGGTGGATGAATGCTCCAGCCATGACCGCGAGAGCCACCAGGTAGAGCGGCCCGTAGCCGAACTGGCGGCCGAGCAGCCAGAATGCGCAGAGAGCGGCCACCTGCAGGATACCGACAATGAGGCGATCGGCGTCGCCGAACAGAATCGCCGTGGACTTCACGCCGATCTTCAAGTCGTCTTCACGGTCTACCATCGCGTATAACGTGTCGTAGGCGACGATCCAAAGAAGGCTCGCCACGAACATGAGCCAGGCGGATTGCGAGAGATGACCCTGTACCGCTGCGAACGCCATGACGATGCCCCAGCTGAAGGCGGCGCCCAAAACAACCTGTGGCAGATGGGTCCAGCGTTTCATGAATGGATACAGTACTGCGATGAAGAGCCCGCCTACCGCAAGCAGGCGGGCAGCGTCGTTCAGCAACAACAGCAGCAACGCTGCGAGAACACACAATCCGACGAAGAGCGTGAGCGCATCGCGCACCGAGAGTTCTCCCGTTGCCAGGGGGCGGGCTCTCGTGCGCCGAACGTTCGGGTCGACTTGGCGGTCGGCCACATCGTTGATGACACACCCGGCGGAGCGCATGACGAAGGTGCCTACGGTAAAGACAGCGATCAGCGCGAGCGGCGGCGTACCTTCCGCCGCCATCCAGAGTGCGGCCAGCGTCGGCCAGAGGAGGAGCAGCGTTCCCACCGGACGGTCGAGGCGCATGAGGCGCAGGTACGCGGACCGGAGGCCGGCGCCGGACGGATTGTTTGTGGTCTCGGACATCGGGAGTGCATGCTAACGCAAAAGCGACGCCAGCAAAAAAGTGCCGGCGTTGACCTTCGTATGGAGTGCAAGTACGGTGTCGCACCTTGAAATCAGGCCGTGCGCCTGATTCGGCAGGGGCAAGGAGAGCCGATGAAAAAATGGCAATGCATCGTCTGCGGCTGGATCTACGACGAAGTGGAAGGCTGTGAGGACGAAGACATTGCCCCCGGCACCAAATGGGAAGACGTTCCGCAAGATTTCGTTTGCCCTGAGTGCGGGGTTAGCAAGGAAGACTTCGAGATGATCGAAATCGGTTGAATCGACTCCGGTGAATCTCACATACCGGATCCTCATCGGAATGGCTGCCGGGCTGGTGCTCGGCATCGTTCTGCAGCGACTGCATCTTGCGGAAGACAGCGTGCTGAGCGTCTATCTGGTGAACGGCCTGTTCGAGGCCGGCGGCAGAATCTTCATCGCAAGCCTCATGCTGATGGTCGTGCCGCTCGTTTTTGTCTCGCTTACCTGTGGGGCTGCGAGCCTGGGTAGCACGGGCAATATGGGTCGCCTGGGGGGTAAGACCGTAGGCCTGTATCTGATGACGACGGCCATTGCCGTCACTCTGGCGCTGATGGTGGCGCTGATTGTCAGCCCGGGTGAGGGTGCGGGTGAAGAAGCGGCGACCATCGTCGATTACCAGCCGAAAGAAGTGCCGAGCATCAAGGAGACACTGATCAACGTGTTTCCGAAAAATCCCGTTGCAGCCATGGCCGAAGGCAAGACTCTGCAGGTCATTGTGTTTGCCCTTTTGTTCGGTTTCGCGATATCCCGTGCCGGGGAACCGGGCCAGCGTGTACGGGGCTTTCTCGAGGACATCAACGGGGTTCTCATGAAACTGATCACCCTGCTGATCGAACTGGCGCCGTACGGGGTGTTCTGCCTCATGGCGAGGTTGTTCGCGACTGTTGGCTGGCAGGAGATCTACAAGCTGATCGGTTACTTCCTGACCGTGGCTGGCGTGCTGCTGATCCATGCGCTCGTGGTGTACCCAACGGTGTTGAGTATGTTCGCCCGCGTCAATCCACTGGTTTTTCTCAAAAAGATGCGCGAGCCTATACTGGTGGCGTTCTCCACCTCATCGAGCGGCGCAACGCTGCCGGTGACACTACGTACCGTTGAGCAGCGCCTCGGTGTGAGCAATGACGTTGCCGCTTTCGCGGTACCACTGGGCGCTACCATCAATATGGACGGCACGGCCATCATGCAAGGCGTAGCCACCGTATTCATCGCGCAGTTCTACGCTATCGACCTCGGCCTGACTCAGTACCTGATGGTGATTCTGACCGCAACGCTCGCCTCCGTGGGCACGGCCGCGGTGCCGGGTGTCGGCCTCATCATGCTGACCATGGTACTGACCCAGGTCGGGCTGCCGGTGGAGGGCATCATGCTCATCATAGGCGTCGATCGTCTCTTGGATATGATGCGCACCGCGGTCAATGTCACCGGAGACGGTATGGTCGCAACGACCGTCGCGAAAACCGAGGGCCTACTAGACGACTCTGTGTTCTCCAACCCCGCATCTGGCCAGGTGTACCCCGATGCCAACCCATAGAGAGAACCCGCCCAGGCGCAAAGGCTTTGTCTGAGGGAGTCGGGTCATACTGAGATATGGTCGGTATCGGCCGGCGCCCAGGTGCGCAGGAGCGCCTGACAGACCTCTGGGGCTTCGCGAAGAAGCGCATCTCCGCGTGAGACAATTTCGGGCATCAGGTGGGCATGCTCGCGCAGGTCGGCTACTCGAAACTGCTGTTCACCCGTTTGCCGGGCGCCAAGCAATTCACCCGGGCCGCGCAGTTTGAGGTCTTGTTCTGCGATGAGGAAACCGTCCGTGCTGTCGCGGATGACTTTTAGCCTGGCACGGCCAGCTTCACTCAAACCCTCGGCGTACAAGAGGGTGCAGTAGCTCTTCGCCCGGCCGCGGCCAATTCGACCCCTCAGCTGATGCAGCTGCGCAAGGCCCAGGCGCTCCGGGTTTTCAATGACCATGAGGCTCGCGTTGGGGACGTCCACACCTACCTCGATCACCGTCGTGGCCACCAGCAGTTGGCAGCGATGTTCCTTGAACTCCCGCATCACGCGGGCCTTCTCGTCCGCCGGCATGCGCCCGTGAATCAGGCCGACCTTCGCCTGTGGCAGCACACCTATCAGCCACTTGTAGGTCGTCTCGGCCGAACGTGCGGGCAGTGTGTTGGAGTCTTCTATCAGAGCGCACACCCAGTAGGCCTGTTCACCACGGGCAATGGCGGCACTGATGCGCCGCAGCACGTCGTCGCGACGGCCGTCCTGCAGCACGCGCGTCTCGATGGGCTGGCGACCGGCGGGCAGCTCATCGATGATGCTGACATCCATGTCGGCATAGAGTGCCATTGTCAGGGTGCGCGGGATTGGTGTAGCGGTCATCACCAGTTGGTGCGGGGTGCTACCCTTGGCGCGCAGAGACATGCGCTGGTGTACACCGAAGCGATGCTGTTCGTCGACGATTGTGAGTGCGAGATTGTGAAATTGCACCGTGTTTTGAAACAGAGCGTGCGTCCCCACGGCAACGAGCGCCTCGCCTGATTCCATCGCGGCGCGCAGCGGTTTGCGAGCGCTGGCCGACTGCGAGCCCGTCAGCAGCACCACTCGAATGCCGAGCGGCTCAAGCCACTCACTCATCGTTAGATAGTGTTGTTCGGCGAGGATTTCGGTTGGTGCCATGATCGCGGTCTGCGCGTTGTGCTCGGCACACCGGATGGCGGCGAAAGCGGCCACGACCGTCTTGCCGCTGCCTACATCTCCCTGCACCAGGCGCAGCATGGGTTGCGAACGATCGAGATCGTTCAAAACCTCCGTCACCACACGGCGCTGCGCGCCCGTCAACCGGAAGCCGAGTCGTTTCAAAAGCTGTCGTCCGAGCTGCTGGGCACGAGGCAAAGCGATTGCTCGTTGGTGGGTGCGATCCAGCTGGCGGTGGCGCATGATCAGATAGTAGGTGGTGAGTTCGTCACGGGCGATACGTTCCCGGGCGGCGTCGATCTGATCGAAAGTCGTGGAAGCCGGTGGTTCATGGAGAAACATCAGCGTCTCGAACGGCGTACCTTCCTCCTGTGGCCAGTCGTAGCCGCGCAGTTGCGCGGAAAGGGTACGCCAGCGGTTCTGGCCGAGCCCCTTTGTGGTGGGGTATACGGGTGTGAGGCGTCCCTCTGGCGGGGGCGGTGGTGCGTGATGCACGCGATACTCCGGATGCGCCATCTCGAGCCCGGTTGGGCCGAAACGCACCTCACCGAAACAGCGAATCGTCTGACCTTCGTACACGTTGCTTTGTTGCTGACGCGAGAAGTGGAAAAAGCGCAGCATCACACGGCCGGTATCGTCTTCGATGAGCAGTGTCCAGCTGCGTCGCCGACCGTAAGCCAGCCGATTGGCCACCACGGTGCCTTCCACCAGGCATTCATCTCCCGGGCGCAGCTCATGCATGGGTACGATGCGCGTGCGGTCCTGGTAACGCAGGGGCAGATGCAGAAGAAGGTCGCCCAGACGATATATACCGAGCGTGGCGAGTTTGGCGGCGAGCCCTGGCCCAACGCCTTTGAGTTCCGTGACCGGAAGCTCACCGGGCGCGCGCTCCGGCATCAGGTATTGCCCATCACCAGAATCCCTTCTATCTCGATGGCTGCATCCCTGGGAAGCTGTGCAACGCCCAGTGCTGCGCGGGCGGGGTAGGGCTCGGACACGAACTCCGCCATGATCTCGTTCACGACCGGAAAGTCGGTGAGATCGGTGAGATAGACGGTCAGCTTGACGATGTCGTCACTGCTGCCTCCAGCGGCCTCGACGACGCTCATCAGATTGCGAAACGCTTGGCGGGCCTGGTCGGCGAATTCCGGCCCGGCCAGCTCCATGGTCTCGGGATTCAGGGGTATCTGACCTGAGAGGTAGATGGTGTCTCCGCTGCGCACGGCCTGAGAGTAAGTGCCGATGGCCCGGGGCGCGGTATCGGTGGCGATGATGGATCGGGTCATATCAGGCGCTCGTGCGGGCAATGGTCAAAACACTCGGAATGGCGCGCAGACGGCGCATGACGCGTGCGAGGTGATCTCGATCATGTACGCCCACTTCGACGATCACGCTACTCACCGCCGCGTCGCGCTCATCCACGTTGATGCGGTCGAGGCCGGCGCCGACGCCGGCTACGGTCGCGGCGAGTTCTGCGATGATGCCTTTCTTGCGACTCACTTCGATACGTAGCGCTGTGAGGTATTCGGCATCTTTCACGCTGGTCCAGCGCGCGGGAATGATCTGGTTTGGGGCCCGTCGGCGCATCTCGTTGATGTTCTTGCACGTCTCGATGTGCACCACAAACCCCTTGCCGGGTGTCATGCTGCCAACGATGGCATCGCCGGGCACAGGTCCGCAACAGCGACCGTAGGTGATGACTAGCCCCTCGCCGCCTCGAATCGCCACCGGACCCCCCTGTTCCACAGGCACCGCTTCGTAGTCGGGATTGTCTGCAACGAGCAGGTGCTGGGCCACGACGTAGGACATGAGCTCGCCCATGCCGATTGTCGCCAGCACGTCGTCCAGCTTGCGTACGCCAAATTCCTTGAACACGCGCCGAAGGCGGCGAAAGTCGAGATCGTTGATGCTGGTACCTGCATTCGCCAGCGACCGGTTGAGAAGCTTGCGGCCGAGGATTATGGACTCGGCGCGTTGTTGATTCTTTAACCCGGTGCGGATTGCGGAACGAGCCTTGCTGGTCACCGCAAAGGTCAGCCAGTCCGGATTGGGGTTGGCGTCCGGTGAGGTGATGATCTCGACCCTTTGACCGCTCTGCAGCTGTTGCGACAAGGGGGCCAACGCTCGGTCGATGCGGCATGCCACGCACTGGTTGCCGATGTCGGTGTGCACGGAATAGGCGAAATCGACAGGACAAGCGCCGCGTGGCAATTCCATGATGTCGCCCTTGGGCGTGAATACGTAGACGTCGTCCGGGAACAGGTCGACCTTGAGGCTTTCGATGAACTCAAGTGGATCACCCGCCCGCTGTTGCAGTTCCATTAGATCTCGCACCCACTGGCGAGTACGCTGGCCGCTATGTGTATTCTCGGCCGGCGCCTTGTAGAAACGGTGGCCGGCGATGCCGTATTCCGCCACCTCGTCCATTTGCTGCGTGCGTATCTGCACCTCTATGGGTACGCCATGCATGCCGAACAGGGTCGTGTGCAACGACTGATAGCCGTTGACCTTGGGGATGGCGACATAATCCTTGAAACGGCCGGCTACCGGTTTGTAGAGGTTGTGCACCACGCCCAGCGTGCGATAGCAGGCATCCTCGCCGTCTACCACGATGCGAAAGCCGAACACGTCCATGATCTCCCGAAAGGGCTTGTGCTGCGATTTCATCTTTTGGTAAATGGAGTACAGGTGTTTCTCGCGTCCAGTGACGGTAGCCGAGATTCCTTCGCGTTTGAGAGCTGCGCGTATCGACTGACCAAGCTCGTCCATCAGCTCCTTGCGGTTTCCGCGCGCCTTGTCGACAGCGCGCCGGATGCGATCGGCACGCAGCGGGTACAGGGCCGCGAAGCCGAGATCCTCGAACTCCACCTTTACATTGTGCATGCCAAGGCGGTTGGCGATGGGGGCGTAGTATTCGAGCGTTTCACGCGCGGTGAGTTTGCGCTGCTCGCGGTCCATGACACCGATTGTGCGCATGTTGTGCAGGCGGTCGGCGATTTTGACCATGATCACGCGGATGTCCTTGGCCATGGCCATGGCCATTTTCTGGAAGTTTTCCGCCTGGGCCTCTGCGCGTGATTTGAATATCGTGGTCAGCTTGGACACACCGTCGACGATTTCGGCCACCGATTTGCCAAAACGGTTCCCCAGCGTGGACTTGGCGACCTGGGTGTCTTCGATCACGTCGTGCAGGAGTGCTGCCATCAGAGTCTGGTGGTCCATGCGCATGTCTGCGAGGATACCGGCGACGGCCAGGGGGTGCGTGATATAGGGGTGGCCGGTGCGGCGGAACTGTCCGGTGTGCGCAGATTCGGCGTAGTTGTACGCGCGTACGACCAGACCGACTTCTTTTTCGGTCAGGTATTCATTCAGGACTTCGACCAGAGAGTCGACAGTGGTGGGGTACGCGTTCGCCTTGCGCCGGGCGTCATCCGCCAGGCGCGATACGAAATAGGATTCAGATGGCGGGGCCGCCGGGGGCTTGGTCATCTCCAAGACCGAAAGTTACCTCCAGTTCTTCATCCTCGGTGGAGGCTTCCTGCTCGTCAAGGATTTCGTGGGAGACTAGGCCTTCGGCGATTTCCCGTAATGCGATGACGGTGGGTTTGTCGTTCTCCTCTGCCACCATAGGCTCGGAACCGAAACGGCGCATCTGCCGTGCACGACGGGTGGCCAGCATGACGAGATCGAACCTGTTGTCCACGTTTCCCAGGCAATCTTCAACGGTGACGCGTGCCATGTAACCTACCTCTCCACCTGCTTGTCGCGGGGCATTGCTTCGAAAGAGCGCGGCAGTCTACTCTCCGCTCAGGCTCCTTTCAAGAGATCGTGAATCAGCGCCTCGTGACGTTTGGTCGGTATGCGATTTCCCTTACGTTCTGCGGTGATGATGCGCTGCAGGTTCGCCAGCGTAGTGTCGAAATCGTCGTTGACCACGATGTGAGTGAACTCGTGAGCGTGATGAAGCTCGATGCGCGCTTCAGCAAGCCGTTTGGCAATGACGGGCTGGGCATCCTGGGCGCGTAGTTCCAGGCGCTGCTTGAGGGTCGCAAGCGACGGCGGCAGGATGAAGATTGACAGGGCCTGCGGAAAAGACGCGCGGATCTGGGCGGCACCCTGCCAGTCGATTTCGAGAATCACGTCCTTGCCACTCGTATGTTCGCGCGCCACCGCGGCCTCCGAAGTACCGTAGTGGTGACCGAACACCAGCGCGTGCTCCAGAAAGCTGCCTGCTGCAACCATTGCCTCGAAGGTATGTACGGGGACGAAGTGGTAGTTCACGCCGTCCTTCTCGCGTGAACGCCGATCTCGCGTAGTGTGCGACACCGACACCGTGAGCCGGGGGTCGGCATCGAGCAAGGCCGCCACGAGCGAGGTTTTGCCTGCGCCGGAGGGTGCGGATAGCACGAACAGCAATCTGTTCATTCGATGTTTTGAACCTGCTCGCGAATCTGCTCGATGATGACTTTCAGATCCACTACCCGTTGAGACGCGCGTGCGAGTACCGACTTGGCGCCGAGCGTATTGGCTTCTCTGTTCAATTCCTGCGACAGGAAATCCAGGCGGCGGCCGTGCGGGCCGGGACCTGACAGGTTGCTGCGCGCTTCCTCGACGTGTATGGCCAGCCGATCGAGTTCTTCGGAGACGTCCGCGCGCTGGGCGAGCAGGGCAACTTCCTGCTCAAGCCGGGCTGGATCGATACTGGCCTTGAGTTCGGTCAGGCGCCCGTCGATGCGGGACTGCAATTCGTGCGGGATGTTCAGCGTCAGTGATTTCAACTCACCGATGATGGTATCGATATCGTCCAGGCGCTCGTTGATTGCGGTCTTCAAGCCGCTGCCTTCACGTTGCCGGTGTGCCAGCAGGTCTGTCAGCGCCTGTTCGAAAAGACTCCTGGACGCGGGCACGATCTCGGGTTCATCGATGGATCCCGAATCGCCCAGCATCCCTGGCCAGCGCAAAAGATCCATTGGATTGGGGCTGCTTATCTCCGGGGCGTCCCGGCGCACTTGCTCTAGAATGGCGAGCATCTGCAGCAGCAGTGGACGATTGAGTTCAATCGTCACCTCTCCGGCCTTGCGATCCAGCTTGAACGCGCAGTCCACCTTGCCGCGTTTGAGATGTGCCCGCGCGAGCTCGCGCAAGCCCGGCTCTATGCCACGCAGCTGATCGGGCATCCGGAAGTGGGTTTCCAGAAAACGGTGATTCACCGATTTGAGCTCCCAGACCAGCTGGAAGCGCTCGGTTTCGCTTTGGCTGCGCGCGAACGCGGTCATGCTGTACACCATGGGACGAACCGGGTGGGCGTTTGGAGCGCAATTCTAGCAGCCCTTGGCGAGACATGATGGCGCTTGTGCCGGGACGCGTGAATGTCGAAATACGACGCCTTGGGTAGAACGGTGACACCGCGTGCTGGAGGAAACCGTATAATACGCGGCCGTTTCGATCACATAAAAAAAATAAGGAAACCGATGACATCCGCCCCCCGCCCCAGTGGCCGCACGACAGACCAGCTTCGCCAGATTCGTTTCACCCGAAGTTTCACGCGCCACGCGGCGGGTTCCGTACTTGTCGAGTTCGGGGAAACCAGGGTCATCTGCACCGCGTGTGTCGAGAACTCTGTGCCTAGTTTCCTGCGTGGTGCGGGTGTCGGGTGGGTGACGGCGGAGTACGGAATGCTGCCGGGTGCCACGCACACGCGTGCCGATCGTGAGGCGGCACGCGGCAAGCAGGGCGGCCGTACGGTGGAAATCCAACGCCTCATCGGGAGGTCCTTGCGTGCAGCGGTTGACATGCAAACACTCGGTGAACGGACGGTACGTATCGATTGTGACGTCATTCAGGCGGATGGCGGAACCCGCACGGCGTCCATCAC
>DCWG01000024.1:839-1049 GCA_002327525.1 Gammaproteobacteria bacterium UBA2168 | reverse complement strand
CGGAACCCGCACGGCGTCCATCACAGGTGCGGCGTTGGCGTTGGCGGATGCGCTGAATGCAACAGGCGTTCAGGCAGCGTTCACGGGGCTCGTGGCATCTGTTTCGGTGGGTATCTGGAACGCACAGCCGATTCTCGATCTGGATTATGCGGAGGACTCCTCGGCAGATACGGACATGAATGTCGTGGCGCTCGCCGATGGCGGTTTTAT
>DCWG01000024.1:0-533 GCA_002327525.1 Gammaproteobacteria bacterium UBA2168 | reverse complement strand
GGCGCTCGCCGATGGCGGTTTTATCGAGGTGCAGGGGACGGCGGAAAAAGTGCCCTTCTCGGACTCAGAGCTCCAGGACATGCTTGGACTGGCGCGCAAGGGTATCGATGAGCTGTTCGCGATGCAGCGAGCGGCGCTGGATGATGGCTGAGGAGGTTCGAACCGATGGCGAAAGAAACGAAGGATGCTTTTATCCCGTGGCTGATCGAACAGGGCGTGCTGCGTTTTGGTGAGTTTCGCTTGAAGTCGGGACGGCTGAGTCCTTATTTTTTCAACCTCGGCTCGGTGAACGACGGTTCCGCGCTTGCCTATCTCGGACGCTGCTATGCCGACCGGATCGAGGCGCTTGGCTGGGAATTCAATGTACTGTTTGGCCCGGCATACAAAGGTATTCCCATTGCGGTCGCGACCGCCATCGCGCTGGCGGAGCGGGGCCGTGTGGTACCGGTGGCGTTTAACCGCAAGGAGGCCAAAGACCACGGTGAGGAGGGTGTGTTCGTCGGCGCGGAGGTGACTGGACGGGTGCTTCTGGT
>DCWG01000004.1 GCA_002327525.1 Gammaproteobacteria bacterium UBA2168 | reverse complement strand
GTGGTGTTTTTGATGAGATCCGGAATGCTGCGCCGGCGGCGTTGGGCGGCCAGCACCACAGAACCGTATTCGACGAATGTGCCCTCATCGCAGAGGTCGGCTACATTTTCGCGAGCGGTTCGATGTCCCGTCTTGCGCCGCTTGGCCACCGCCTCCGGCCGATTCTCGTCGTGGCCCGCGGCCTTGCGGTCGTAGGCTTCCTGAAGGTCCGGCCGGATGTAGTCGAGATCGAACGCCTCGGCATCGCCCTCTTCGGGCAGGGCGATGTCCATTTCCCGCAGATAGATGAGCGGATGTCCCTCGAACACGGTGTCCCCCACCTCTACACCGAGACGATCCACAACGCCACTCAGTCGGGCATGCACGACGTGTTCCATCTTCATGGCATCCATCACCAGCACCTGTCTGCCAAGCCATACGTCGTCTCCGGGTTCCACGTCGAATTGAACTATGGTGCCTTGCATGGGCGCAGTGACCGCGGCCATGCCTTCCGGCAGCGCTTCATCTACCATGGCAAGCGCCTGTGGGGCGCTGCCGGCAATGGCGGCTCCCGACTTGCCGTGATCGAGTACAGCGAGCGGATCCACTTCGTCCACGCGCGCACCAGCCAAAGCCGGCCCTGTGCGTTCGCCCTCGGCTGTATCGGGGATGACTCGTGAGGCTTCCACCAGACGAGCGACTTGATCGTCGACGTATGCGGTATGCACGCGATTAGCCACGAAGTCCTCATCGGCCACCAGGGCTTTCAGGAAATCCAGGTTGGTGGCGACACCCTCGATGCGCGTGTTGCAAAGTGCCCGATAAGTCTTTGCAGCAGCTGCCTCGAAATCGGAGCTGGCCGTATGCACGATGAGTTTGGCCAGCAGTGAGTCAAAGGCGGGCGAGGTGGTATATCCAGCATATCCATAGGTGTCGGCACGCAGACCGGGTCCGGTGGGAAGTTCGAAGAGACTGATGGTGCCTCCCGCCGGGCGGGTGCTGCCGTCCGCGCGCATGGTCTCCATGTTGATACGCGTCTGGATGGCGAAGCCGCGCGGTTGCGCAATACTCTCCTGCAGCAGTCCTGCGGCCTCAAGCGATTCGCCTTCAGCGATTGCTAGTTGTGCCAGCACCAGGTCGATGCCGGTCACCTGCTCGGTCACCGTGTGCTCGACCTGCAGTCGAGCGTTCGCCTCGATGAACACGAACCGGTCGGAGGTCTTGTCGACCAGGAACTCCACTGTGCCCACGCCCCGGTAATGGGTGGCACGTGCGAGCCGGACTGCGGCGTCCGTCAGCGCGGCTCGAAGCTCATCACCGAGAGAGGGACTGGGTGCGATTTCGACCAGCTTCTGATGTCTGCGCTGAAGGGAACACTCCCGTTCCCACAGGTGACTCACGGCGCCCTGGCCATCACCGATGATCTGCACTTCAATGTGTCGGGCCTCGCGCAGATACTCCTCCACGTAGACGGACGCATCACCAAACGCCAGTTCCGCCTCTGATGTACAGCGGGCGTAGGCCTCATCCACATCGTTTGCGCTGGAGACCACGCGCATACCGCGTCCACCGCCTCCGGCCACCGCCTTGATGACCATCGAGACACCTTCCAGGGACTCGAAAAAAGTGCGCGCCTGTTCGAGATTCACCGCGCCCTCGGATCCCGCCAGCAGCGGGACGCCGTTTTTCGCTGCCAAGCGTCGTGCCGCCACCTTGTCACCGAGCAGGGTCAGCGTTTGGGGAGTCGGGCCGACAAAGGTAATGCCTGCCGCCTGCATGGCAGTAGCAAGGGCCGCGTTCTCGCTCAGGAACCCGTAACCGGGATGTACGGCGTCGCAACCGTTTTCGGTAGCGATGCGCACCAGTTGCTCGATGTCTAGATAGGCGCGCGCACCCTTGCCCTCGAGCAACAGGGCGCCGTCGGCGTGGCGAAGGTGAGCGGATTGGAAATCCTCTGGAGAGAAGACGGCGAGGGTCTCCACTCCTGCCTCGGCAGCCGCGCGCGCGATACGGATGGCGATTTCGCCACGATTTGCGATCAACAGTTTTTTCACGTTGTTCCCGCGGCCGTGCCGCTCGTAGTTTCGTTTCCGATTACAGTCCCGGCCCGGGTTCCGGTCAACTGGTCATCGCGACAGGGTTGTAGTTGACGATAGGAACCTCTGATTAACTATCTATTGCTCGGCGTGGCGTACGGGCCTTTCACCCGAATATCCGGCATATTGCAAAGAAGCGCAACGCAGTCCAAAAAACCCCGTAGAATGGGCCCTTACGCGATTCTCGCGTCCGCCACTGCCGTGTTGCAGCCCTCTCAACCTCGGGGGCAGACTGCCGGATATTGCATGCGGACTACGCCTCCTTCCAAAGAGGGCCGTCACGGCACCGGGGTGGGAAGGCGACAGTTTCACTTTCTGGCGTGCCTGGCTCGTGCCAGCGGTGAGCGCACGACTCAACAGCGCGCGCCGATGAGGATGTCTTTGGCGCAGACACGGGCGAATAGGGTACGCTCTGCCACCGCTGCTGGTTGGATGTGAGAGAGCGGAAATGGGTCTATACGCCAGATACGTACTTCCGAAAATAATCGACGCCGCGTGCGGCCAGCCGCCGATGCGGGAGTTGCGCTCCCAATACGTGCCTCAGGCCTCCGGCGATGTGCTTGAGATTGGCATCGGCAGCGGCCTGAATCTCGAACACTATTCTGATCGGGTATCTTCGATAACCGGGCTCGACCCGGCCGCGGAGCTGATCGAGAAAGCGGAGCAGCGTGCAGCGTCGATCGGTGCACCGGTGGAAATCCTGCAGGTGTCGGGTGAGGAGATTCCAGCGGACGATAGCCGCTTCGACGACGTCGTGTGCACGTGGACGCTGTGCAGCATCCCTAATCCATATCGCGCGGTGCGGGAAATGCATAGAGTGCTGAAACCCGGGGGACGTCTGTATTTTGTCGAACACGGGCTGTCGGACGAGTCAGGCGTGCAGCGCTGGCAACGGCGTATCGAACCCTTGTGGAAGATCATCGGGGGTGGATGTCACCTTACACGGCGGCCGGACGATCTGTTGCAGGATGCCGGATTCGCGCTCCCGGAATTCTCGAGCGGGTATCAGCCGGGGCCGAAGTTCGCTGCCTTCATGATGCATGGTGTGGCCGAGCGCCTGAGGTAGACGATGGGCCCCCGTGGGGACGGGCGATCGTCGATCGTGATCACGAGCACCGGCACACCCATGGGTGGTGGCAAGACCGTTACGTACAAGGGGCACACGGTGATCCACGATGAGGCTGAAACCAAGATGTGGTTCTACAAGTTACTGGCGGCTGGGATGGCGATGTCGAAGGATGAAGGCAATGTGTTCACGAAAAACCTTGATCCCGGCATGTTGGTACGCTTTTTGGACACCCCCGAGGGGGCGTACTCGAATTCACGCCAGAGATGTCGATTCCGTTCGACGCAGACAAGATGGCGGCCGGTACGGCGGCGGCGTACGCGCGGTTCGCCGCGGACAGCCCGGCCGGTGGAGATGAGAGCGTTCCCGGCCACGCCGGATGAATTCAGCGCTGGATGCCTTTCACAGCCGCTGGACAGCGCCGTGCGAGGCTTAGAAAGGCATCACTTCAGCGAGAGGGCTGGCGTGATCGGGGTCGTGACCAGGGTAGTGTTTGACGGCGAAAACGTACCTCGTTCGATCATCGCCAACGTCGCCTCCCCGTATCTTGAGAACCGATGATTAAAGTACTTGTGCTAGGTGGGCTTGGACTGGTCGGGCGGGCGGTCGTCGAATGCTATGTCGAAAAGGGGGCTGAGGTGCTCGCTGTCAGCCGCCGGTCACCAGATTTCGAAACGGCCGCGCGGTTCGCCAGCGTCGATCTTCAGGACCGCGCAGCCTGCGAACGTACCTTCGCTGTCGATGAGTTTACAGGCGTTACTCATATCGTCTACGCGGCGTTGCAGGAACGTTCGGATCTGATAGCCGGCTGGCAGGACGATCGGCAGATCGCGGAAAACACCGCCATGCTGCGCAACGTGCTGGACCATGTCAGCCCGTCGGAGCACTTCACGCTGTTGCAGGGGACGAAGGCCTACGGCGCACATGTGGGGCCCATGCGTCTGCCTGGTAAGGAGAGTGCGCCGCGCCATGCCGGTGGCAACTTCTACTGGAATCAGGAGGACCTGGTGCGCGAGCGTGCGGCTCGTGATGGATTCGCGTTCTCCATTATGCGTCCTCAGATCGTTTTCGGTATCGCTATCGCCAGCCCGATGAACATGGCGCTGGCGCTCGGCGTGTACGCGTGTGTACTGCGCGCACGGGGCGAACCGCTGCATTTTCCGGGAGGCGGCCAGTTCGTCACGGAGGCCACCGATGCCCGGCTGTTGGCACGAGCCATCGAATGGGCGGGCAACACCGCGAGATGCGCCGGAGAAACCTACAATGTCACTAATGGCGACGTGCTGGAGTGGCGGGCATTGTGGCCCGCCATCGCAGAGCATTTCGCCATGCCGCCCGGAGAGGACAGGCGCGAACTGCTCGCGCTCAGCATGCCGGAACATGCAGGCGATTGGATGCACCTGGCGCGCACACACGGACTTCGCATTGAGGGAATGGCGGACCTCGTCGGCAGTTCGTGGCAGTTTGCAGATGCCGTCCTCGGCGCGGGAGGTGGGCAGAGCACGTTGCTCAGCACCATCAAGATTCGCCAACACGGTTTCGGTGAGTGCATCGACACCGAGAGCATGCTGCTTGGCTATTTCAGGCAACTGCAGCGACTGCGGCTGCTGCCATCGTGAAGTATCTGGTTGGCGACATCGGGGCAACGTGGGCGCGCCTGGCGGTGGCCTCCGAGAGCACTCTGCTGGCCAAGGAGGTAGTACCGCTCGCACGTTTTGGCTCGGCGGTGGAGCTGGTGCGGTTCGCACTCACGCATTTCGATCTGAAGGAAGTGTCGGGGGCCTGTCTGGCCGTGGCCGGACCTGCATCGGAGGATGGGATCAGCATCACCAACGGCTCGCTCGAGTTCGAAGCGGATCAGCTCACGCGGCTACTCGGAACGCACACCTACCTTGTCAACGATTTTTGTGCACTTGGCCACGCAGTGCCGCATCTCACCAATCTGTTTCGGCTCGGCGGGGAGGCGGAACAGGTGCGCGGGGTAAAGGCGTTGCTCGGACCAGGTACGGGGCTCGGAATGAGCATACTAGTACCGGTTGGTGAGCGGGATTGGATGGTCGTTCCTTCGGAGGGGGGGCATGCGGATCTGGCGGCCGGGTCACCGCTGGAACAGGAACTGGTGGGAGTATTGCACAGTCGCTTCGAGCATGTTTGCTGGGAAACTGTGCTCAGCGGCTCTGGACTCGTCAACCTGTACCGCGCGGTGGCAGCTATCTGGGGAGCACCTGCCGAGGATCTGACGCCCGAACAGGTATCCTCCGCGGGCATCGATATCTCGGATCCCATGTGCCACCAGACGCTCGAACTGTTCTGCGGCTTCCTCGGTGCGGCCGCCGGTAACCTGGCGGTGACCCTGTGTGCGCAGGGTGGTGTCTATCTCGGCGGGGGTATCCTCCCGCACTTACGCGATTTTCTGGCCCAAAGTGCCTTCAGGCGACGTTTCGAGGAGCGCGGTGCGGTCAGTCAGCTGATTCAGCCGATCCCGGTCTACCTTATTCAGGATCAGCAGCCCGGGTTGCTGGGCGCCTGGCGCTGTCTCCTGACCCGGCTGAGGCAGGCCTGAGCGAATCGGCCCGAGCGGGAGGCTGCTGTGTCAGGGCAGGAGCCGAAGACGCTCCCAGGAGGTAGTGCCGCGTGGTGGGCACCGCCAGGTGGTGGCGAGCCAGTTGCCAGTGCTGCACGGTGGTGATACCCGCTTCGAACGCAGTCTGAGATATCACCAGGTAAAACTCCCACATGCGGCAGAAACGCTCACCTCGTTCGCGTGCGAAGCGTACTCGATGGCGCTGGAAGTTGGCATTCCATGCCGAAAGCGTCAGCGCGTAGTGTTGACGCCAGATCTCGATATCGGTGGTATTCAGACCGCTCTTCTCCACGGCTTGGGCTACCTCGGACAAACTCGGCAGGTAACCCCCTGGGAATATATGGCGGCGTATCCAGGGGTTCACCGGTTCGGGTGGCAGTCGAGAGCCTATGGTATGCAAGAGTGCGATGCCATCGGAGGTGAGACAGTCGGACACCTTGCGCATGAAGGTGGTGTGGTTGCGCTTGCCCACATGTTCGAACATGCCCACCGATACGACGCGGTCATACCGACCGGAGTGTTCGCGGTAGTCCATTTGATGGATGTCGATCAGTTTTTCGAGTCCGGCTCCTCTGATCCTGGCGCGCGCGGTGCGCAGCTGCTCGCGCGATAAGGTGAGGCCTGTGACGCGCACGCCGAAGCGTTCTGCCAGCGCGATGGGGAGGCTGCCCCAGCCACAACCGATGTCGAGCACGTGTTGGCCTGATTCGAGACATAGCTTCGCCGCGATGAGGTCGCACTTGGCGCGCTGTGCTTGGTCGAGCGTCATGTCCGGGCGCGAGTAGTATGCACATGAATAGTGCATGTCTTCATCGAGGCATGCACGAAACAGGGCCTCGTCGAGATCGTAGTGGTGGCTGATGTTGCGATAACTTGCGCGAATACCGTTCCAGGATTGCAGCAGTTGGCCCGCGGCCTTGGAGAGGAGCGCACGAGTGCTGTTGGCCGTGACGGCCGTTTCGAGGTTGGTTCGCAGGATCGACAACAGATCGTGCAGAGAACCTTCGGCGACGTCCCAGCGCCCGTCGAGGTAGCTTTCGCCCAGGTTCATGAGCGGATTGGCGAGTATGTGGGCAACCACGCCTGGTTTGGTGAGGCGCCAGCTGGCTCGGGGTTCGTCGTGCCGGGTGGAAGTGTGCCCAAATCTGTAGTGCCGGCCATCATGATCGATGATGGTCAGTTCTCCGTACCGTACCAGTTGCTTGAACAACTCGAATTCCTGCACGTTTCCCCCAGGACGCCCGGCGTTCGTCACGTTGCTTCGGACAGCACTCTAAAGGGTCGCGAGAACGTCCTTCACGAATGATACATGATTCCAGCGCAAACCTTGAGGATCGACACCAGTGCGTACAATCACCAGGTTTCTTGCCGGAACGATGGTCGCGTACTGGCCCTTGTTGCCAGCCGTTGTGTACGTATCGGGTGGGATGCCATCGATATTGTCGAATAGCCAGAATTGAGCTCCGTAACCGTGCTGGCCGGTTGCAGCGAAACCCTCGATCCGGGTTGCCGGAGCAGGCGTGGATACGAACCGGGTCCAGCCCTCCGGTAGAATGCGATCGCCCTCCCACCGGCCGTCGTTCAGATACAGCAAGCCGAATCGAGCGAGATCGCGGGCGGTGGTGTAAACCTGGCTGGAACCGATGAAGTTGCCGAGGTGATCGGTTTCCATGCGCGTGTGATACATGCCGATGCGATGCAGCAGCTTGTCGTACGGAAACCGCAGATACCCATGATCGTCGCCGAGAGCGGCCCTCAGGCCGCGCAACAGTGCCAGCGTGTCGTTGTTGGCATATTTCCAGCGTGTGTTGGGCTCGACTTCCAGAGGCGTGCCGGTCGCGGAGCTGATGGCATCCTGGCCGCCGAAATATACGGCGTTGGTGTTGGCACCCTCGCTCCAGAGACCGCTCGACATCCACAGCAGATGCTTTGGTGTGATGGCGTGCCGCGCATCCCCCGGCCAGTTCCACTCTGGGATGGGTGCGGGTGCATCCAGATCCATCACCCCCCCGTCGGCCGCGATGCCGATGAGTGTGGCGCTTATGCTCTTGGCCGTGGACCAGGTACGGTAGCCGGTGTGGATGCCAAAACCATCGCCGTAGGTTTCGGCGACTATGTGCCTATCCTCGACGATCACCACGCCTGCTGTGATGGTTCCTTCGCCGTAGGTGCGCCCGTCCAGGGCATCGTTGAGCACGGCACGTAGTTTGCGCCCGGGGCGCGGGTGGGCCAGGTCGCCCGCGGGAAAAGGCTGCTCCCGGAGATCGGGTGGGGGTGGTAGTTCGATGCCGGGCAGATCTGGAATCTGGGCTTCACTCCAGTGCAGGGGGAGGATGGTGCAACCCATGGAAGGCCTGAATACAGCGGTGCGCGTTCTCCCGTCGCCGTAGGTTTGCCTCACCAGTGCTCTACGCTCGTCTATGAAAGGGGGTGGCATACCGAGCACATCGGTATCGCGCAGTTCGACGGTAATGATGTCGTCAAGTGCGCGTCCCGCCCAGAAGTGCGCCGAACAGGTGAACAGAGTGCGAAATCCGGCGGCGATGGCGGGCTCCGCGTAAGGGGCGATTCCTCCCGGTTGGCGGTAGTCATTCGCGTGCGCGTGCGCGTGCGCGAGCGCACAGCTCGACGCGAGTACCAGGATGATGGATTTCAACTTCATGCGATTTCCCCCACGTCTCTTTGCCCGACCCGGTATTATCGACCAGAACTTGGAACGGGAGCCAATAATGAAGGTGAGTATTGCCATCGGTGGGGCGGCGTCCAATGTGACGTACGAAGAGTTTCTGGAGCAGGTCGACTATGTGGTCGAAGCTGAGAATATGGGGGTCGATACGGTGTGGACCGCCGAGGCATGGGGACACGATGCCGTCTCACCACTCGGGTACCTGGCGGGTAAAACCAGCCGGATCAAGCTGGGTACCGGCATCATTCAGGTCAGCGCGCGTACACCCAGTATGACGGCAATGACGGCGATAACGCTTGCCATGCTGAGCGAAAACCGCTTCATATTGGGGCTTGGTGCAAGCGGACCACAGGTGGTAGAAGGCCTGCAGGGCCGGCCGTTCGCGCAGCCGCTGACGCGGATGCGCGAAACAGTGGACATCATCAGACAGGCGTTAGCTGGTGAGAAGCTGTCCTATCAGGGAAAACACCACCAGCTGCCGCTGCCGGGTGGTGAAGGCAAGGCACTGAAGCTGGCGCTGCCTGCGAACCCGGATATCCCCATCTATCTGGCCACACTGGGGCCGAAGACCCTCGAGTACACGGGTGCTGCGGCTGATGGTTGGATCGGTACCTCGTTTACACCGGAGCATGCAGATGCTCACCTCGACCACATCCGTAAGGGCGCGCAGGCCGCGGGGCGAAGCCTCGCGGATATCGACATTCAGGTTGGCGGTACGGTGGCATTCGGCGATGAGGCAAAGATCATTCCGCGTCTCAAGCCGGCCGTGGCGTTCACCCTCGGAGCGATGGGCTCGCCCAAGACCAATTTCTACAATGCTGCCTATCGGCGGGGCGGATACGACGAGGTGGGGCGCGAGGTGCAGAACCTCTGGGTCGAGGGAAGGCGCGAAGAAGCCATCGCCCGTGTGCCCGACGAAATGGTGCGCCAGGCCAATCTCATCGGCGATGAGGCGAGCGTGGCCGCGCGGGTGCGCGCCTACCGGGATGCGGGCGTCACAAGTCTCAGCGTCCACCCGATGGCGGCAGACATGGCCGGGCGTCTCGACGTGCTCGGACGCGTGCTGGACATGGCGAAGGGTTAATCAGCCAGACTGATCGCGACCGCGTGCCTGAATGTCCTTGCGGCGCGCGACGAGACCTTTCGGTGTAACTTGCGTGCGGGAGTGAGTCCGATTTGCGCGGATCTCGATATCGAGCCCTTCCTCAAGTGTGGTGCCCCAGCCTGTGTCCATGATCCGACGAATCTCACCACGGGTAACGGGTTCGGTGGTGACGATATCGCGTGCGAGCGCGTTACAGGTGGCGAGCAATTCGTCCGCTGGTACGACACGGTTTACCAGGCCCCAGGCGCAGGCGGTTTCCGCGTCCAGGTAATTGCCCGTGAGACTGAGTTCCTTGGCGCGATTGATACCTATCAGCCGTGGCAGGCGCTGCGACAGCCCCCAGCCAGGCACCACGCCCACCCGCGCATGGGTGTCCGCGAATTTCGCATCCGGCGAGGCGATCAGAAAGTCGCACATCAGAGCCAGCTCGAATCCACCGGTGATAGCAAAACCGTTGATGGCGCCGATGACGGGCTTGCCAACCCGCGCGATTGCATCGGTGATTTCGGTGCCGGTCACGCTGGTCGCGGCGTCAGCCTCGCCGCCGAGCTCCTTGAGGTCGAGCCCGACGGTAAACGCTCGCCCGGCGCCGGTGAGGATGATGACCTCGGTGTCCGCATCCGATGCAAGCGCAGAGAAAACCTCAGCGGCGCGATTTCGCAGTCGGACAGACAGCGCATTCAGCGCCTCCGGACGATTGAATGTCACGGTAGTGACGCGGTTGTCGGTCTCGATGAGTACGATGTCGTCCGGCTGGCTCATTGTTGCTCCTTATCTGCTCGTTAGTGGCTGGTTGGTCACCAACGAGCAGACATGGTATCACCCGTCGTGGCGTGATCCGGGTAAACTCGGGTATATGAATCTGCGACTACGCATGAGCGATATCATCGTGAGCCGAGCGCTTCAGGCCAACAGCCACGCGTTGACGATGCTCACACCCGGCGGATGCGTCTGTCCGAGCGAGCTGCTGGCCAATGTCTGGCGTGTTCAGGCCGGATGGGCGTTCATGCGTCCGTTGCTCGGCAAGCGCCAGTATCGTGCGGCGCATGCCCGCATGCGCACGCATGCGGATGAACTGGCCCACGTCATGCACCCACTCGACGTGCTGCTCACCACACTCGGGGTGAGCGCGTCTGGGAAAAAACGCTCGCGGGCCTGTCTGAGGATGGCGCAATCGTTGCAACCCGGTGCTCCGCATCTCGACGTGGCGGCGGCGGGTGAGGCCCTGCGCGCCGACTCGGATGCGTGGTTGCAGCTGGTCATTCCTACTGATGCCAGCGACGAAGAACTCATACGTGCGGGCTGTGTGCGCTGGTACAAGAAGGGCCGCAATTTGTCGAGGGATGCTGGTTGGCGGCACGGCCGACGCTGGTCACGCTGGGTGAGATGCACGGCAGGTCAGCTGGAACTTATCGAGTGTGAGCTGTCTGAAGGAGGTGGGCTGCGCACAAAGGGTATGCTGCGTATGGCCGCCCGTTTGGAGCGACACGTGTATCTGATGGAGGTCGCGGCAGTACTCGATGACGTGGCGCTGGGCAAGAAGGACAGACGGCGGGTACACGGCGTGATAACGGCAGAACTCCGACACAACTGGAGTCGGGTGCAGAGACTCGCCGCCAGTGTGTACGAGGACCGCCCGCGTGTTTTTTTCGAGGAGGTATGCGCAGCGGCGAGGTGCCTCGGTCAGGCTGAAGTGCTGTTGCTGAACGAGCATGAGCGAGAACAAGAACGGGAGATCTCCGGTTGAGAACAACCCGCGAGTGGATCAACGGGTCGGGAACGCATGAGACGAGTTTGTGATGGAGATAGGGGCGCTGGCTGGACTTTTGCTGCTGGGTGCCGGTTGGACACAGGCCGGTGAATATGCCGGCGGCTGGGGTCCTGCGGTTGGTGCCATGGCGCCAACCATAGAGGCAAACGACCAGACGGGTGCGGTGAGATCGCTAGACTCGCTGGCCGGTAAACGCGGGCTGTTGCTATTCATGAACCGGCCGGCCGACTGGTGGCCGTTGTGCAAGGCCCAGTTGGTTCAGCTGGAACAATGGCGCGCTCGGTTCGAATCCGAAGGAGTCAACGTGGCGGCCATGACCTAAGACGGCCCCGATGTGCTGCGCAAATTTCATGGAGCATCGAATCTCGGCTATACGCTCCTGCAGGAGGTTGAAGTCAGACACGTGAACGGTTTCGGAATACGCAATGAAGATCACCCGCAGGGACACATGGGATTAGGTATTCCTCATCCCGGTGTCTTCTAGCTGTCACCTGCGGGAGAGATCGGAGCCAAGTGGGCGGTGTCGGGATATCGGACGAGACCACCCATGCAAGAGGTATTGGAAACCGTCAGCGCGGCCAAAGGCGGTTGATTTGGCTCGTGGACGCCGTTTAAATGCGGCCGCTGTGTTTGAGGAGTCATTTTGGCAGGACTAAGAAGCTTCCTAATGCTGAGCATGCTGGCTATGGTCACCGGGTGTGTCAGCCTGACCTCTTCCATTACCTCGGGCCTGGCTGAAGATCTCTCCAGAGCCATCCTCGACAATCCGGACGCCGAAACCGTGCGCACCGGCGCCCCGGCCTATCTGATTCTCGTCGATGGCCTGTTGGCGCGCTCACCCGAGAGCGTGACGCTACTCTCGCAGGCGGCAGCGCTGAACTCCGCTTACGTGGGTGCGTTCGTGAGCGAACCGCAACGTGCCAGAGTATTGGCGGCCAAGGCCCGTCGACTGGCGTTCCGGGCGGCGTGCCTCGGCCTTGACGATGGTTGTGCACTCGACAGCAGACCGTTCGAAGACCTTCAGAGTTGGCTAGCGACTACGCGCAGCAGAGATGTTTCGCTGTTGTATGCAGTCGGTTCTGCGTGGGCCGGTTGGATTCAGATCAACAGCGACGATTTCAACGCCATTGCCGAACTCGGACGCGTCAAGGAGTTGATGCGGCGCGTGGTACATCTCGACGAGGCGTACGATCATGGCGGTGCGCACCTCTACCTGGGCATGTTCGAGACCATCCTGCCGCCGGCGCTGGGAGGGCGTCCCGAGGTCGGGAAGGCACACTTTGAGAAGGCCATCGACATCGCTGAAGGGCGCCATCTGTTGACCAAGGTGATGTTTGCGGAAAACTACGCGCGGTTGGTGTTCAATCGTGAATTGCACGATCGACTGCTCAATGAAGTGTTGGAAGCGGATGCCGAGCAGCCGGGACTTACGCTGATCAATACAGTGGCAAAGGAGCGAGCCATGCAATTGCTGGGAAGTGCCGATGCGTATTTTTAGACCTTTGTGCCTGATTGCGTCCCTTGTGCTGGCATCGCTGACGACGGCTCAGGGCGCCACGCTCAAGATCGCGACGCTATCGCCGGAAGGATCCACCTGGATGCGGCTGCTGCGTGAGGCGGGCGAGCGGGTCGAGCGCGATACGCAAGGCCGGGTGAATTTCAAGTTCTATCCCGGTGGTGTCATGGGTAACGATCTGTCTGTGTTGCGCAAGATGCGTCTCGGACAGCTGCACGGGGCCGTGGTCACGGCCGGTGGACTCATTCAGCACTACAGCGACATACAGTTGTACAACATGCCAATGGTGTTCGAGTCGCTGGAGGAAGTCGACTTCGTCCGTTCGCGTCTCGATCCGATGCTCGTTTCCGGCCTGGCAGACGAGGGGTACATCTCGTTCGGACTTGCGGAGGTGGGATTCGCCTACGCCATGTCCAAGCAGCCGGTCGCCAGCGTGGCGGAGGTGCGCGCTCAGAAAGTGTGGGTTCCTGATGGCGACGAGGGCTCAGCGCGGGCATTGCGTGCCTTCGGTGTCACGCCGATTCCGCTTTCCATTGCCGATGTGCTGGGTGGCCTTCAAACTGGACTGATCAACAGTGTCGCGGTGCCGCCGGTCGGCGCTGTAGCGCTGCAATGGCACACCCAACTGCGACACCTCACCAACCTGCCGCTGTTGTATGTTTATGGACTGCTCACTGTTGCCGAGCGCCCTTACGGACGTCTTGCAGATACGGATCAGGCCGTTGTTCGACAGGTAATGGAAGACATTGTCGGCAGGGTCAACGCGCGCGCGCGCCGTGACCATGGCCAGGCGTTGGAGGCGCTGAGAAAACAGGGGCTCATATTCGCGGATGTGGCAGAAGACGAGCTCCTGAAGTGGCGCCAACAGGCACAGCTGGCGGGACGGCAACTGGTCGACGGAGGCTACATCTCGGCCGACTTGTACCGCTCGCTGCTGGCAGCCATCAGCGAATACAGAAGTCTGGATCACTGAATGGACATGCTGCGACGCATTGGCGCCGCGTTGAGACTGGTCGAGTCGGGCATACTCGTAGTCTTAGTCACCGTCATGGTAGCCATCGCCGCCTGGCAGGTGGGTGCACGCAATCTGTTCGGGACCGGGCTCCTGTGGGGGGACGGGCTGGTCCGGGTACTGGTGTTATGGGTCGCCATGGTTGGCGCCATGGTGGCATCGCGTAACGACGAGCACATCAACATCGATGCGGTAACCCGCCATGTGCCAGAGCGCTTCAGGAGGCACCTGAAACGGTTTGCCAACCTCTTCACTTGTGCGGTGCTGTTCACCTTTGCCTGGTATAGCCTGCAGTTCGTCTTGCTCGAGTACGCCGATGAGATAGTGGCGTTCGCTTTGGTGCCCGCCTGGGCGTGTGAGGTGGTACTGCCGGTCGGTGGACTGGTGATGGCACTGAGGTATCTCGTGCACGTAGTGGCACCGCCGTGATCTGGCTGGGCCTGGGTGTTCTTGTTCTGGCCGCCGTCGCGGGCGCACCGCTGTTCGCTGTGCTGATGGGTGCGGCGATGCTCGGATTCGTAGCGCAGGACATCGACCTCGCGATCGTCGCCATAGAAGTCTACCGAATCGTGGACACGCCGTTGCTGGTGGCCCTGCCGCTATTCACTTTTGCCGGTTATATCCTCTCAGAAGCACGAACGTCGGAGCGGTTGGTGCGACTGGCGCGCAGTGTGTTCGGAGCTCTGCCGAGTGGTGTCGCTATCGTGGGCCTGGTTGCCTGTGCGGTGTTCACCGCCCTCACCGGGGCCTCTGGTGTGACCATCGTGGCGCTCGGCGCATTGCTGTTTCCGGCGTTGACGCGGTCCGGTTTTTCGGAGCGCTTTTCATTGGGACTGGTGACGACCTCCGGCAGCCTTGGTCTGTTGCTGGTGCCCTCGCTACCGTTGATTTTGTATGGCATCGTGGCACAGCAGCTGGATGTCGGACCGGCTTTTACGGTGGTGGATCTGTTCATGGCGGGAATTCTTCCGCTGCTGCTGATGCTGGGGCTGCTGATCGCGTGGACGCTGTGGGTGAACAGGGACGGGCACATACCCCGGACCCCGTTTTCCGCGCGCGAGGTGGTGGCCGCCATGTGGGATGCACGCTGGGAGCTGCCGCTGCCGGTCGTGGTGCTGGGCGGCATCTATTCCGGCTACTTCGCCGTATCGGAGGCAGCCGCGGTCACCGCTTTCTACGTCGTGATCGCGCAGGTTCTCTTCTACAGGGAAGTACCTCTCGGTCAGTTGCCCCGCATCGCCATCGATTCGATGGTGATGGTGGGCGGTATCCTGCTGATTCTCGGTGTGGCGCTTGCATTCACCAACTTTCTGGTCGACGCCGAGGTTCCGCAGCGTCTGTTCGAGTTCATTCGGGCAAACATCGACAGCGCCGTGACCTTCCTCCTGCTGCTCAATGTGTTGCTGCTGCTGCTGGGTGCGGTGTTGGATATCTTTTCGGCACTGGTCATCATGGTGCCACTGATCCTGCCGGTTGCGGTAGGCTATGGCGTTCACCCGGTACATCTCGGCATCATCTTTCTCGCCAACATGCAGATCGGCTACTTCACACCCCCGGTAGGGATGAATCTCTTCATCGCGAGTTATCGCTTCGAACGGCCGATTCTGGAGATCTATGCCGCCTGCTGGCCTTTCACGGTGGTCCTGCTGGTCGCCCTGGTACTCATTACCTACGTTCCCTGGTTCTCCATGGCCTTCATCCAATGAGCGCGAGCCTGGCAACGACATTCGCTGTGGCGGCTTTGCTTATCACCCTGGCGGGTCCCGCCAGCCAGGCGCAGACGCGGGAAACGGATGAGGTGAATGGCGCAAGGGCCACGGAGCGCGTGGATGCCCTCCACGAGTTACTCATTGGCGTGATGCATACCCAGACTTACGAAGCGCGTGTGCAAATGCTTCGGGAACCCGTGGGGGTGCTGTTCGATGCCCAGACCATTTCACGAATCAGCCTGGGCTCGACCTGGCGGGATCTGTCGGAGAAACAGCGCAGTGATTTTCAGAGGCTCCTGATGACGCTGATTGTTGCGACGTACGCCGACCGGTTCGATAGCTTCGATGATCAGCACTTCGAGACGCTGGCGACAAAGGAAGCCGGCCGCGGCTGGATGGTGACGACCCGCCTGCATCGCAAATCCGGTGATCCTGTCAACCTGGATTACTACTTTCGCGGTGAGCGTGTGTTCAACGTGGTGGCGGATGGTGTGAGCGATCTGTCACTCAGGCGCGCGGAGTATCGCAGTATTGTCAAGCGCGACGGCTTCGACGCGCTTTTAGGCGAGATCGAGGCTAACATTACCGCTTACGGTCAGCCAGGGAGTTGAGGAGCACGACATGCGGTCAATCATGCTGGGTGTACTGCTGGGGCTGACGGGTTGCGCGACGCTCGAGGGGCCGGAATACGCCATGTACGACACGGCGGAGAGGGCCAATCGTAAATCGTATGAAATCACCGATGCTATCGACAAAGCAGTGTTGGTACCCGTAGCGCGCGGATACGAACGGGTCATACCCGATTTCGTACGAACCGGTGTGACCAACTTCTTCGCCAATTTGCGTGGTCTCAACAGCGCCGTGAACGGTTACTTGCAGGGTAAACCCTCGTCGGGAACGATCGAGCTGGTCCGTTTCTTAATGAACAGCACCCTGGGCCTCGCGGGTTTGGTCGACGTTGCCGCGATTGCGGGCCTGCGGCAACAGGACGAGGACTTCGGACAGACGCTCGCTGTGTGGGGTTATACGCGTAGCCGCTACGTCTACGTTCCGTTCTTCGGTCCGTCCACCATCAGGGATCTGCCCGACCTGGTGATTCGCGGATTTTTCCCGAGGGTCATCCTGGGCAGCGACTACGATATTGCGGTGGCATCGCTGGATGTGCTGAATACCCGGGCGAACACTCTGGGCGCGACGGATGCCAGAGACGCGGGAGCCATCGACCCGTACGCGTTCACCCGCGATGCCTACTTCCAGCTGCGCAAGTTTAACGCGTACGATGGCGATCCCCCCATGGACGAGTTCGACGAGTTCTTCGACGACGAGTGGGAGGATGAGGACTCCGCCTTCGGGGATAGCGCCGCAGAATGATCGAGCGTTGGATCGTGAGAGTGCTTGAGCGTTGGGTAGCAGGAGTCACCGCATACCCCTGGTGGGTATTGGCTGCAATCGCATTGGTCACCGTGGCCTGTGGCTGGGCCTCGGTTCAGCAGTTTCGAATCAATTCCAATCTGAGCGATCTCATCGAACAGGACGCCGGGTGGCGGGATGATTTCGATCGCTTTGAGGCGGAGTTTCCGGACATGGTACGCACCGCCGTCGTCGTGATCTGGGGTGATGAGTTCAAACAGGTCGAAGATACGGCGGTGGCGCTTGAATCCCGCATTCGTGCGAACACGGATTTGTTCACGGCCGTATACGCACCGCAGAACGCCGTTTTTTTTCGCGACAACACACTGTTGTACATGGACCTCGACGAAGTCGAGGATATGGCGGATCGCCTGGCGGAAGCACAACCCGTCCTGACCTCCGTGGCGGAAGATCCGAGTTTGCGAGGCATTCTCGAGCTGGTGGCAGGCGGTATCGAGAACGATCCGCCTAGTGGATTGGATACCATCGTCACTCATCTCGTACGCTCGGGCGAGGCGGTACTGGCCGGTGAGGATGCCACGGTGTTGTGGACCAATGAACTATTCGAGATTGATCCTCCTGTATTCAGGGTTATTTCGCTCAAGGGACGCAAAGACTCAGGCATTGCCGTTCCCAATGAGGAGGTGATGTCAGGTTTGCGGGAAATCGTGTCTTCGACACCGCTACCCGAAGGGGTGACAGTGGAGATTACTGGTGAGATCGCGCTTGCCTTCGAGGAGATTCAGGCGGCGGTTACCGGTGTTCAGATGGCCGGCTGGCTGTCGCTGGCACTACTTGCGGCGGTGCTTTTTATCGGTGTGCGCAGTCTGCGCATCATCGCGGCGACGCTGCTGATGCTGGGCGTCGGGGCAGTGTGGACGGCTGCCTATGCAATGCTCGCCGTCGGAGAGTACAACACGCTCTCGGTCGTGTTCATCGTCATGTTTTTCGGGCTTAGCGTCGACTTTGCCATTCACTTCTCGCTGCGGTATCAGGAAGCCGTGAATATAGGCGTGGTCTCGCCACGGGCGGCCCTCGGCACCGCCACGCGCAGCGTAGGAGGTGCGATTGCAATCTGCACGCTCACCACGGCGTTGGGGTTTCTCGGATTCGTACCAACGGCTTACAAGGGGCTCGCCGATCTCGGCATCATTTCGGCCGGTGGGATGTTCATCGCCGCATTTCTGGCGTTTACGCTGCTGCCAGCCTTCTACACACTGTGCGGCCGCATACGTAGCCACAAGACAGATCTGCCATCGAGTGAGAAATTCGTGGTGCTTCTGGTCACCAATCGAAGCGTGGTGGTGGGTGCGATCGCCCTGCTATCGGTTGGTGCGTTGATGTTCGCAGCGCGCGCGGAGTTCGACTACAGCGTGTTGGCACTCAAGGATGAGAACGCAGAATCGATGGTCGCACTGCGAAGACTGCAATCGGAGAAGCTGGCCACGGACTACGTCTTGCATGTGCTGACCGACCGGCCGCTGGAAGAGGCCGCGCTTGAAGAACTCACGATGGTCGATTCGGTGGTCACCCGATTGGACTATGTCCCTTCGGATCAGGACGAGAAGCTCTATATCATCGAAGATCTGAACGCGCTGCTTTACAGCGCACTCGATCCCGCCCGAAAAGCTGCTGCACCAGGTGTGGCGGATCTGCGGCATCACACAACGGTGCTGCTTGAGGTGGCGCAGTCCTACAACGTGGCGGGAAGATACGATGCGCTGATAGAGGCTCTCACCGGCCTGAAAGTGGCGGGCGACGCAGAGTTGCTTGCCTGGCAGCGTGGCATGGTCGCCAATCTCGAGGACGAACTCGACTGGCTCAGGCGTGCGCTCGATGCCCGCGCCATCGTGTTCGAGGACTTGCCACCCGATCTGCGCGAGCGCCTGGTAGGGAATACCGGTCAACACCTCTCGGTGGTTCTGCCGCAGGAAAACGTGGCCCGTGTGGAGACGCTCAGTCGATTCATCGAGGACGTGCGTAGTGTCGCGCCCAGGGCTACCGGGCGCCCGGTGATCGAGTGGGGAGTTGGGGACATCGTCGTCACCAGTTTTCAGCAAGCGCTGGTGTTTGCTCTGGTCAGTATCCTGCTCGTGTTGCTGATCATGTTCCGGAAGGTGCGCTGGGCGCTTATGATAGCCATCCCGCTGACGTTGAGCGCTTTGTTCACGCTAGCGTTCGGGGTTTTGTTGGACGCACCGCTGAACATGGCGAACATTCTCGTACTGCCACTCATATTCGGATTAGGAGTCGACAACGGCATCCATGTGGTCGACCGTTATCGCTCGGCCGGTGATGTCGAGCATCTCATGCACTCTTCGACACCGCGAGCGGTGTTGTTGTCCACACTCACCACGGTGGGTACTTTCGCGGCGCTGTCTTTTTCGCCCCATCAGGGCATGGCGTCGATCGGAGTGCTGCTCACGGTGGCGGTGGCCATGCTTTTGTTTTTTGCCATCTTCCTGCTACCAGTACTGCTTTCCTGGCTCGAACCGCGTAGCCCTTTGGTCGAGCGCGCCATGTGATTGGTTTCGTGTCACGTTTCGCGGCTATGTGGGTCGCGCTCGGGTTCTGCGTACGTCTGGTTTTGATCCACGAGTTGTCGGTCAGCTATTCGTGGTCGCTACTCTGGCCGAGGCTGGCGATCGGTGTGCTCAATGATCTGCTGGCGCTCACCCTGATCGGTGCCTTTTTGGGCGTCGGGTTGCTGGGAGGGCGTTGGATACGACATGCGTGGCTGGCCCTCACACTTGGGATCATGGCGGTGGTGTTGATTGCCGAGATCTTCTTCTGGTCGGAATTCGAAGGACGGCTGGACCGGTTGGTATTCCA
This sequence comes from Gammaproteobacteria bacterium UBA2168, assembly GCA_002327525.1. Classification (GTDB taxonomy): domain Bacteria; phylum Pseudomonadota; class Gammaproteobacteria; order Pseudomonadales; family Azotimanducaceae; genus JASLQO01. The sequence goes on along the minus strand of DCWG01000004.1, from coordinate 28,157 downwards.
CTACCTGGGTTATCCGAAAGAGGTACTGGTGTTTCTGGAAGACCAATTCTATCTCAGCCTGTTTCTCGCCCCGTTTCTATTGATCGTCTGGCTGTGGTATCGCTGGGTGCGACGATGGCTCCCGGACGATGTACCCTGGCACTGGCCTGCCGGATTTTTCGCGGCGGGTCTCCTCACCGTGGTCCTGGTACCTGTGCCGACACCAGGGCACTCACGTTTTCTGAACGATCTGGCAAGCAACGGATACCTCGGTGTGTTGCGCGCGGCAGGTACCGACAATCGTGGTTGGGAAGATGCGTACTGGGCGCCGCGCATAGCGAAGCCATATGTGAAGGGGTCGGTGCCCATGCCCGAGGCGATTGGCGCCAAACACCTCATCATCCTGGTCATGGAGTCTTACTCGGGGCAGGCGTGGTGGGATCCGGAGCTGCGTCCACGCTACATGCCGCAGCTGCAGAAAATGTCCGGCGAAGGGGTATATCTCGCTGGCGTGTACGCGACGGGCAGCCGTACCACTCGCGGATTGGAGGCTATTCTCAACGGCTATCCGCCGTTACCCGGCATAGCGCTGAATCAGCGCGAAGGCTTCGAGCAACTGCCATCACTGCCGCGCGTACTCGGGCATGCGGGTTTCCACAGCAGCTTCATTTATGGCGGGTGGCCCGATTTTTCAGGTTTCTTCACGTACTGGCGCGGTACTGGTTTCGACGAGATGACGAGTCGTTACGACTTCGACGAGCCGTGGTTCGAAACGAGCTGGGGAGTGGCGGACGAGATATTGTTCCAACGCGTCGTCGCTGAAATGGATCGACTGACCCGTGAGCATGAGCGCGTTTTCGTCTCCACACTCACGGTCACCAACCACCGCCCATTCGACTTTCCGGATGGCCGGGTGGCTTACCCCGCGCACGAGAGGCGGGCCGAATATGCGGTGGCTTATGCCGACTATGCCCTTGGCGCGTTCGTCGAAGAAGCGAGGCGTCACGACTGGTTCGACGATACGCTGCTGGTGGTGGTGGCAGACCATGGACCCAAACTGATCGGTCAGGCGCTGGTGCCCATCGCGGGTTACCGGGTGCCGGTAGTGTTGATGCACCCGGAACTGGGAGCGCGCACCGTCGAGCACCTTGGTTCCACCATGAGTTTACCCGCGACCTTGCTGGGGTTGCTGGGCGTTGACGACAACCAGCACTTCTATGGCGACAATCTACTCGATGACGAACAGGGATTGGCGCCGGTGGAGCACAATTTCCATATCGGCCTGGTGGAACCACACGGGCTCACCGTACTGGCGCGGGGTGGTGGCGTGCTGTCATGGTTGCGTGATGGAAACACGCTGGCGCCGACGAGAGAGAACCTGGACGCGGCGGAGCGTGTGGCGCGCCTGTTTCGCCACGCTCACGAGCGTTTCTACCGTTCAGCGGCCTCTCAATAGACGCACGTTGGGCACGAGAAGGGGTCGGGAGAGGACGGATGCGCTTGTCAGCGTTGCGATCACGAGTGTGGCCCAACCTCGATTACCCATGCCGGTGCAGACTACCGCCAGCATCAGGATGGACTCACCCACAGCGGGAATGCCAGAGTAGTGATTCAGGGTGATGTCCACGAGCAGGCACACGGTGACGGTCGCGGTGGACAGCGTTGGTCTGAATGCGCCGCGATCCACCATGGATGACAGCCCGCTCATGTGTTACACCGGTTGTGCACGACGAGTACAGAATCGTCCATGAATCTGAATTTGTGACATGAATCTGAAACTGACGGTAACCGCCAGGGGCCAGGGCCTCTATGACATCACGAGCAAAGTGGCGGAAGTGGTGCAAAGTTCCGGTGTAACTGACGGTTTGGTCACACTTTTCATTCGCCATACCTCAGCCAGTCTGCTGATCCAGGAGAACGCCGATCCGGCCGTTCTGAGGGATCTGCAAAGCTGGCTGTGCCGGCTGGTGCGGGAAGACGATCCGCTGTACACCCACACCCAGGAGGGCCCGGACGACATGCCGGCGCACATCAAATCGGCGCTGACCACTGTGAACCTGTCTATTCCGTTGATCGAGGGCCGGCTCGCCCTGGGTACCTGGCAAGGCATCTATCTATGGGAGCATCGACACAACCGCGGTCATCGGGAGATCGTCGTGACGGTGATGGAGTAGTAGTCTGTTTCCGTAGAATCTCGCCACGGGTGAGCGCTGCCAGAATTGGCTCACTTCGGACAGCGGGTAACGGACGGATACTCAGTTCTGGCGGTCGCGCACGCCCTGCATCCATCGCTCATGACCCTCGGGATCGAGAATCATCGAGCTGAAGTACAGCAGCAGTTCCTTGTGATGCTGAGTGAGACGTGCCTCGCGCATTGCTGACTCACCGGCCTTCGAGTTGATGAACCGAAAACAGCCCGTCAGGTCTTCCTCGTGCCCCAGCACCTTGCCGGCCGCTCCGTTGATGACGTCGTGAACCGTCTCCAGATCAGATTCATCGATACCGATGTCTTGGGGATTCAGCACCACATTGGCCCACAACGTGGCGAGGTAGATCTTGTAGAGATTTCGATCGACGAATTTGTCCACAACGGTTGATCGCTGCATGATGTCGCCCAGCACCGGCGTGAACATCTCCTGGATGTCTGCATCTCTCATGAGGGTATTCTAAACCCAGTCATCGCCAGAGGCTTCCTTGCAATCCAGCGTCTGTTCAGTAACGTAGCCGTTCCGCATTTAGGATGCTAACACCGTGTTGCTGCATTTCGATCGGGTGAGTCTGCCCGACACCGCGCAAAACCTGCGCGCCGAGGTCCGGACGTTTCTGACCCGGCACGCCGACCATCTGCTACGGCCCAACTCCGATTTCTCGTCCGGGCACGATCCGGCGTTTTCCGAACTGCTGGGTAGCCGGGGCTGGGTGGGGATGACGTGGCCGAAGGAGTATGGGGGAGCGGAACGCACGTTCTTCGAGCGTTATGTGGTGACCGAGGAACTGCTGGCGGCGGGAGCGCCGGTGAGCGCTCATTGGATTGCCGACCGGCAGAGCGGGCCCTTGTTGCTGCGCTATGGAAGTGCGCAGCAGTGCGCGCGCTTTCTGCCCGATATCGCGGCGGGGCGTAGCTTTTTTTCCATCGGGATGAGTGAGCCGAACACGGGCTCGGATCTCGCATCCGTGCGCACGAGTGCGCGCAGAACGGATGGCGGCTGGTTGGTCAACGGCACGAAGTTGTGGTCGACCGATGCACACCGCAACCACTACATGGTTGCACTGGTGCGCACAGAACCCCCCTCGGAAAATCGCCACGCGGGACTCTCTCAGTTCATCGTCGAACTGTCGGCGGACGGGGTCGAGGTGCGGCCCATCCGCAACATGTCGGGTGGAGAGGATTTCAATGAGGTGGTCTTCACGGATGCCTTTGTCGCCGATGATCAGGTGGTGGGCGAACCGGGTAATGGCTGGGAGCAGGTGACCTCTGAACTCGGCTACGAGCGCAGCGGGCCGGAGCGCTTTTTGTCGGCGTTCAGAGTGTTCGTCGAATTCGTTCGTCTGATTGGAGACGATCCGGCACCGCACGAGGCTGCGGCGATCGGGCGCATCGCTTCGCATCTGATGACCTTGCGGCGCATGTCCGTCTCGGTGGCTGGAATGCTGGAAGAGGGCAAGTCACCTGCGGTGGAGGCTGCTCTCGTGAAGGAACTCGGCAACAACTTCGAAAAGGCGTTACCGGAGATTGCGCGCCTCGCTGCACCCGGGGGGCTGAGCCCGGGGTCGTTTCGGGAAGCGTTTACGGACACGTTGTTGCTGTCGCCGTCGTTCACCCTGCGAGGCGGGACGCGGGAGATCCTGCGCGGCGTCATTGCGCGTGGCCTGGGGTTGAGATGATGAACGAAATCACTCAGATGCTGGTCGATAGTGCGGCGCGCATGTTTGCGGATGGCAGCACCAAGGCGGTGCTCGACGATGTGGAACTCGGCGTATACCCACAGGCTCTGCACGACATGGTGGTTGAGAATGGGTTCGATCGGATCGGTATTGCCGCTGAGGGATTCGCGACCACCGATGTGTTCGAACTACTGAAGAGCGCGGGGCGGTTTGCCGTCGGGGTGCCGCTCGCTGAGATGGTGCTCGCGGCACGCTGGGTCGGGGAAAGCGGCGATTTCGTGTCTATCGGTGTCGTCGAAGGCGCACGCGTAGCGCAGGTGCCCTGGGGACGCAGAGCCGACCGCGTACTGGCGTTGGTCGATGGCGCCGCGCGAATCGGGCATGTCTGCCACGTTACTACCGGCACTAACATCGCCGGAGAGCCGCGCGATACAGTGACCCTCGAGGCTGTGGAAGAAATTGCCGTCGACGAGGGGCCGTTCGAGATGCTAGCGCTCAGCCGAGTGGCGTTGATGGCGGGTTGTCTCGAACGCGTACTCGATCTAGGGCTGACCTACGCGGGAGAACGTGAGCAATTCGGCCGGCCCATTTCCAAGTTTCAGGCCATTCAGCACGCCCTTGCGGTGGTGGCCGCTGAAGTGGCGGCCGCCAAGCGTGCCGCGGACGCGGCCATCGATGCGCTGGGTGGTGAGCGCTTCGCTCAGGAAGTCGCCGCAGCCAAAGCGCGTGTCGGTGAGGCGGTGGGCATTGTGGCAGAGGCTGTGCATCAGGTGCACGGCGCTATGGGCTTCACGCACGAACACGAGTTGCACCACTTTACTCGTCGATTGTGGGCGTGGCGCGACGAATACGGGAACGAGGTGTTCTGGCAGCGCAGGCTGGGTGGACATCTGGCGAAGCTCGGCGCCGACCATGTCTGGGATTTCGTGGCCACACAAAGCTGAGATGGGTTGTGCGATACGCGTATCGCAGCCCGCGCGAGGTCAGTGACGTCCGACCTGGGTCTGCTTGAACACCTCGGCTGCGCCGGAAACTGCTACGTCGGCGTAATCCTCGCTCACGAGCTCCACCCGGTCACTGTCCAGAGTTTCGATGTTCACGTTAGCATGGTCTGAGGCGGTGACTTCCAGATGGTGGGCGTTGAGCGAATTGAGATTGGTATCAGTGTGGTCGCTCAAGGTGACGCACAGTTCGTTCACGCTGAACGCTCCAACGTTGATTTCGCCATGGCCTTGATGGTCGATGGCGGACAGTTCCGGCAGGCGCAGATGGTAAATTGCATCCCTGCCTGCATGTGTGCCGACCCAGATGCGAAACTGATCTTCTCTGGCGGTGATGACCAGCGTGCCATCGCGTTCGTATACCCTCAGAGTCTTAAGTACGTCCTCGTGCCCCTCGAAAACGAATCGAAGGTTCTTTGCGACGATCCCGTCTGCATCTGGCGCTGCAAACAGCCGCCTTCCGGTACGCCCAGCGCAGAGTGTACTGCCGATCCGGTGGTGCCCGCTCGCGCGAGGCCGCCGTCGAGTGAGATTTGTCAGTCTGGAGTGTTACCATCGTGGCTGCGGGAACCGGTTGCGAGAGGTAGGATTAGTGTTGCGAGCAGCTAGCGTAGATAATCAATTGCGGGTCGCCATCGTCGGGGCCGGGCCGGCTGGTTTTTACGTTGCGAGTCACCTGCTGAAACAGCATCCATCGGTGGCGATTGACGTCTTCGAACGATTGCCGACGCCGTTCGGCCTGGTTCGCGCCGGAGTGGCGCCGGATCATCAGAAGGATAAGTCGGTTGTGCGCACCTTCGACAAAGTGGCGGCTTCCCAGGGGTTTCGCCTGATCGGTAATGTCGGATATGGGCGTGACGTGACGCTTACCGATCTCAGGTCCCACTATCACCAGGTGGTATTTACAACCGGCGCGCGCCACGATCGCGAGCTGGGCATTGCGGGAGAGAATCTGGATGGCAGCCATTCGGCGGCCGACTTCGTTGCCTGGTACAACGGTCACCCCGACTATGCTGATCTCGAATTCAACCTCGACAAAGATGCTGCTGTGGTGGTCGGGCTCGGCAACGTGGCTCTTGATGTAGCGCGCATGCTGCTGCGCTCGCACGAAGATCTTCGCGTTACCGATATGGCTGACTACGCCATAGAGGCGCTGCGCCATTCGAGGGTGAGAACCGTGTACCTGCTGGGCCGGCGGGGGCCGGCGCAGGCAGCATTCACTCCTGCGGAGCTCGCCGAAATGGCTGAACTGGCGGATGTGCAGATCGCGCGGGACGAAGCCGATCTCGACGACCTGAGCAAGGCCGCGCTCGCGGAGAGCGGCACTCGAAACGCACGGAAGAATGTCGCCATGATCCGTGAATTGGCGTCCGGGATGCATACGGACCTGCCGGCTCATCGGGGCCGACTCGCCATCCGTTTCTTCGTCTCCCCCGTGGCTCTGCTCGGGAACGATGCGGGTGAAGTTCGCGCGGTGCGCATCGTACGCAACGAGGCCTATCTGGACGAGGAGGGGCACTTGCGTGCAAGGCCCACGGGTGAAGAGACTGAGCTGCCTGCTGGACTGGTGTTCCGCTCGGTGGGTTATCGCAGCGAACCGCTTCCGGACCTGCCGTTTGATGCACAGTTGGGGAGAGTGCCCAACCAGCTCGGCCGGGTGAGCGGGCCGAGGGGAGACGATTACACGGGTCTGTACGTGGCCGGCTGGCTCAAGCGCGGACCGGTCGGGGTGATCGGTACGAACAAGACCGACGCAAAAGAAACCGTGGAGCAGATGTTGGCCGACGTAGACCAGCTCCCGCAGCCGCCGTCGCACCCCGATGAGCTGGTCAGGCGCCTGCGGGACAACGGTGCACGGGTTGTCGGCTTCGCCGATTGGCAGGCGATAGACACAGTCGAGGTGAGCGCGGGTGTGGCGGCGGGGCGGCCGCGGCGCAAGCTGACGAGAATCAGCGACCTGCTGGATGCCGCCTTCCGGAAGTGATTGTTCATTTTGGGTGTGGGATGCGTCACGGAGATTCAGACGATCTCGATGAGATTCGGTTTGCCAGGGAAATGTACAGCCAGCATCAGCGTGGCTATGGGGTACATGATGACCGTGGCAAAGGAAAGGATCACGCTCGCCTGGCTTATGCCGAAGAGCAAATTGGCGATGCCGAACATCTTGAGCGTGACCGGCAGGTTGTCGGCGTCACGCAATAACATGACCGCCAACACCATGTCGATCACGCCGAATACGCGAAGCGCTCCGGGAAGAGCCGGCCTGACCCGGCCGGAATTGCCGCGCATGATCGACATCCTTGTAACGGAAAACGGACGGCTTCGGGCGCGCACCGAGAACAGGTTCTGCAGCTACTGCGGCGAGCCCGTTAGTCAATAGCCCGGACCGCATCGCGGTTCAGTCGCCGGTTCCTCCCCTCGCCTGCATGGCGTCCTTTTCGAGAATTCGGGCGCCGCGCATGATATTGCCGAGTGCATAGTTACCCTCGTGGCAGGCGTACTCGTACACCTTCTCGTCACTTGCTCGCCAGATGTACTCCCCGGTCCAGGGTGCGGTCCACACGTCGCCATTTTCCACAGTAAATCGATAGAGCAGGTTGCCATCTTCGAGCCGCGTGAAGCGCTCGACGACATGGGTGTTTTCAGAACTGCCCCGACGGCTGGCCTGGGGGTGGAAGTTAGTGGTATCCACCACCAGAGTATCGTCCTCCCACCAGCCGATGGAGTCCCCCAGCCACTTGTTGACATCTGCTGGTACGTGCTCGGCGTTCATGCGAACGATGCGGGCATCGTGCACCATCTCGATCAGGATCATGACGTACTCGTTTGTTTGCACGATACGCTTGTAGTTGTTGTAGAGGCTAGGGATGCTCGGTGTCGCGCCGGAGAATCCGAGCAGGCAGCGCTCGGCCGTACTGCGTTGTTCCATATTGTCGTATGGCCCCGGACTGTCTCTGTCCAGCCACCAGGCGGTGCCGTCGTTGGCGTGCCGGGAACTGGCGAATCGTTGCGCCTGTTTTTTTTTGGCCTCGGGTGTCATGGGCGGAAACTGACCATCCTCGGGATCAACGATGATGGAGGTGCGAAACTTGCCGTCTACCGTCATCGCATTGGTGCCCCGATCGATCCAGAAGCTGTTGTAGCCGCCCACATTGCCAGCGGCACCGGGCGATCCATCGCCGCCCTGCGGTGGGGCTTCGCGGTCGGGGGCGCTGGCTTGCAGGCTTTTACCGATGAGAGCCTTTTCGGTCGTGGCTATCTCTTCGGCCTCCTCGCGCGTGAGGTACAGCTTGTTACCGAACTGCTTCGGGCGGACCAGCGGTGTGAGTGTGGCTGCATCGTAGGTGCCGGAGAGATCGGGCCTTGCCGGCGCGGAAGGAGAACCCTGTGCCGAATCCGATAGCACCAGGCCCGGCACGAGGATGACGAAGGTTAGGCATATGAGGCGAACAAGGTACATCGAGAACATCTGGCTGCTCCGGAAACGGATCTGTTGGCGTCAGTTTAGCGCACGTTCGACGTTTCAGCGCCTCTTCTGGCTTTGCCGGGACCCCACCTGGACGAGTATGTCCGGATCGGCCCATGTGTCAAATTGCGGCAGCCCGTCCTCGATTGGATACCAGTCGGCTTTCTCAGCGACAAAAGCATGCGCTTTGGCGGTTTTGAGGAAATCCGAATCGAGGCTTCCGAGGCGGATACGGATCAGGTGCGGCGTAGTGGTGAGATAGGCAAACAGCGGTGTCCCGCAGCCACCGCAGAAGGCACGGACCTTGCCGGGAGATGATGCGTACTCGGTGAGCCTGTCACCGGGATCGCTGAGGTCCACATGGGCGCGATCGACGCCCGCATTGGCGCCGAACGCAGCGCCGCTGGCCTTTCGGCACTGCTCGCAGTGGCAATAACCAAAATCGGAAAGCTCGGCGTTCAGCGTATAGGTGATTGCGCCACACAGGCAGCTGCCACGGTAAGACATCAGGCGAGCGCCGGGTCCGGGGTACCCAGGTGCCGGCTCGACTCCTGCAGGCTCTGCTGTCGGTAGAGCTCTGCGTAGTGACCCTGCTGCGCCATCAATTCGCGGTGTGAGCCGGTTTCCGTGATGCGCCCGTTCTCGATTACGACGATGCGGTTGGCATTACGGATCGTCGACAGGCGGTGTGCGATGATCAACGCGATACGTCCGCGCAGCAGGTTGGTCAGTCCCTGTTGGATGCGCTGCTCGGTTTCCGTATCCACCGATGAGGTGGCCTCGTCCATGATGAGTATCTGCGGGTTCGCCAGGACCGCACGCGCGAAACTCACCAGTTGCTTCTGTCCTGCGGACAGCTTGGAGCCACCTTCACCGGCATCGGTTGCGTATCCGTCAGGAAAGGCCTCGATGAACTCGTGTGCCCCGGACACGCGGGCCGCCTGGTACACGTCTTCGTCCGAGGCGGACAATTTGCCGTAGCGAATGTTCTCCAGGATCGAGCCGCTGAACACGTGTGCGTTCTGCAGCACCATGCCGAGGTTCGACTGCAACCAGTGCAGGCTGCGGTTACGGTAGTCCACTCCATCGATCAGCACCTGACCTTCGGTGGGTTCGTAGAAACGGGAGATGACGTTCACGAGCGTGCTCTTGCCACCGCCCGTGGGGCCGACGATGGCGACGGTCTCACCGGCATTGATGGTCAGGTTGATGTCCTCCAGCACCGGGCGCTGAGGGTCATAGTGAAAGCCAAGACGCGTCAGCTCGATCTGGTGTACGTGGGCGCTTCCGCCATCGTCGGCGTAGTGCGTCCGGGTGCCGGCATCGCGGTTGCGTGCCATGGCCTCCAGCACTGATTCGGAGTCACGGACCTCCGGTACCGCCTCGATGAGGCTGACGATACGTTCGGCGGAAGCCTGTGCCATCTGCATCTCGGCGAACCAGTGGCCGAGTTGCTCAACCGGATCGAAGAAGTGCCGCGTGTAAGCCATGAAGGCGACCAGCGTACCCACGGAAATCACTCTCCCCAGCAGGTCCATTCCGCCCACCGCCATGGCGAGTCCCATGGCGAGGCTAGCTATGGTGATGACGATGGGTACGTAGATTGCGGCCTGGGTCATGTTTAGCACGGATGCGCCGTACATGGTGTTGGTGAGTTCCTGGAACTCACTCTGGTTCTCGCGTTCGCGCACGAACGCTTTGGAGGTGAGTACCCCCATGATGGCCTCATTGAAGGTGCCGGTGATGCGTGAATTAGTGGCTCGCACCTTACGCGCGCTCTTGAGGATGTGCTTCTGAAACTTCCCTGACACCCAACCCAGGAGCGGTAGGATGGCCAGTACGATGAGGGCGAGTTTCGCGTTCATCACCAGCATCGCGAGCGCTATGCCCGCCATCATGGTCGCACCCCAGATGAGGTCGAGAAATCCCCAGGCAAGAATATTGGAGAGTCGTTCACAGTCCGATGTCATACGCGCCATCAGCCAGCCCACGGGGCGGTGGTCGTAAAACGAGAAGGACAGGCGCTGCAGGTTGTCGAATCCGTCGCGGCGGATGTCGTAGCTGATGCGTGTGCGGATCTTGCCGGCCATCCAGATGAAGCCGCCGATGGCAAAGCAGATTGCGAGCGTCGCCATACCGTAGGCGGCGATGTAAGGAGTGAGGTTGGCATCGAAACCGAATTCGGCCACGTCGTCGATCACGCCGCGGGTGATCAGAGGGTAGATAACCTCTACGGTGGCAGTAATGACGGCGAAGATCGCGAGCCCGGTGAGATCGCGAGGATAGCGCGCGGCGTAGCTGAACAACTTCTTCCACAGAGCGAGGTTCATGCGCCGTGCCAGGGCGTCATCGTCGAAACCGTCGTCGTAGTTCTCATCGTCATAGGCTTGCATATCAACTTCTCTCGGTTACTGCGACATCAGCCTGGATACTGGCATCCAGCGCACCCTGGATGGCGTACAGACGCTGGTACGGACCATCGGTGGCTGCCAGCGTAGCGTGATTGCCCAGCTGCACGATGCGGCCGTGATCCAGCACCACAATGCGATCGGCATCGATGACGGACGATAGCCGATGCGCGATGATGATGGTGGTCTGGCGGCCCCTGCGGGCACTCAGCGCTTGCAGTATGTCCCTCTCGGTACCGGTATCCACCGCGGACAGGGAATCGTCGAGCACGAGAATAGGTGCGTCCTTGAGTAGTGCCCTGGCAAGGGCCAGGCGCTGACGCTGGCCTCCCGACAGACTGACGCCGCGTTCGCCGACCATGGCGTTGAACGTATCCGGAAACGACTGAATCGACTGATGGATGGCGGCGTCCTGACAGGCGGCAATGATGTCCTGGTGCGGCGCACCCGGACGTCCCACGGCGAGATTGGCTGCCACGCTTCGCGAGTAAAGAAATGGGTCCTGGAGCACGACCCCGACCTGAGCCCGCAGCCACTGCCTGTTGATGGTGGTGATGTCCTGCGCATCGAGCTGGACCGTCCCGGACTGGTAGGGATACAGACGCAACAACACACGAATCAGCGTAGACTTGCCGGAACCGGGAGGCCCGACGAATGCGATGGTTTCACCGGCCGCGATGTGCAGGGAGATATCGTCCAGCACCACGGGAAGCCCGGAGCCATATGCAAACGACAGCCGTTCGAAGTTTATCTCGCCCCGGGCGCGCCCCGCCGGAGGTACGACTTCCTGACTCTCTTCCGCTTCGGTGAGCACCTCGTTTATGCGTCCGAGACTAACCACCGCCTTACCGCTGTCGGTCAATACGCGGCCCATGTGCCGCACCGGCCAGATGACCATTGACACGCTGGTCATGATGGCAAACAGGTCGCCCGCGGTCAGTGAGCCCTGTTGTATGAACACGGCACCCACGAACAGCACGATACCGATCTGGGACATGGCGAACAGGTCACTCGTGGCCCAGTAGTAACCCATGAGCTGGATGAGCCGGTAGTTGTTGTCGCGAAACGCCGCGTTCTTCTCGCCGAATTTCTCGATCTCGAAGCCCTGTCGTGCGAATGCGCGCACCACCCGGATACCGGTCAGGTTCTCCTGCAGAGTTGCGGTCATGGCCGCCTCCGACTCGTCCGTGATCTGGAAAACTTCCTTCACTTTCGAGAAGAAGATGTACGCACCGATGGCGAGAAACGGCATCAGGCACAGGGACAACCACGCGAGGCGCTCGTCCTTGGTGAGCAAAAACGGCATCACGCACAAGAGCAGCATGATGGCACGGCCGATTTCGATGATGTCGCTGGCGAGAAACACGCGGATCGTTTCCACATCCGAGCTGCAGCGCTGCACGAGGTCGCCGGTGTCTGCAGTGTCGTAGAAGCTTGCCTGAACGTGGTGCAGGCGCGAGAACAGCATTTCACGCAACTGCCGTGTGATGTTCTCAGACGCGAGTGCTGCGAAACGCCCACGCAGGAACAGGAAACACCCGCCGAAAGCCGTGATCAGCAGGGCCACGAGTGCCGAAAACCAGAGATAGCCGACGTGCGTGATTTCACCGAACAGGGCGGTGGATGCATCCACCAGCCATGGATGACCGTAGGCAAAGTCGTCTTCCACTACCACGTCGATGGCGTAACCGCCGATAAAGGGCGCGGCAAAGATGCAGAGATTGGTGACACCCATCGCGAGCACTGCGCCGAGATAGCGTAACCGCTGTCCGTCGGTGATTTGCCAGAGATTTTCGTGTGGTCTAAATGCCATGCCTCGAGAGTCCGCTAGTTCGTCCAATCGCTGGTCGAAAGACCAGTATCGTGAGCGGGTTCTTCAGGCTTGAAGCGGGGTGGTCGCCGATTGTGTAGCGAACCCGCCTGCGTAGAGCGGGTCCATTTGAGTCAGGCTAGGACACGCTCACGCGGAAACGGAATATCGTTGCCGAAGTTCACTCCGGTGCGTTGTGCTGCTTCCGTAATCATGTGTGTGTCGCCTCCCTCAAGGTGTGAGGCGCGGACCCTAACGGAAAGGGGTTGGGTTGTCCAGGACCCGCACCCCTCGCTCGAATGTTCGTCGCGGTCAGGGAGAGGTGAAACGATACACGAACTTGCTGGTCTTGCCCTGTACCTTCGGATCGAACACGACCACATCCAGGGCGTCGTCGGAATTGTTCAGCGCATCGCTAGTTCCTGCCAGACGGAACCCGCGGGATTCGATGTCTTGACGTGCGAACTCCGGATCGATGCGATGCAGATCCTGAGCGGCCGAGGAACCCGTGCCCGCGACGGCGACGTGATCCACGATGGCCAGCGTGCCACCGGGTTTGAGCACGCGGTGAAGCATGGCGAAAAACGCTTCAGGGTCGATGCTCCAGCCATCGGTTTCATAGTAGAGGTCGTGATAGGTCATGATCATCAGTACCATATCGACGGAGTCTTCCGGCAGATCGATAGCATCGATCTCGCGGTCGTAGCGCACGACGTTACGCACACGGCCGCTGCCAAGGCGCTCCTCAAGGGCCTTGCCGGCAAATCCCAGATATGCCTGATTGTTGTGCATGTACACCTTGCCGCTGTCACCGACCACGTTGCCGAGGATCTCGCTGTAGTATCCGCTTCCGGCGAACAGATCCAGCACCACCATCCCGCGCGTGGCCCCGAAAAAGATAAGCACTTCATGAGGTTTGCTGCGGGAATCGCGTTCCAGATCCGCCTGGCTGCGCCCCGGCGCGTCGAGCGCGGGGCCGATCTGATCCTGCTGCGTTCCACAAGCGGTCGTGAGAACGGAGATAAACACCAACAGCGTGCCTCGTGTCATCCGTTTAGTCATATCGTGCAGCATGGTCATTCTCCCAGTGTGACGATCATTTTGCCTGTATTGGCGCCGGTGAACAGTCCGATGAATGCATCAGCAGCACGTTCGATGCCTTCGAAAACGGTTTCCTCATAGCGAATGTCTCCACTCGTGACCCAGCGCTCCATATCTTCGCGGAATTGTGCTGCGAGGTGATTGAAGTGACTGACGATGAAGCCGCGCAGAGTGAGCCCGAGACCTATCGCCATAGCCAGATTGTTTGGCCCCGGGACGGCAGCCGTGGCGTTGTACTGCGAGATGGCACCGCACAGCGGGATGCGCCCGAAGGGCCGCATGTGGCCTATTGCGGCCTGCAGATGCTCGCCGCCAACGTTGTCGAAATACACGTCGATGCCTTCCGGAGCGCCCTCACGCAGATGGGAAGCCAGATCTCCTTCGTGGTAGTTGAAAGCGTGGTCGAATCCGAGCGCGTTTGTCAGCCAGGCCACTTTCTCGCCGCTGCCTGCGCTGCCTAGCACATGACAGTCATGTAGCCGTGCGATCTGCCCGACAATACTGCCTACTGCGCCTGCCGCCCCCGATACGAACACCGTTTCGCCGTCCTTGAGTGCGCCTACCTCCAGAAGACCGACGTAGGCGGTCATGCCGGGCATACCGATTGCGCCAAGGTATGCGGACGGCGGGGCAACGATGTCACCGAGCTGGGCGAGATTTGCAGCCTTGGTGGTGAGCGCCTCCCGCCAGCCAAAACCGTGCTGGACATGATCTCCTTCGACGAAATCCGGGTGGGCTGAGGCAGTGACACGGCCGATTGCGCCTCCGGTGAGTACCTCCCCGATCTGAAAGGGGGGCGTATACGATTTGCGATCGAACATACGCCCGCGCATGTATGGATCGACACTCATACAGAGATTGTGCACCTGCACCTCGCCTTCCGTCGGTTCCGCCACGGCTTCGGTCACCACGGTGAAGTCGTCCGGTTGTGGCATGCCCTCCGGGCGTTTTGCGAGTGCTATGGCACGGCTTTGCATCGAAATCTCCTCTCTGCAACGGTCAAATGGTCATCGCGAGGCATTGTGGCCTGAACCGCCAGCTGCCTACAATGGTTGCCCTGGATTCAAGGACGCGCCCGCTGGCGTGGCTACCCATGCGGAAACAGATACAACTGTGCGGGGTCCTGGCGCTCTTCTCACTCACAGGCCCATACCCGGCCGCTCAGGAGTCGCTCGTGTCTGAGCTTCAGAATCAGCTCATCGAGGAAATACAACGGGATACCGAGGATACCAGAGGGTATACGGGACGTGAGAAACTCTCGGCGCGTGTGTTGGAAGCCATGCGTAGCGTGCCACGTCATCAGTTTGTAGAGGACTACGGGCCCCGATCGGCGTATGCAAACCGTCCGCTGCCGATTGGTCATGGTCAGACCATATCGCAGCCATTCATCGTTGCACTCATGACCGATCTTCTGGAACCGCGACCGGATCATGTCGTGCTCGAGATCGGTACCGGTTCCGGCTATCAAGCGGCCGTTCTGTCGACCCTGGTGGATAGTGTCTACAGCATCGAGATCATCGAGGTGCTCGCCGAATCCGCGCGCGTCCGTCTGGAGCGAAACGGCTATGACAACGTATGGGTCAAAGTAGGCGACGGCTACCATGGCTGGCCGGAACGAGGACCGTTTGATGGCATCATCGTCACGGCCGCCGGGCCGGACATTCCGCAGCCTTTGCTGGATCAGCTCAAGACCGGGGGTGTGATGGTTCTGCCGCTTCGTCGATCGGGTGGGGCGGAGGATCTGACGGTGGTCACCAAGATGAGTGGTGGCAGTTACGAAGCACGCTCAGCACTCCCGGTCGCCTTCGTACCGTTGACGGGGGATCATTAGTTTGCCTGGCGGGGCTAGAATCCCACCTCACGTCTACCTCTGGCTCCTATGACGGACCTCTTTGCCGACTCGCGTGCGCGTGCTGAGCGCCTGCTCGACATTCTCGATCTCGAGGCCGTGGAGCAGAATCTGTTTCTCGGCCGCAACGAGCTGCGGGAAGGCCGGCGCTTATTCGGTGGCCAGGTGCTTTCACAGGCCCTGCGCGCGGCCTACCACACAGTTGACGGCATTTGGCTGCACTCTCTTCATGGCTACTTCATGCGGGCGGGCGATGCGGAAAAAGACGTACTCTACGAGGTAGATCGTATCCGCGACGGGCGCAGTTTCGCGACACGACGGGTAGTGGCCATTCAGCATGGCGAGGCGATATTCAATCTCGAAGCGTCGTTTCAGCGTGACGAGCAAGGTTTCGAACATGCGCACCCCATGCCGAATGTTCCGCCTCCCGAAGAATTGCGGCCGGATCAGGAGGTCGTGGCCGAGCTGAAGTGCGCGGGTGATCCGCTGATTTTTCCTGATCCGGGTGCGGCCCGGGCGAGGCCATTCGAGTTGCGCTCGGTGATTCAGCTCGGTAGTGAGGAGAGCCGGCGCAACAGATCCTGGAATCCCGTATGGATCCGTTTCACGCTGCCCGTGGATCCGGGTGAACGGGTTCTTATCCACTGCTTGCTCGCGTACGCTTCGGACATGGGACTTGTCTCCACTGCGATGCTGCCCCATCGCGAGCACGTCTCTAGAGACTCGCTGCAAATGGCGAGCCTGGACCATGCACTGTGGCTGCACCGGCCGGTTCCGATCGATGAGTGGTTGCTGTTTCACAAGCACACCAGCATGGCGCACGGTTCGCGGGGATTGGCGCATGCCGATTTCTATACCCGCGAGGGACAGTTAATCGCTTCGGTCACCCAGGAAGGATTGATCCGGCAGATTGACTAGGGAGACTCTGATTAATTCATTCAACGCGGCCAGAGGACCCGCAGGACACACCCTTCGGGAACATATCGCGATCGCCAGGCCGTTGTTGTGTCCCTTGGCAATATCCAGATATTACCGGCGGAATGCGCCTAGGCCTGACAATCGCGAGATGTTCTGAGCGCCGAATGAATTAATCAGAGTCTCCCTGGCCCCGGGCTGGAGGTCGACCGCGTGCACCGGTTCGGCACTGGCGACAATCACCGGCTAGTCTCCACTCCGTGAAAAGTAGCGCACGCTATCCACTGAAAAGCGGATCTTCTCGCCCCCTTGCAGCAAGCGCAATAGAGCGACTTCGTTCGCTGGGAGAGGGATGTGCGTGGCATCCACTTGCAGCTGATTCCAGGTCGGATCCACCGCGTGCCAGGTGTCCTCGATGGCGATCTCGTTCCACGCATGAAAGGCGAATCCCGGCGGCGTGTCGTTCGCATAGGCGAGGCCCACGACCGTCTTTGCGGAAATGCCCGATGCTCGTGCAAGCGTAGTGAGCAGATCGGCGAACTCTGTGCATTCGCCAGAGCGTTTGTCGATCGTTTCGAGCACACTGCGCGGTTTCGTGCCGGGCGTGTAGGTTATGAAGGAGTGCACGAATTGCACCAGTTCCGCGATGCTCTCGACGGGCTCCTCCGGCAGGTTCGCTTTCTCAAGCAGTGTGAGGACGGCCGGATGCCGGGTGGGGTAGCTGAGAGTTTCCGAGGTTGCCTGCGACGGGTCGGTCTCCTCGCTCAGGCTGTTGGCGGTGAGCTTCATGCTCCATCCGCGTGCTTCGCGCCGCGCATCCGGCCAGATCTCGGAGAGATCCTCCTTGGTGGCAATGGCGAGATCGAGTTCGGCGATCTGATGGTGATCTACTAGCTGTTGGTCGAGCGGTATCGAATAGTCGGTGAGGTGCAGGGGTGAGCGTGAGGCTAGTGCCGCCTGACGGCTCGACCGTCTGGCAGTAAACAGTCCGGCCATGGACATAGCCACGGGCGCATAGTTGTGATCTAGCTGGATCACGGTCGGACTCAAAAGCGCTGGATTGCGCACCTGGTAGCCGAGCGAGTTGAGTTCGGTTATGGCGAACATGCGCGTCACCAGGGTACCGCGGTCGAAGTCCGGTGCACGAACCGCAGTTTCCTCACCTGCCGCCGGCGTCGCCTGGTCGAGCCAGATCTCGAACGCCAAGTGTTCTGCCAGTGCAAATCGCCATGCTATCGGCCGTTCGCGCGAAGTGGCGTCATGTACGAACGTTGCCTGCATTCCCTCTGCCGTCTGTTCGATCAGTGTGCCCTCCGGTGCAGAGCCGCGACGTTGATTCCAGTGTTCGGCGCGCTCGAGCAGGTACGGTGCCCGGGAAGAAAACGTGAGGTGCTCGCTAATGCTGACGGGATATCCGTCCGCCACCATGAAATGCGTCAGACTGGTGAAGTGCCACTGCCGCTGCCCATCACGGTGGGCAGCGGTATGCATGTAGCCGACCTGCCGATCGTCATAGAACAACTGAAACCAGCGCTCTCCGCTGATGCGCCTGGCCGCGGTCAGTTCGGGATGCCATGAGGATTCCAGGAAGTAGGCGAGACACGCCAGCAGCACGGTGATGCCGGTACCAAGGAGAGTGCGCATGTGCATGCTCTCACACTATCACAGTCTCTTGAGAGGTGAGGGGAGGCAACTCGCTTCGCAAACTGCACCCGCGCAGTCCTGGTTTTATTGCTATCGGCGGCCCCAGTAGTAGGTTCATGAACAGTCCACACTAGTGCCCACCTGGTCGCCCCGATAGAATACGCGGCTGCTTCCCAACACCGGATAAGACGCGATTAATGACCGAAGAAGCCAACGATTTCATTCGCCAGCGCATCCAACGCGATCTCGATGAGGACACGCTCGGGGGTAGTTTGGTCGTCACGCGGTTCCCACCAGAGCCGAACGGGTATCTGCACATCGGTCACGCCAAGAGCATTTGTCTGAACTTTGGCGTGGCGCGTGAGTACGGCGGCTATACCTATCTGCGTTTCGACGATACCAACCCACTCAAGGAAGACCAGGAGTACGTCGAGGCAATAAAGGAGGATGTCCGCTGGTTGGGGTTTGACTTCGAGGGTCACGAGACGCATGCATCCGACTATTTCGAGCAGCTGTATAAGTTCGCAGTGGAGCTTGTGGAGGAGGGCAAGGCGTACGTGTGCAGCCTGAGCGGCGAGGAGATCCGCGCCTCGCGCGGAACGCTGACCGAGCCGGGCCGGGAGAGCCCCTATCGGAAGCGTGGTGTTGCCGAGAATCTCGATCTATTCGCACGTATGCGCGCTGGTGAATTCGGCGACGGTCGCCATGTTCTGCGCGCAAAAATCGATATGACGTCACCCAACCTGAATATGCGTGATCCGGTTCTCTATCGGATACGCCACGCAACGCATCAGCGCACGGCGGACGATTGGGTGATCTATCCCATGTACGACTTCACGCACTGTATTTGCGATGCGCTGGAAGGAATTACGCACTCGCTGTGTACGCTCGAGTTCGAGGATCACCGCCCTCTGTACGACTGGGTGCTGGATAACATAAACGTCAATTTCCATCCGCCGCAGATCGAATTTTCCCGCCTGGGGCTCGAATACACAGTGATGAGTAAGCGTCTGCTGCATACGCTGGTGGAGGACGGGTACGTTGCCGGGTGGGACGATCCGCGCATGCCCACGCTTGCCGGACTGCGCCGCCGGGGCGTGACCCCGGGGGCGATCGCCGAGTTCTGCCGGCGCATTGGCGTCACCAAACAGGACAACACCGTCGAGATGAACCTGCTGGAGTTCTGCATTCGCCAGGATCTCGAATCAAACGCACCGCGCGGCATGGGGGTAGTCGATCCTCTGAAGATAACGATCGTCAACTATGCAGGCGATGGCGAGCTGCTAGTGGGTCCGTGGCATCAGCAGAATGTCGATCTCGGAACGCGCGAACTGCCGTTTGGCGCAGAGCTGTACATCGAACGCGACGATTTCGCCGAGGTGCCGCCGAAGAAATTCAAGCGCCTGTCTCCAGGGCAGATGGTACGTTTGCGCTACGCTTACATCATCCGCTGCGACGAAGTGATTACCGATGAGGACGGTGAAGTGGTGGAGTTGCGTTGCAGCTACTTCCCGGACTCCAGGAGCGGCAGCGATACCAGCGGTCTCAAGCCGAAGGGCGTCATCCACTGGGCGCACGCGCAGCGCTCGGTGGCCGCCGAGATGCGGCTGTATGACCGGTTGTTCAGAGTGCCGCAACCAGGCGCGGGAACCCTTGCTGATGACCTCAATCCGGATTCGCTGCGAGTGGCACGGGGATTCGTGGAACCGGCCGTGGCGGCGAGTGAGCATTCACGATTTCAGTTCGAACGCACCGGTTACTTCTGCAAGGACGCACAATCGGGAGATGCGCTGGTGTTCAATCGCACGGTGACGCTGCGCGATTCATGGAAGCCTGATAGGGGCTAGGAGCGATACGAAATGCGCGACGCGGTAATGGTGATGGAGGTCAGCCCGCGCGACGGGCTTCAGAACGAGGCAGTGCTGGTGTCCACCGAGGACAAGCTCAAGCTCATCGACCGGGCGTTGGATGCCGGCTGCCGGCGCATCGAGGTGACGAGCTTCGTGCACCCAGGGCGCGTGCCGCAGATGGCCGATGCGGAGGCCATCGTAGCCGGGCTTCCGCAGCGCGGTGATGTGACATACACGGCACTCGTGCTCAACGAACGTGGTTACCAGCGTCTACTCGCGACCGGTCGTCTGGACGAGGTGGGTCTGGTCGTCCCGGCCAGCGATACTTTCTGCCGGGAAAATCAGGGTATGGAGGTCGATGACGCGGTCACCATGGCGCGCGCCATATTGCGCGATGCCTGCAATAGGGGTTTGCGGGCTCAGGTGACGATTGCGGTCGCCTTCGGTTGCCCGTTCGAGGGTGAGGTGCCGTTCGAACGGGTGGTCGAAATCGCGGATGCGTTAGCCCAGGAGCGGCCTGTCGAAATCGCGCTGGCGGATACCGTTGGCGTTGGCGTCCCCGGTCAGGTGGCGGATTTGTTCGCGATGTTACGGCAGCGACTTGGCGAGAACATGCCGCTGCGCGCGCATTTTCACGACACGCGCAACATGGGTATCGCCAATGCATTTGCGGCGCTCCAGGCGGGTGTTTCGACTCTCGACGCAAGTATCGGTGGTATCGGCGGCTGCCCTTTTGCTCCCAACGCAACGGGCAATATCGCCACTGAAGATCTCGTGTACATGCTCGAGCGCATGCGTATCCAGCACGAGGTGAACCTCGACTGCCTCATCGACACGTCCGACTGGCTGCAGAGCGTACTCGGTAAAGCAGTGCCATCGGCGCTGCTCAAGGCCGGTGGATTTCCCCAGGGTAACAGCGCTTGAGCGTGACGGAGGCAGCCGCGCGCATCGCACCATTCGTCGTGCATACTCCGGTCGTGTCCAGTGATGCACTTGATGATCTTTGCGGTGTTTCGATTCGTTTCAAGTGCGAGAACTTCCAGTGGACGGGCGCCTTCAAGGCGCGCGGTGCGATGAATGCAATACTGTGCAAGGGGGGTGGCGACCGGAGTGCGGGAGTTGTGACCCACTCATCGGGTAATCATGGCGCTGCGCTCGCTCGCGCCGCGCGGAAGGCCGGTGTGCCTGCCTTCATAGTGATGCCTCAGGATGCATCAGCTTTCAAGCGACGAAACGTCCAACGCTTCGGTGGCCATGTCGTGACATGCGGTCCGACGCTCGCCGCACGTGAGGCGTGTCTCGCAGAACTGGTCGAGGATACCGGCGCTGCCATCATCCCGCCGTATGACGACCGGGACGTGATCGACGGGCAGGGCACGGCGACAGCGGAATTCCTGCACGACGCGGTCGAGATAAACGAGTTGTGGTTGCCCGTCGGCGGTGGTGGACTGGCCGCGGGCGCCATCGAGGCGGTAGGTGAGGCAGAGTGTCGGGTACAGGTGGTCGGCGCGGAACCGGAGCTTGCTGACGACGCGGCGCAATCCATGCGTACCGGTGTGCGGCAGACGCAGAGGCCGCCCGTGACCATCGCCGATGGGTTGCGCACGGCGCTTGGGATGCGCAATTTCGCAATCTTCCAGTCCTATGATCTGCCGATTCGGTGCGTTGGCGAGGAGGAAATCAGTCGTGCTCTCGATCTGATGACGCGGCATCTCAACATGATCGTGGAACCCTCGTCAGCGGTGCCCTTGGCTGCTCTGCTGCGATGGGGGCCTATCGCTGCGGATAGCCAGGTAATTGGCATCATCATCAGCGGAGGGAATCTGGAGACCGGTGCGAACGCGCCGTGGTACCGCTAGTGGGTACCGGCGAAACGCTGAGCGGATGAGATCTGATCAGAGCTTGCCCATATCGGAATCAACATGACAAGGAGTATGGGCGTGGATATCTACCATATCTGGTGTGAGTTGAAACCCGGCGTTTGGGATCTCGATTTCGTTTCCGCGGTTTGGGCGTGGTTGGACCACATGTAAGGTCGAGACCTGTTGACCGGCTACCGCATCACGCGCCGCAAGCTGGGGCTCGCCGCGTAAGGACTCAGCGAGTTTCATCCGATGCTGGAGTTTCGGGATCTCACGCAGATGGACGCGGTTTTCGCACTCGCCGCAACACGCGGTCCGGACGTGGAGAGCATACACTCGGAAGTCTACTCGAAGGTGCAGGATGCGAAGTTCGCACTCTATCGCGATTTTCCGGACGAGGTGCGTGACTCACATGCAGCGCGGCGCGCTGTCGAGTGAGCCCTGCGCAAAGTACTCGTCGGTATTTGCGAAGTCGCTGTAGTGACCGACGAATAGATCGGTGAGACACGAGACGGAGTTCATCTTCAGTGCATTCGTGAAGTCGTGGTGTTCGGGAAAGGCGGCTTGCTTGGCGCGCAGCGCGCGCAGCCACTTTCTCACGAAGTAATGGCGGTAGAGCGGAACTCCGTCGTCTGTGCGTTGCATCGTGAACGCCGCGTCCATCGCGGGGCAGATGGCAAGTGTAGGTATGCCGGTCGCGCGCGCGATGCGCAGCGCGAAGTTTCCGCCCAGCGAGAAGCCGAGCAGTCCGCTCTCGCCATACTCGTTCCTCAGATGCCGCACCAGGTGAATTGCCTCGCCGATGCGGGCCGAACTAAAAAACTCCCGATTCAGATGCGCGGTATCGCCTTAATCACGAAGGTTGATTCGTAGCGTGTGAAAATCGGCCTCGGCCGCGCGCATGGCGGCGGACAGCGTATATCCCGATGTTGCCGAGCCCAGCCAGCCATGGATGAGAAACATCGCTGGCTGACTGGGTAACAGTCCGCGGTTGTGCCACACCTCGAGATTGGCGTCATCGGCTGTGGTCACGATCTCGCGGGCGGCACTTGCGTGGAAAGCTGTGGCTCGATTGCGCATTACGAGTTTACGCAGTGTGCTCGAAAGCATGGTCTGGGTATGGCCCCGGTCAGTGTCCGGGGTGGTTGCAGGAAGGGCGCGCTCAAGGCAGCAGCATGCCTCCGTCGACATCCACGGTCGTACCGGTGACGAAGTCGTTTTCTATGGCGAATAGAATTCCATGTGCCACCTCATCAGCGGTACCTGCTCGCTTGATGAGATTGCCAGCCGTTGCCTTGCCCAGGAATTCGTCGCGAACTTCGCCCCGTACGGGAAACATCGGCGTGTCGATGATGCCCGGAGATACCACGTTTATGCGACGGGGGGCGATCTCCGGCGCAACGGCACGTACGAATCCCTCCACGGCGTTGCCGACAGTGGACAACGAGGTGTTACCCGGGCGTGCCTTGCGCGCCGGTGCGCCACTCACCAGGACGATGCAGCCGTCTTCGCTGAGATGTCGTGTGCCAAGGTGTACGGTGTTGGTGTATCCCCACAGCTTGCGAAATGAACCCTGAAATCCATCGAGGTCCATCTCGAGAAACGGCCCCATGGCGCGATCGCCTCCGGTGGCGGTGTTGACAAGGATGTCGAACGGTGCTTCCGCCTCGAAAATCTCCGTCAGTGCATCACGGTCGAGGACGTCAGCAGAAATCGCTCTGGCACCGTTTCCCAGGGTCGTCAGAGCTGTCGCGATGTTGCTGTCGCTGCGTCCAAACACGACGACCGTGGCGCCACCATCTTGCAACCGATTCGCAGCGGCCAGACCGATGCCCGATGTGCCGCCGAATACGAGCGCTTTGTTACCAGCAATGTCCATTGCATACCTCTGTTTGTGTGTACTCAGTGCACCGTTTCAGGTGCAATACCCATGTCCGAATAGATGCGTTCGCCTGTAATCTGACGCCGCTCGAGTTCCGCCACGATACCGCTATCTCCGATGAAGTGCGCAGCACCAATCAAAACGAAATACACACCCTCATCCTGCAGATAGCCGGAAATCTTTTCAGCCATCACCACATTGCGGTCGTCGAGCAGCTGACGATTGAAGTCCCGGGCCAGTGCGCTGTCACCCGCTTGCCGGCGAAAAAGGTCTTCGAAAGCCGCATCGTCGCCCGACAACCAGGCGGTGATCATGTTCGACAGCATCGGCTCGAACTCGACGTCCTGGTCCAGTGTTTCGCTCAGCATATCGATTTGTGTTTCAAGCGGTTGCCCGAACAACAGCTCGAGCTGAGCCTCGGGTGTTTCCAACTGCAGAATGCGCTTATCGTGTGCTCTGGCCAGGAGATGCTCCTCGACGCCGATGGTTGCGTCATAGCCGAAAGACATCAGCCGTGTGACGACGAACTGAGTCATGACCATGCTGGGATTGAAATGCTGCATCCGTTCGAGCGGTACGCCGTAACGAGACATCTGAGTCTGGAGGCGCTGATATAAAGGTCCTGGCAAGACATCGACCAGCGTCGTGCCTGCCGGGAGTGTCGCGATACTCGAGATCTTCCGCTGCAGTGCTTGTGGGTCGATATCCTCGATGTTGACTTCGAGCACAAGTGTGTCGGCTTCATCGAATGCCCGTGTGACCTGTACGGGAAGTGGATACAGACTCGGTTTCAGGGTGTGAATGGAACCGGCGAGAAACACGACGGCGTCATCACTCCTGTAACGCCACAGGTACAGGGGATGAGGAGCGCGCGGAACTTCAGCGCGTAACTGCGCCCCTGTTCTGATATGGATCTCGTTTAGGCGTATCAGTTCGCAGGGCGGCGCGTCTGGTTGTCGCTGCGCTTCGCAATCGGTAAGCGCTCGGACGGTGGCCAGCACATCCTGACTTTGGGAATGGGCGACACCGTGCGTGCCGGAGTCACCGGGTACGGCGGCCAGGGCTTTGCGTCGATCGAGCCCCGCGTAGCCGGTCTCCAGTTCGGCGAGTGTCGCCGCGGAGCCAGGCGATCCGGTTGAGTAGAGCATTAGAAATAAGAGGACACCCGCGTTTCGGCGGTGCGGTGGTGACGTACTCACCCCCTCTGAATGTCGTGGGGGTTTTCACCAGAGGAGACTATGGCTTCCTTCACCGCTTCCAGCATGGCGTCGAGCTGGGCCTCGTCTGTCCCTCGCATGACCAGGGACGTACCGTAGCGATCTTTCTGGAAAAACGGGTAGCTTCCGAGATCCACGTCCGGAAAGTCGTCCTGGATCTCGCCGAGTTTTGCAGCGATCTGACTTTCGCCGAGATAGGCGGTGACGGAACGGCTGCGTACCACAGGACCCGATTTCAGCTTGCCGTCGAGTGAGGCCAACATCGCCTGCATTACCGCGGGAATACCCGCCATCACGAAGACATTGTCCACACGAAATCCGGGTGGACCGCCTGTGGCGTTATCCACCAACTTCGCACTTTGTGGGATCCGTGCCATGCGCAGACGCGATTCCATGATGTCATCCGGCGCGGGGCGTGCGCGGATGAGTTTGGCGATTATCGGGTGCTCGACCAGCGGTTCGTCGAATGCCTTTGCGATACACTCGGCGGTGATGTCGTCATGGGTCGGGCCGATGCCGCCGGTCGTGAACAAATAGTCGTAGCGGCTGCGCAGTTCGTTGACGGCGGCGACGATCTCTTCCTCGATGTCAGCCACGACCCGGGCTTCTCTCACCTGTATACCCCATTCTCCCAGGGTCGTCGCGATGTGGTTGAGGTTGATATCCTGTGTGCGGCCAGACAAGATTTCATTGCCGATAACAAGAACACTGGCAGTTATGGCTTGAAGGGACACTCTCCAAACTCCTACGTACGGTCAGCTGGCGCGAAGCGCGAAGTTCCCGATACTACCACGCCTCGCGGCTGGCTGGCGGGCGCTGCCGTGGTGGCCGGTGTGGCCATCGCGTTGTGGCAGATCCTGGAATCGGGCGCGGGCCGTGGGCCTGCGGATTCAGTCGAGGACGCAGAAAACGGCGCGGTGGTGGCGGTGGTGACGGGGTTGCCATCGGGCGGGGACACTACGAGGCGATGCTAGCACGCGGCGCCGATGTGGCCACCGCCATCACTCGGGTGGTCGATGAGGAGCTGTTGATTCAGCGCGGCCTGGAACTCGACCTGGCGCGTCAGCACAATGGCGCTCGCAGTACGCTGCTGCAGGCGGTGACGCAAGTTGTAGTTGCCGAAAACCTGGGAGTCGAACCCACGGAAGATGAGCTGCGAGGCTACTTCGAGACCAATCCGGGGCGTTTTTCTTCCCCCGACGCTCTGCAGGTGGAGCGGATTCTGTTCAGTGGACACGAACATGGCCGCGAAGAGGCTCGTCTGAGATCCGCGCGTGCGTACCAGCAGCTCCTGCAGGGTGAGGCATTTGCGATTGTACGAGCCCGGCTGGGTGATGAAGACCTCGTCTTGATGCCGGAGGTTGCGCTAATCCCGAGGCAGCTCAACCAGCATATCGGCCCATCGCTGCTGCGGGCCGCGATGGGGCTGGCCGATGGTCAGATATCGAAACCAGTGGAAGTTGGGCAGAACCTCTACGTACTCCGCGTCGTTCGTCGTATTGATGGTGCTCCGCTTGCATACGATGATGTTCGCAAGCGCGTCGTGTCGGAGTATCGGCGTGAGCTAGACCGGGCTTCACTGAGAGCCTATCTGGAATGGCTGCGTGCCAGGGCGGACATTCGATACACGGAGCTCGCAGATTCTGATGAGGTGGCCCAGTGACGGCGCGGACCGCGGCGATGGTATTGTGGATGACGGTGTTGGCGCCCTGCGCGGCCACGGCGCATACCATGGGGCAATCCTATTCGGTGTGGCGCCTGGAGGGGGAGGAGCTCACGGGGTTGTTTCACCTGCCTACGGCATCGTTGCGCATGCTGGCGGACGATCTCCCGGGTGCGGGCGGCGATCCCGAGGCAGAGGTGGCCCGGCACGTTGTGGCAGGCCTGACCCCGATCGGGAGCTGTGAAGCCACCTCGGCACCGCGCGTGCGGCAGCTGCAACGCGCGGGGTTTTTACAGATAGCGATGACGTGGCGCTGCAGCGAGGTTGCCGGCATACGGATTGACGCGATCTTCGGCCCGGATCCGCGCCACGCGCACAGCGCACGGTTCATGCGTGGTGAGGCGGTAGGAGTGGAAGGCCTGCTGTCGACGGATGTGCGGGAATTGCATTTTGACAGCGAGCGCCGCTCTCAGTGGGAGGTTGGCTGGGGATACCTCGCGATTGGTGTCGAGCACATCGCGTTTGGATTCGATCATCTGGCGTTTCTGGGAGTGTTGCTATTGGTTGTTCGAATTCGCCATCGTTCATCTCTGTTGACACTGCTGTGGATGATGACCGGATTTACGCTCGGCCATTCTCTATCGCTGACGGGCGCTGTGCTTGGCTGGGTAGGAGCGAACGGCACAGTCATCGAGGCGCTCATTGGGTTCACCATTGTACTGGTGGGATGTGAGTTCTTCAGTGGTCCACGCAACCTCTGGTGGCTGGTGGCGGCAGTTGTCGCGCTTGTGATCGCCGTAACTGCTTGGGCGCAACTGACGGGCATGATCTTGGTTGGACTATCTCTACTAACGGCCGGTTACCTATATCTTTCCCGCGGAACATTTCGGTTTGGTTGGCACTGGTTGCTGACAGTGGCTTTCGGTGTCATTCACGGCTTCGGTTTCGCTGGCAGCCTGCTGGAGATCGGTGTGCCTGAAGATCGTCTGGTCGCAGCACTTGCCGGTTTCAATGTCGGGGTCGAGGTTGGTCAATTTGCGGTTGCAGGGCTTGCGATGACGGGGGCCTGGGTTCTCGCGCGCAGCGGGCGTATGGCGCGTCACTTACCGGCATTGGCTGCCTGGGGGAGTGCCACCTGCATCACGCTCGGTACGTACTGGTTCGTGATCCGTTTATCGGCGTGATCCTCGTCTGATCCGCCCTATTCGCATTCCTGCGGCCGTGGTCTCCTGACTTCCTTTCACTGAGCGCTCACCGAGTGCTCGTGTGTTTCGTGAACCTGCTCACAGTCCGAGGCTTTTGGGCCGCGTTTGTGGACTTCCTCACAGGTTTTACAAGCCGCTTACATACACTCGTTCTCCTAACGGGGCGGGCTTCATGAGCGCGGGCTTCATGAGCATAACCACACACACTATCTGAAGCGTTCCTCGACTGTAGCAACAGTTAGTCGGAGAGACATTGATGAGCTTTGGGCTATCGTACAACTTCAGTCAGTACGTGCTGGCACTACTGGCGACCTGGTTCGCGGCCACTGATGGCGGGGGCGGTGATAATGGGAGCAGTAGTGGACCTGTGCAACAACCTCCACCGCCACAGACCTTCACTGCATCCGGCAGCATCGGCGA
>DCWG01000002.1 GCA_002327525.1 Gammaproteobacteria bacterium UBA2168 | reverse complement strand
CCATGGAGCGTCTGGAACCCTATATCGAATTCTGGGGCGATGCTTTCGTCGGCATGACCGGTTCGGTGGAAGAGATAGGTGCCGCCACTGCACCTTACAAGGTGTTCTACGAAAAAGACGAGATCGTCTCGGAACTCGAATACAGCATCACGCACAGTAGCCACATCTACGTATTGGATCCGCAAGGCAATGTCCGTACTACTTTCGCTCAGAGTATCACCGTACCCACCATGATCGAGAAAGTGCACCAACTACAGGAGGAGGCGGGTTGAACCTGCACCCGGACAGCGATGCCGTCGGACCCATCGACGAACCGACGCGTCAGCGCACCACAGCGTGGATCTGGCTGGGCGTCTATGCGCTGCTCGCCGCCGGTGTTCTCTCCGTTCTGCTGGCCCTGGCCCGTACGCCCGGTTTCCAGGATTTCCTGCCCTGGAAAGACTTTTTCCGCACTGCCCTCGTCGTGCATGTCGACCTTTCGGTGCTGGTGTGGTTCATGGCCTGTGCCGGAATGGTATGGACGTTGTTCAGCAGCCGTCAGAGCCGCTGGAACGTTCTGGCGATAGCACTCGCCGTGCTCGGCACGGTCATGATCAGCCTTGCTCCTTTCGTCGGCGATGGCAAGCCGCTGATGAACAACTACGTCCCGGTGCTTCAGCACAACTGGTTTTACATCGCGCTCGCTTCACTCGCCGCCGGCCTCGTTGTGCAGGCGCTGTGTTTTCTGCGTCAGACCCGTATCACTTTCTCTGAACCCGGTTATCTCAACACGATCCGCTTTGCGCTGGCGCTGGCGGCTGTATCGATCCTGTTCGCCGTGGTGTGTGTGGGCTGGTCGTGGGCCCTCATACCCGCCGGTATCGAGGGGAAGGTGTTTTTCGAGTACCTGTTCTGGGGTGGCGGCCATGTGCAGCAGTTCACCAATACCGTGCTCGCACTCGTCGCCTGGGTGCTGCTCGTCGCAGGAAGCGGCGGCCGTTTCCCGATGGGACCCAGAACCGGCATGGCATTGTTCGCGCTCGTCGTCGCACCGCTCGCGATTGTACCCTGGATCTACCGCTTGCCCGTGGAATCCGGAGCGAGTATTCGTGAATTTACCGAACTGATGCGCTGGGGCGGGCTCGCGGCAGCCCCGCTTTGCCTGATCGTGTTGTCGGGTCTGTTCAATCACACACCCCCGAACACGGATCAGAGGCCGCTGCGCGCAGCACTGCTGTGCTCACTGTCGTTGTTTGCGGCCGGCGGATTGCTCGGGTTCATGATCAAGGGGTCCAACACCATGATCCCCGCCCACTATCACGGCTCCATCGTGGGTGTGACGCTCGCTTTCATGGGCGTGGTCTACTACATACTGCCTCGACTCGGGTACGCCATCACGCACCGGCGCATGCTGAACTGGCAGCCCTACGTCTTCGCCACCGGTCAGATGCTGCACATCACCGGACTCGCCATGTCCGGCGGCTACGGCGTGCAACGTAAGGTGGCCGGGGCCGAGCAGGCACTCGACGGCGCGGCCCAGACCCTGGGTATGGGCATGATGGGACTGGGCGGCTTGTTGGCCGCGATTGGGGGTCTGCTGTTTCTTATCGTGACCATCGCCGCACTACGCGGTGATCGTCGAGTGCGAGAACCGCTGGCGGCCGGCGCCTGACCCCGCCGCAGTAATCTCGCCTCACCCCTCGGCAGCGTTGATGTCAGCGCGGGGCGAACCGCTGCCCGCCATCCACCCGAATGGTCGACCCGTTCATCATCGCACACTCGAAAATCGAGATCGCCATGATGGCAAACTCATCAGGTCTGCCCATCCGGCGCGGGAACGCGGCGTCCTTGGTGAGCTGCAGCGCACCTTCCTCCGGAATACCAGCGGTCAGGCCCGTATCGAACAGGCTGGGGGCGATGGCCATGCAACGAATACCCAGGGAGCCGAGGTCGCGGGCCATGGTCAACGTCATCGCTGCTATTGCGCCCTTGGCGGCGGTGTAGGCCACCTGCCCGATCTGACCTTCGAAAGCAGCGATGGAGGCCGTGTTGAGCATCACACCCCGCTCGCCGTTCTCGTTGGGCTCGTTGCCGGCCATGTGTTCAGCGCCAATGGAGTTGATGTTGAACGAGCCGATGAGATTGAGGTCGATGATGCGGCGGAAGTCGTCCAGCGAGTGCCGTGAGCCATCCCGCTTCACCGTGCGCTGGGCAACTGCACCGCCAGCGGTATTGACCAGAAACTGCATCCCTGCGAGGTGTTCGACCGCCTCGCCAATCACGCCGGCCATACCGTCGAAGTCCATCACATTGCACGGAAAGAAACGCCCGCCCAGTTCCTCGGCAACGGCTGCTCCATCTGAGGTTTCGAGATCGAGAATCGCCACCTCACCCCCACCCGCGCGAAAACGCGTGGCCGTGGCGCGGCACATGCCAGATGCACCCCCAACGAATATCCCCCTGCTACCGTCTATTTTCATATCTATCTCCTGTTTGTTCGTTATGCGCGTTTTACCGGCAGTTCGGCAAAATCACCCGGACGTCCTTCGGCCTTGGCCGCCAACGCCTCGCCAATCTCCTCGACATTGAGGTTGCTGGCATTCCAGAGGCTGATGTAATCGAGGCCGTCAGCGGTGGAGTGGTCCCGTGCATAGTTGATCATGCGCTTCGATCCGTATACCGCCAGCGGCGCTTTGCTGGCGACCTCGCGCGCCACCTCCATTACCTCGCGCAGCATGCTTTCCTGATCCGCAAACACCTCGTTCAGGAGTCCCGCCGCCTTGGCCTCCGCCGCCGGCATGCGCCGTCCCGTATAGGCGAGCTCGCGAACGATGCCCTCCGGGATCAGTTTCACCAGGCGCGGAAACGTCCCCACATCGGCGGTCAGCGCGATATTGATCTCCTGAATCACCAGGTAGGCATCCTCGGTCGCGTAGCGGATGTCACAGGCGGCAGCCAGATCCACGCCGCCGCCGATCGCGCCACCCTGAATGGCCACCAGCACCGGCAGGCGGCACTCTTCCAATACGTTGAAGCTGTGCTGTGTATGCAGGAT
This sequence comes from Gammaproteobacteria bacterium UBA2168, assembly GCA_002327525.1. Classification (GTDB taxonomy): domain Bacteria; phylum Pseudomonadota; class Gammaproteobacteria; order Pseudomonadales; family Azotimanducaceae; genus JASLQO01. Next base: position 2,462 of record DCWG01000002.1, on the reverse strand, counting down.
GTTGTTGTACATGGCGATGGCGCGCTGGCGTCTGCGCATCGAAGACGCACGTTCGTCGTCCTCGCCGAAATCTCCACCACTGCCGAAGCTCGCCAGATCGAGTCCCGCGGTGAAGTGTGGACCTGTGGAGGAGATGACGATCACTCGTGCACGCGCGTTGGCGTCGATGTCTTCGACGATTTCAGGCAGCTCGCGCCAGAACGCCGCGTTCATCGCATTGCGCTTCTCCGGCCGGTTCAACACGATGTGGGCGACCTGATCACTGATCGTGACGTCGAAACATGTGTAACCCATCTGAATTCCCCCTGTCAGCCCGGACGGTTGGTCCGCCCTTCGAATGATTCGTATGGCCGGATTTTCGCATATTCATCCAGCACCGGGGCGAATTCCTCGGGTGTGCTGGCATGGATGATGATTCCGTCCGCACCGGCCCTGAACTGATCCAGCCAGCGCTCCGCACATTGCTTCGCCGTGCCCACCGCCGCCGGCCGCCACGCCTCGGGAATCAGCTTTTCGATTTCCGCAAGCTGCATCGTACTGGCCACGCTGTCGATCAATCCGCCTACCGAGGTGACTGCCTGGTGCTCCCGGAAGTTTCGCAACACTTCCTCATCCCAGCCGTTCACCGACACCAACAACTCGCCATATCCCGGTATCTGCAGATAGGTCGCAAGCCGCGCGATGATGTACTTGAGGTACACCTCCTCCGACACCTCACAGGCCGTGGCAAACACGGACCAGACCTTCACCGAGCCCTGTTCGCGACCAGCCTCCGCCTCACCGCACCGTATCGCGGCTACGGCATCACCCAGCGCCCGATCGCTCATGAACGTGTGCAGATGTGCACCATCGTAGAGTCGTCCGGCATTGACGAGACTTCTGGGCCCGAAGCCCACGTAGAGTATCGGGATATCCTCCTCAACATAGGGTGCAAGGCTCAGATGCGCGTACTGTCCGAGGCTTCCGTCGTGTGCCGCGATGGTTTCACCGCGCCACAGTCTGCGCAGGAGTGCAATGAACTCAGCCTCGCGTTCGTAAGTTGGAAAGTCCAGGCCCCACGCCTTCCATCGTGCAGCGCCACCCTTGGCCAGACCCAGCGCGAAGCGCCCGTTCGACAAGCTGGCGAGGGTACTGCCGATGGACGCGGTGATCACCGGATGGCGCGTGTTGAGATTGGTGCCGGAGGTGCCAATGTAGATCGACTCCGTCACCGCAGCGCACGCACCGCAGATGGCGGATATCTCCTTGTAATCCGCCCGCTCAGAGATCATCACGTTGCCGATACCCAGCGCTTCGGCATCGCTGATTTGTTTCAAGACGTCACGCGGCGTACGCGTATGCCCTGGCAACCCGTAGAATCCGAGTTCCGGGAACCTGGATGTGTAGGTCTCCCTCATGTTCGATACCGCCTTTCGTTACCCAGAGCCCGCCTCTCAGGCGCGCCCCAATGAGTCGAATCCTGGTGGCCGACGGGCGAGCCGCTACCAGATGCACGGACTCAACCCGATTGGCCCCACTTACCCTCTACAGCAGTTCGCCTCCGCAGGCAGACGCCGTCGTCCCATGCGCCTCGAACGCCTTGATCACGTTCGCTCCCGTGCGCCAGCGATGCACTTCGTCCGGGCCATCCACCAGACGCTGGCTGCGGATTCCCGTGTACCAGCGCGCGAGTGGGGTGTCGTGGCTGTAACCGAGCGCACCATGTAGTTGCAGTGCGGTATCCACCACCTGATGCACCATGTGCGCGAGAAACACCTTCGCGATGCCGTTCTCCTGTCGAAGATCCATGCCGTTTTCCGCCTTGTAGGCGATGTGCAGCAGCATCAGCCGCGCCTTGTACAGCTCTGCGGCGCAATCGGCGAGCATCCACCGTACACCCTGACGGTCGGCCAGGCGCTTGCCGAAAGTGACGCGTTTGATCGCATGCTCTGCGGCGAGATCGAGCGCACGCTGAGCCATGGCCACGTTGTGCATACCATGACGCAGACGTCCGTATGCCAGACGGTGTTGGCCCATGTCGAAACCCTTGCCGCGCCCGCCCAGTATGTTCTCGCGCGGTACCGTGAGGTTTTCGATCTTGATCTCGGAGTGCGAGCCGCCCAGCTTCAGTCCGAGATCGGTATGCGGTTGCATCGTCTCGATATTGCGCACTATCTGATAGCCGGGGTTCGGCAATTCTACGATGAACGTGCTGTACTGCTCATGACGCGGCGCCTCGGGGTCTGTCTTGGCCATGACCACCGCGATATCGGCCACGCTGGCTGAAGAGCTGAACCACTTCTCGCCGTTCAGCACCCAGCTGTCTCCTTCGAGCACGGCGGTGGTCTGCATTCCGGTGGCATCCGCACCGGCGGCCTTCTCCGTCATGGAATAGCAGATGCGTTTGTGCCCTTCGAGCAGCGGTTTGAGGAACGTCTCTTTCTGATAGTCGGTACCGTGTTCCAGGAGCGTGAGCATGGTCG
>DCWG01000106.1 GCA_002327525.1 Gammaproteobacteria bacterium UBA2168 | reverse complement strand
TGGGGTCACGACCGACAGGCCTTCGGCCAACCACTACTTGGATTTCAGGTCTGGCAACACCGGCTCGCGGATGTCCTGACCAACATCGAAGCCGCTGAAGCCCTCATGATTCAGGCCATAGACAAGTACACGAGGGGAGAAGACGCTAACTCCCTGATCTCCATGTCGAAGCTGTTTGCCACTGAGATGGCGCTGGATACCGCTCGGGAATGCGCCCAGATCCAGGGCGGGCTCAGCCATATGGATGAGTGTCTGATTGGACGCCTGTATCGCGATTCGCTCGCTCTCACCATCGGCGCCGGAACCAGTGAGACAATGCGCGGCATCATCGCCCGCAGTGAAGACCTGGTGGCTCGCGGACAGTGAGCGTTCGAACGGAATTGCGCGGACAGGTCCTGATCGTGACGCTGGATCGCCCCGAGGCACGCAATGCACTGAATACCGAGATGCGCGAAGCCCTGCTCGATGTATGGAACGAATATCGGGACTCGGATACGGCGCGCGTCGCTGTATTGACCGGAGCCGGTGACCAGTCGTTTTGTGCCGGCGCCGATTTGAAGGAAATGGGTGACTACTACCGCTCGATGACCCCCGTCGAGCGGCGTGAGAACGGCGAACGCACCCCGGGGCTCGGGGCGCTGACCAGGAATTTCGACCCGCGCAAACCGGTGATCGCGGCCATCAACGGTCCCTGTCTGGCGGGCGGTCTTGAACTCGCTCTGGCCTGCGACATCCGAATCGCCGCGAAGCACGCCGTGTTTGGATTGCCCGAGGTCAAACGAGGTATCCTCCCCGGCGCCGGCGGCACGCAAAGGCTGCCGCGCGCGCTGCCCTTGGGCGTCGCACTCGAGATGATCCTGACCGGGGCACCCATTGATGCCGAGGCGGCGTTGCGCTGGGGACTCGTCAGCAGGATAACCGAACTGAACAACCTGCTCACTGAGGCGCTGCGCGTAGCCGAACTCATTGCAGCGAACGGTCCGCTGGCCGTCCGGGCAGCGCGCGACGCCGTCTACCAGGGCCGCCATCTAGATTTGGACGAGGCCCTGCGCCTGGAGCAGTTTCATGCCGAACCACTGCGCGTCAGTGAGGATGCGCAGGAAGGCGTACAGGCCTTTGTCGAGAAGAGGACGCCGGTGTTTCATGGCCGCTAACGGCCGCACCATACAGGACATCAGACGCATCGACCGGAGCAACGCACGATGACACGACCCAAAATCGCCATAGACGCATGGGCGACCCACATCACTCCCAAGGGTGCCACCCGCTGGCCGGACGAATTCAAGCACATATTCAGAAAGTACCGGTCTCCCGCCGTAATGATGGAAGGGCAGTCGATCGAGGCACTGCTCGAAGAGATGGACACCGCGGGCGTGGACCGGCTGATACTCTCTTCCTTCCACTACAGGGGCGACTGGGTTCTCACCAACGAGGAGGTGGCTCAGTACGTCAAGCAGCACCCGGACCGCTTTATCGGCGCGGGGGCCGTGAACGTCATGCAAAAACCGATGGATGTCGCCCGCGACGTCTCCTACCTGGTCAACGAACTCGGCATGGTCTGTATCCGGCTGGAACCGTACATGAATGGCGATGGCATGACCGGACTGCCGCCAAACGACAAACACTACTGGCCGGTCTACATGAAGTGCGTGGAACTCGGCGTCGCCGTCGCCCTGCAGGTCGGCCACACCGGGCCTTTACTGCCTTCCGAATGCGGCCGCCCGATCTATCTGGACGAGGTGGCGCTGGCCTTCCCGGAGCTGGTTATCCTCGGCTGCCACGTAGGCCAGCCCTGGCACGAGGAGATGATGATCTTCGCGTGGAAACACCCAAACGTATACCTCGAGACATCCGCGCGGGGCCCCCGCCAGTGGCCCCAGTCACTGGTGGATTTCGCCACCGGCTGGGGACAGGACAAGGTCATCTGGGCCACCGACTACCCCCTGCTCGCGTTCGACCGCACACTGACTGAACTGGAAGACCTAGGTGTGAGCGACGAGGTGTACCGAAAGCTAGTGCGGGATAACGTGGTCCGGGCGCTGAGGCTCACCGTCTAGCATCACTGTACTGCCAAAGAGGAAATCATGACGGACAAACTGAAAACGGATCGCACTGACGGCGTGCTCACGATAACGCTCAATCGTCCGGATCGCCTGAACGCCATCGACATCGAGATGCTCGATGCACTCATCGAAGCGCTCGAAGCTGCCGGGAAAGACGACGAAACCGGTGCGCTCGTGCTGGCCGGTGCGGGACGCGTGTTCTGCGCCGGTGCCGACATCGGACAGATGATCGACCGCACGCCAGCCGACTGGGAACAGATCGTCGACCATTATCTGGATCCCGTGCGCCTCATCGCGAACATGGAAAAACCCGTCATTGCCAGATGTCACGGCGACGTCGTGGGGGGTGGTCTGGGGCTTGCTCTGGCCTGTGATTTCAGAGTAGGTGCCGCGGGCTCTCGCTATTGCGCACCGTTCGTGAATATAGGGCTCGCTGGTTGCGACATGTCGTGCGGGTACTTTTTGCCTCGCCTGGTCGGCCTGGGTCGGGCCACGGACATGATGATGACGGCGAGATTCGTTGCCGCCGAGGAAGCACATGAGATGGGACTCCTGTCCAGACTGGTACCCGAAGCGAAACTGGACGAGACAGTCATGCAACTCGCCGGCAGCTTCGTGACGGGTCCTGCCAGGGCGCTGGCGTTCACCAAGAACGCCATTCGCCGCTCCCTGGACCGCGACATGGAAAACGAATTCGATTACGAAATCTTCGCTCAGGTCCAGTGCCTGCAAAGCGAAGCCCACCGCGAACGCGTTGCCGCGTTCTTCGCAAAACAGCACTAACGGTAGGCCAACAGGAGACCAGCGATGTCGGACCCACTGATAGACCCGGAGCACGCCCAGTTCGTGGAATCGGTGCGCAGGTTCGTGGACAGCGAGATTATCCCGCATGCGACCTCCTGGGATCTCGAAGAGCGCTACCCTCAGCAGTTGCTACGCGAATTCGGAAATCTGGGCTGGTTGGGTGTCTCTGTGCCCGAGAGTTACGGCGGCAGTGGTGGTGGATCCGTGCTCTACGCGCTGTTGTGCGCAGAGCTGGCGCGAGGTTCCGCCGCTATCGCGCTCGGTTTCTACGTGCACACGGCTCTGGCCAGCTCGGCGCTCGTCCATCTGGGCGACGAAGCGCAGCGAAAACGTTGGTTGCCGGGTGCGATGAGCGGCGAACGGATAGGCTGTTGGGCCTATGCGGAGCCGAACGCCGGCGCCGATGTCTCCACAGTTGCCACCACGGCCGCACGGGATGGCGACCAATACGTGCTGAACGGCACGAAAATGTACATCACCAATTCTCCGTTCGCCGATTTCATGGTGGTGGTCGCCGCCACCCACCCCGAGCTGGGGCTCAAAGGGCTCTCCGTGTTCGTGGTCGATGCAGACACGCCGGGTGTGAACGTTGCCGCTCCGCTCAAGAAACTGGGCATGGGCGCCTCCGAGATGGCCGAAATCGTCTTCGATGACTGCCGTATCCCGGCCGAGAATCGCCTCGGACCCGAGGAAGCGGGCTTCATTCGCTCACTGAAGGTCCTCACCCTCGGTCGTATCGCAAGTGCCGCGTTCGGCGTGGGGCTCAGTCGTGCCGCACTACAGGAGAGCCAAAACTACTGTGCGCAAAGAGTGCAGTTTGGAGCACCTTTGACAGCTAATCAGTTCATCCGCTTCACTCTCGCCGACATGGCCACCCGGCTCGAGGCTGCGTGGCAGCTGACGCTGCATACCGCGAGACTGGCCGACGCCGGCCAACCACATGACCGGGAGGCGTCCATGGCCAAGCTGTTCGCCACCGAAACCGCCACGTGGGCTTGTGAACGCACTTTACATTTGTGTGGGGCGCAGGGTTACATGAAGGACAGCGCTGCCCAACGCTTCTACCGGGATTGTAAGGTTCTGGAAATAGGTGAGGGCACCAGCGAAATACAGCGGGAAACCATCGCACGGCAGCTTGGTGTGTGAGCTCGACCAACGGCTTGAGACGCGGAAAGGAGTACTAACATGGGCGTAGCCGAGCGACGCGAAAGGGAACGCCAGGCACGAAAAGAAGCGGTACTGGATGCGGCACGTCGGTTGCTACTCGAAAAAGGATTCCGCGGCACGACCACAAAAGAGATCGCTGAACTGTGCGAACTCTCCGAGGCTACCCTGTTCTTCTATTTCAAAAACAAGGACGAAATCCTCCTATCGCTGCTGTTTGAGAGTATCCGTTTCTGGGCAGATGGTTTCCAAAGACTCGAGCGATCCAGGCAGTCCACTGGGAAACGTCTGGAGCAGATCTGGCGCTTCCACGAGAAGGTCAACGACGAGCACCCCGAATACTATGTGGTTTCCGCCTACCTCGCTCAGCCCAACACACTCCAGGGCGTATCGCCCGAAATCAAGGAACAGATTACCGAAAGCTCCGGTGCGAACTTCCAGCGTTTGGCCAAGCTGCTCGAGGACATCACTGGTCGCTCGGACGGCCAGCACATGGCGGACACGCTGTGGTCCACGTTCCTCGGCCTGATGATATTGCGTGGCTCGAGGGTAAACCTCGGTCACGAAGACATCCGCACCGGTCTGAAGGACCGCACCGCCGCTTTCCAGTTCCTGAAGCGAGGATTCCTGTCCGAATTCGACAACCGAGACCGACCATGACGATCATGAAAGCCGCACGCCTGCATGTTCCGGGAGAACCGCTGACAATCGAATCGGTCCCGATCCCGCAACCCGAGCCTCACGAGGTAGTGGTGCAGGTAGAGGCCTGTGGTCTGTGCGGCACGGACATACATCTGGCAGTGGATGGCGACATTCCCGTGCAACACACACCCATCACCCTGGGCCATGAAGCTGCAGGAACCGTGGCGAGTGTCGGTGATTCGGTGACCGAGTTCTCGACCGGAGATCGCGTTGCGCTATTCCCGTCCGCGACTTGCGGCCGCTGCCGATTCTGCATGGCGGGGCATGAATCGCTCTGCGAAAACGCGAGGGTCTACGGCATGGCCCAGGACGGCTCACTGGCGCAGTACGTCGCCGCACCTTCATGGTCGCTCATTCCAATTCCGGAATCCGTACCGTCCGAGATCGCCGCCATCATTACCGACGGTGTCTCCACGCCCTTTCACGCGCTGCGATCGCGGGGCAGGCTCAGCGCCGGCGAATCAGTGGCCGTCGTCGGCTGCGGAGGGTTGGGTACGCATGCAGTTATGCTGGCGCGAATGATGGGAGCGGGATTCATCGTCGCAATCGATACTCAAGAACAGGCCAGGGACCGCGCGCTGGAACTCGGTGCCGATCTTGCAATCGACCCGGCCGCCGAACCAAGGGTGGGTAAGTACATTCGCCAGCGGCTCGGACGTGGTGTCGATCTCGCCCTGGAATTCGTGGGGCGGGCGGAAACGGTGGACATCGCGGTGAACACGCTCGACACCGGCGGACGGGTGATCGTGGTGGGGGTCGGAGCTGCCCGCGTACAGCTGCCGCCGCTGGTCAGCTTTGTCGGCCGTGAACATTCAGTCGCGGGTTCATTCGGTATGGACAAGCGCGATATCGAGGATCTCTTCGCGCTCGTCGCCGGCGGACGATTGAATCTCGACCGCTCAGTTTCGGGTCGCTATGCGCTCGCTGGGATCAACGACGCCCTGGCAAGGCTTGCCAGCAAGGACACCGACGTGGTGCGCCTCGTGGTCAATCCGGGGCTCTGATACGGGCCTCCGGCCATGTCATTGGCACAGATTGAAGACTTCTGGAAAGCCCTTTCCAGTAATCACCCCCGGAGCGATTACCTGGATAGAACGCGCATTTCTGGCGTATGCAGATGCGTTTGATCGCGATCCTGCTGACGACAGCCACGCTGCTCCCCTGTATCGGATGTGACAAAGAACCCGACGCCGCAGAGGATGCCGAAGCGTAGCGCGAAGAGGTGACGCTGTCTGCGGGACAACAGAAAATCGGGCCGATTCGCTACACAGAGATTTGTGGCCCTTGCTCCGAACACCCCTTTTGGCAATGCCTACTTCGGCCTTCGGCGATTTGCACGTCCATACCACCTACTCGTGGAATGCCAGTGCCAATGGGACCCGCACCACACCCGAGCATGCCTACCGGTTTGCGAAGGGCGAAGAGATCGAAATGCCTCCATACGATACTTCCGGTCGCGCGACGCAACGGCTGTGCATCGACCAGCCCGCCTACTATTGCGTCCGTGTTGTGGAATCCCCCACCGAGCGTTGGAGCTTCCGCCAATGTGAATACTTACCAGTGGATCAACGTCCGGCTGCCTGCAACAACGAAGCACCAGAGATGATTCAGGAAATGGCGTGGACCTCACCAATCTGGTATCGACCGGCATCATGGCGCTAGCGCCTGGGACTGAATACCTCGCCCCTGTGACAACCCTATCCGGATTTATGCCAATCGCGTTTCAACGCAAACGCGTGAGGTTCCGAATGAATCAATTCAGCTTGCCAGTAGTTCGTCCCGGAAATACGGCATCAGCGGGCGGCCCATCGCAAAGGATTCGAGCACGAACTCGCGGATCACAGGCATCGTGGATTCGCCCTGCGGAACCTCCAGCAGCAACTCTCGAAGCATGCCAGCCTCTATTTCCGCTTCGAAACGAGTCTCGTAAGGTCCGACGTCCACGCCTTCACGCGTATGGAAGTACCACTGATCATCTGCCTCGAATACACGATCGGAACGGAACCACGTGCTCTCGGAGCTACCCCGACGCGCCTCTCGTGAGTGCGCGGATGTGTGACGAGCTGTTTTCATGACGACAACTACCAGCTTTGTCTGTACATCTAGTGTGCTGCAACGCACCTCACATGTCTGTTGCGGAAATGTGTATGTTTGTGTTGTCTAGATATTTTACATACTCAGCGACGCAACGAGCTTGTCGCGTCGCTGTTCGAGACGCTCCAGACTACCGGCCATCAGCGGTACGATGAGTTGGTCGATACCCGTATCACCCCACGCAGCCACCGTCTCCGGCGTTACCGGTTTCGAACTGCTGCCGATGAACACCTGCACGTCACCGCGATGACGGCCGGCATCCGCCAAGTGCCTTTCTAGGCTCGCCAGCGCCGATCCGACCTGGTTCGGATCGAGGTCGAAGCCGTACCAGCCGTCCCCGTGGTGTGCGACCCGGGCAAGCGCCGCCTCGCTTTCGCCACCGAACAGCACGGGTGGGTGCGGTGTCTGTACGGGCTTCGGATTGAAGTGACAGTCCTCGAGTTCGATGGTCTCGCCCCGGTACCGACTCACCCCCGGCCCCCATAGCGCGCGCATCACTTCGAGATATTCCACACATCGCGCAGCGCGTTTCCCGAAGTTCATTTGCAGATTGTCGAACTCCTCCTTGAGCCAGCCAATCCCCACGCCAAAATCGACACGGCCTCCCGACAGATAGTCGAGATCCGCCACGGCCTTGGCCGTATAGACGGGTTGGCGCTGCGGCACCAGGCAGATGCCGGTACCGAGCCGCAGTTTGCTCGTGTGGGCAGCCACCCAGGTGAGCGCAGCAAACGGATCGAGCACCCCAACGGGATCTCCCGGAATGCGGCCATCGGCCGAATATGGATATGTGGATGCATAATCCGGAAAGAACAGCACGTGTTCCGGCACCCACACCGAATGGAAACCCGTATCCTCTACGAGGCGCGCCGCCGCTCCGATGAACTCGGGATCCGTACGGTGATTGAATGCCATGGTCACGCCGATTCGCATAGTGCCTCCCAATCTCAGTGATGAACGATCACGATAACCGATCAACGCGCGCCGGGTCCCGACCGGCAGCCACTGTTATCTCAGTTGGTGGTCGCCGGATCACCCGACAACGATTCCGGCTCCCGTACCGCCATGACGATCAATTCGGGATCCTCCATGGGGATGAAGTGGCTATGTCGAGGCAGATACAAGTCCCTACCCTGAGGGAATCTCGACGCCAGCTCCGGCCAGGTGGGCGAATTGGAGAAGTTCATCCTACCTTCTTCCATCTCGCTCTGGCGGCCACGCATCACCAGCACGGGAATGTCCACATCGGCCAGACGCTCATATACATCCGTCTTCGTGTTACCCATGTAAATCGACGCTTCTACCAGCGGTGGACAGGCGAGTGTATAGCCATCTTCGGCAGCCAGCAGGCCATATCGACAGTAGTCCTCCAGCACGCGCCGCCGCCAGTTCGAGAAAGGCTCGCGCTCCCGCAAGTGTGCCACCATCTCCTGCCAGTTCTTCCATCGATTTCGTCGTCGCGCCACCGGGAGGTCCTCGGCGACGGACGCCATACGCCCATGGGTAGACTCGCCCATGGCATAGAATTCGGGAGGCAAAATGACCGGATCCACCAGCACCAACCGATCGAGCACCCCGCTTTGTCTGGCCGCCACACCTACCATGCAATGCCCGCCCATCGAGTGGCCAATGCCCACCGCATGTACGACGCCCAACTGCTCCAGCATCTGTTCGATGTCGTGTGTGAACATCTTCCAGGTGAACGGCGGTTGTTTGCCGCTGCGCCCGTGTCCGCGCATATCCGGCGCCAGAACCCTGTATTCGAAAGCCAGCTGCTCCGCCACCGCATCCCAGCAACGGCCATGAAAACCAGTCGCGTGCAGCAGCACTACTGTAGGCGCGTCTACTTCTCCCCATTCGAACACACACAAATCGAGATCTTCCAGTCGCAGCCACCTCTCCCGCACCCCAGCACTTGCCGTCATCAATTTCCTGCCGCAAAAGCGCGCCATTCTACCCTGGGGGACACGGATTGGGGTTACACTGATGCGGTGAGCGACACGCGAAAATCCATACAAACCACCGCCAGGGTAGTGTCCTCCGAGCAGGAGGCCCTGATCCTGGTGGATAGCAACGATCGCGAGATCGGGTACCTGGACAAAGCCGCCTGTCACGACGGCGCCGGAATTCTGCACCGCGCGTTTTCAGCTTTTATTTTTAATGCTGATGGCGAACTGCTCCTACAGCAGCGCGCGACTGGGAAAAGATTATGGCCCGGCTTCTGGTCCAACAGCTGCTGTTCCCATCCACGCCAGGGAGAGAACATGCAGATCGCGGTGGGCCGGCGCCTGCTGCAGGAGCTCGGATTTACCAACGAGCATGTGGAGCCGATTTTCATCTACAGATTCGAGTACCAGGCACATTTTGGTGCGCTGGGCAGCGAGCACGAACTCTGCTGGGTCTACATTGCCTCCACGAACGCCGAGCCCGTCATCAATACCACCGAGATAGAATCGTGGCGCTGGACGGCACCCGATGAACTCTCGCGCGATCTGACAGAGAATCCGCAGCTCTACACACCCTGGTTTCAGATGGAGTGGGTGCGCCTGCAACAAGAACATGCAGGCATCCTGCCACCGCCGCTCTAGCGAACGGTAACGACCCGGTCGAACCAGGCATCCGCATCATCGTCGCAACGTGAGCGCAGGCTCGCCTTGATGCGCGCCACACCTTCCGGATATGCGGCGATTTGCTCGGCAAGTTGGCGTCCCTCCTCCACCACTGCATCGTCCGGAACAATGCGCTCCACCAGCTGCAAGGCTCGCAGCTGCTCCGCATACAAACGCTCCCCGAGAAGCACGATGCGGGCGGCGATTACCTCACTGACTCTCAGATTGAGCCACGCCACGTTGTATGGTGCAGCCATGCCAAGCTGTACCTCTCCAACCTGCAGAAAGGCGCCCTCTCCCGCCACCAGCAGATCACACGCCAGTGCAAGAGCTGCACCTCCGTTGATGGCGAAGCGTTCCAGCGCGCCGACGATGGGCGTGCTGCAGTCGAATAACGCCCGGTGCACACCCCGCCAGGTCCTCTGAAAGTCCGGCAGCCATTCGGGTGAGGGCTGCGCGTTGAATTCCTTGAGATCCAGACCTGAGCAGAAGCTGCCGTCGGCCCCACGCAGTACAATGGCCCGAATGCCTTCGTCCGCATCGCAGCCCTCAATCGCTGCAGACAACGCCACACCCAGCGGCCCTGTGATGGCGTTCTTGCGCTCCGGCCGATTGAGAACGACCTCGGCCCAGCCGTCGTGTCGCTGCACTTCCACGGGACCGTTCACGGTATCGCTCATCACCCTCCCTGACTGCACCCTGGAGTATAGCGGTAACACTCGTTCACCACCCGGTATCGATATCTCATTTACCCGCCATCAAGCGCCATCCGGGTACAGACACGCTAAACTCGGTGCAAGCATCTGCTTCCGCCCGAAAGCTGTCCTGGCACCGGGTGGTGCAAGCGCAGAGTGGCTGCAGAGTGTTCATCCGGGAGTGGAAAGCATGATGGATCGAGTGGATCGCATTCAGTTGGTCGTGGCCTCGGCCGACGACGCCGCCGAAACGTTCAACGCACTGCTGGGTACCGAGGTAGTGAATCGGAAATCGTCGGTCTATCTCGGTGCCAATCGAACGATTTTGGCCATGGGTGAGAGCGAAGTCGAACTCTGCGAACCGGACGGGAGCGGTATCGCCGCCGATTTCCTCAGCGAGCGCGGCGAAGGACTGCTGTCAGCGGGTCTGTGTTGTGCAACGCCCGGCCGTCTCAAGGAACGTATCGGATCTCTCGGCTTCGAGGTAGTGGAGGATGGCGATCAGTTCTACCTGCCAGGCGATCAGCATTACGGTATTGCCTTCGTGATCTCCAAAACCCGGCCCCGCAATCGCATCGGTCCAATCAGTTTTCTGTTCGAGGTAACCAACACGCTGGTCAGCGACTGGCGAATGGCCGCTACCCACTACGCCGGCATTTTCGGCCTCAATCCACGCCGCTTCTGTCCTATCTCGAGTGAGCTGTTCGGCTACGACGGTACCCTCACGATGTTCAACCCGCCAGACCGGCTTGATCGTCTGGAGCTTTCCCAGGTGGTTCGCGACGATGTGCACATGGCACGCTGGACACAGATGTTCGGCGACTCCCTGTATATGGCATCCTGCGAGACCCACGATCTGGAGAACGTCATCTCACGCTTCATGGAGGCAGGCGTACTGTGGACACCCCGTGGGCCAAGCAAGGAGGATGAGCGGGATGCCTTCTGGACCCACCCGCGCGATCTGCACGGTCTGCTGATGGGTATTTCTCGTACCACGACACCCTGGGATTTTTCCGGGCGCCCCGACGTCGTGGACCCACCAATACAAAGGTAACCCACATGACTGATTGCCTGATGGACAAACGCGACGACGGAGTCGCCCTGATCACACTCAACCGGCCCGATCATCTGAACGCGGTCAGCGCCGAGCTGCAGAAGCTGCTCGCCGACTATCTCCGGAACTGTGAACAGGACCCGACCGTGAGGTGTGTCGCGCTGACAGGCGCCGGCCGCGGATTCTGTGCGGGTGGGGACGTGAAGCAGCAATCTGCCAGCGCCAGTGACCAGACACAGCCGGCGCGCCCTACCTTTGAGCAGAAGGTCGCGTCGCTTCAGAAAGGTCACATGCAGATCAGCCACACACTGCATACGATGGCAAAACCCGTGGTTGCCCTTGTCAACGGTCCCGCCGCCGGTGCGGGTCTGTCAGTCGCTCTGGCCTGCGATATCAGAATCTGCTCCGACAAGGCGAGCTTCCACACGGCCTTTGCAAAGGTGGGCCTGTCTGGAGACTACGGCGGTTCCTACTATCTCCAACGTCTCATTGGTTACGGCCGCGCGATCGAACTGTATTTCACGGGTGAACGGGTAAGTGCCGAAAGGGCTCTGGCGCTTGGCATCGCCAACCACGTGATCGGCCATGACCGGTTCATGGCCGAAGGCATCGCATATTGCGCACGTCTGGCGGCCGGCCCTACCCGTGCCTACGGCAACATGAAGGCCAATTTCAATATCGCGGAACGCGCGACGCTCGAGGATGCTCTGGCCCAGGAGGCCACTACCATGATCGCCAGCGGTACCACCAGCGATCATCGTGAGGGTGCGCTTTGTTTCGTGGAACGCCGGGAACCGAAGTTCACCGGACACTAAGTGCCCTGTTCCACAAATACGGCGACGTCTGAGCCTTGCTGCGGGCCGCCGCGAGGTGCAGCGATGCAGCACACGCTCACTTTTACGCGCAAAAACACGCACGTGCTCCGAGCTTTGCACACAGAGGAAATAATGAATCCATCGATGCAAGATCTATCTACCCGGTTTCTACCTGTCAGCCCATATGTGGACATGCCGCAAGATCTGCAGCCATCCCTGACAGAAGATATCCGGGCTGACGTAGCCATCGTCTTCAGCCCCCCCGGTACCATATCGGTGAGGTCCAGGCCATCTCCCGGATCATCTCTGGGTATGCTCCATTGCTACACACCTCCGGGCGTTCAGCCTCCGCGGTTCGGGCACAATCGTAGGTGTGCCAGCGCTTCGTGGGTGGCTCCACCACGCGCAGGTAATAGTATGCGGACTGCGCCGGGTCGAAATCTTCGTCCGTGTAGAGCGCGCATAGCGTCGCTGCACCTTCCTCAGATTCTACGATCGGCAACACGGCAGTGTTCAGGCTCCCGTCACCACCAACCCAGCCCTTGATCAGATGCAACGCCTGGAGGTTTCGCCCCGCGGGATCCTTCGCGGCATACGCCAACAGCCTGGGTTTGTCACCGTTTGCGGCCCTGATCAGATCAGAACCCATCGGCACGCCCTGTGCGTACGCCGTCGCATCACGTTCAGGATCATCACACAAGCGATCGGGCAACGCCCATCCGGCGAACAATCTCGGCACGATGCGTGGACCGGATGTGCCGAACACCTCACGTCTCAGTATCGCGTCAAATATTGCATCGCGGGTGTTTTCTTTCGCCCACACCCCTGCGAGCCCTCCGGGATTGCCATCGATCCCGCTGGTCAGAATGCCGGGTTGCAATCTCTCTGTCGGTGTCGCCTCTCCGGTAACCGCACCTCCCCAATCCTGTTCCGACACACCGCCCGGCGTCGCCGTATGCGTGTCGGTAGACGCGATGATGCCGAGTTTCACCGGATTCAGACCGACCCGTTGTTCTTCCTCAAGTCCGACCAGAAGACCGGAGCGTTGAAAGTCGGTGGGGTGTATGCATCCTGCGCCAAGCATGCCGTACGTCCCGACTTCACCCAGCCGGCATTCACGCGTCGTCTGCAACGAGGTGTTGCCGGAAAGACCCTCCGACCCGCTGGTCAGGTAGGTTTTTTCTTCTCCCATCCGGCGCACGGACTCGATATCGCAGAGTTCATCCGGTGCACCCAGAATACTCGACAGACCGTTGACACACTCCGAGTTCCCCTTGTGCTGGAAGATTTCCATGATGGGTTCGCGACGCAGTCTCCTCTCAGCATACGCGCGCTTGTTTTCGTCGTTCCGCTCAAGGTTCATGTAAGGGGCCATGCGCCCGTTCGCCAGGTTGGAATTGTGTGGAATGGTGAGGTAGTCACACCCGGATTCTTCCGGACAGGCCGTATCGAGTCCTGCCCACAATTCGCTGTCGATGGGCGCATCGATATAACTGACCGGCAGATTTGGCACGAGTTCGTTTCGAAACACGACATTGCGGTGGTAATTCGAACCACCCGGGGTACCTGTGTATTCGTAGGCGATGAAGCTCGTGAATTTGCAGGGTTGATTCGCCGCATTGGCCGCTCGCTGGATCTCCCGCCAGGGGGCTGCCGCATACTCCCGGCACAGCGCACCATCGGAGCCACATATCTGCGCAATACGTTTGGGTGATTCGGTGAATATCACGCCTGCGAGCATCCGCGCACCCTGCCGTTCGTTGGCGCGATAGGTCTCACAGAAGGCACTTTCATACACCAACGAGCCTTCACGGTGACACACGGCACGCTCACCCAGAAACTCGCCATGATCGGTAACACCCAGAAAGTCCAGGGGCCGATCGATCCGCACCGAGCCCGTCGGCACACCGTTGTCGTCGATCGGGAAAAACGCAATTGCCTCCCCTTGCGCATACGCTTGAGCGTCCTCGGGCGTGGCACCCGTCTGGTTAGCCGCCGCATCGAAGGAAAAACTGGTGTGCACATGCAGATCGCCAAACAGCGGCATACCGGTCTCATCAAAATTGTCACATCGTTGCGGACCAACGTCGGTCGGCTCCTGGGTCTGAGGCTGGCCCGCGGTGCTCGACGGATCCCGGTCGGAACAGCCGCACGCAAGCAACGCTGCGAGGGTAATCAGTTTGCGCATAGGTTCTCCCGTTCTATTCCCCACGGACTGACAAGACGTGTATCGATGCATCTACACAGTAAGCCAAACTCCCTCCGTACGCTAAGCACGCTAGCGCAGCGCGAGTTCCCGCACCCTGGCGTCATTACCCAATAGCCAGCGCAGCCGCCACAGGAGTACAGCGGCGGCCACCGCCAATCCGACGACGAGCCCCCACCAGAAACCCGCCACACCCAGATCCGGCGCACCGGCGAGACCGAATCCGAGCACCACGCTGATCGGGAAACCCACAAGCCAATACGACATGATCGCCACCCACATGGGTGTGCGTGTGTCCTTGAAACCACGCAATGACCCAATGCAGGCCACCTGGCTGTCGTCGAAAAGCTGATAAACAGCGACAAACAGCATCAGCTCCGCCGCAACCGCAATGACCGTCGCATCCGTACTGTAGAGCCCGGCTATGTGAAATCGCGTGCTGTACACGGTGGCGGCCGCCAGTACTGCGAACACCCAGGATGCCCCCACGGCAACGTTGGCGCTGAGACGAGCACCCGGCAGGTCCCCGGCCCCAACGTTGAAACCCACGCGGACGGTAGCGGCCATGCCGATGCCCAACGGAATCATGAAGGTCAAACCCGCGACATTACTCGTGATCTGGTGGGCCGCGACCGCATCGACCCCAAGCCTGCCAATCAACAGCGTCATCACCGAGAACACGGAAAACTCGAGAAACGTCGTCGCTCCGATTGGTAGACCAAGACGCACGAGTCGCGCTATCTCGGCACGGTTGGGAAGCGAAACACGGTGAAACACACCCGTACGGCGCATCCGCGAGAACGCCACGATCAGTCCCATTGCCAGCATCTCGTAGGTCATGACGATTGCGCTCGACCAACCGCAACCCACCCCACCCATCGCCGGCAGCCCAATGCTCTCGTGTCCATAGATAAACAGGTAATTGAGCGGGACCTTCAACAACAGCGCAGACAAGGCCACCAGCATCGCCGGTAAGGTCCAGGACATGCCCTCGCACAGATAGCGCATGGCGAAATAGAACAGTACCGGCAGAACCCCCCAGGCCAGCGCATCGAGGTAAGCTACCGCAATGGGGATGGCCAGCGGATCAATGCCAAGTGCTAAGAACAACGACTCCGCGTTTCTGAGCAGCGCGATCAGCAACAGACCGCCAACCAACGTAATCCAAAGCGCCTGACGGACAACCTCGCCAGCCTCGTGCTCCTTGCCACGGCCATGCAATTGAGACACTGACGGCGTCACCGACATGACGATGCCGGAAATGAACAGCAGCACCGGCCAGAACACGTTGCCGCCAATGGCCACTCCCGCGAGATCCGCCGCACTCACCCGGCCGGCCATCAGCGTGTCGGCGACACCCATGCCCATCTGCAAGAGCTGGGTGAGGATCATTGGGAGTGCGAGGCGGGACAAGCGCCTCAATTCTTTGCCAATCACTGACGTATCCGGTGTTCGGAGGGCCGCGCATTGTACCCGTTGCCGCCCCCGGGTGGGGTGCCTGCGCGCAGCGTGACGCGACTGAGTGAGAATCATTATTATATGGGTGGCCTAATGTTCTTCCCGCATCAATAGTTTCTGTCTATCACCATCATTCATACTTTCGAATAGCCCCGAGCGCCCGAGCGCTTATACTGAGCACTCGAAACCAAATACCGCCGACCACCAGGCAGGCGGGCTCAACATCCAAGGGGGAAAGACGTCATGGATCTCAAGGACAGCAATACTCTGCAAAATCTGAAGGACGCATTCGCAGGTGAGTCGCAGGCCAACCGCCGGTACCTGTACTTCGCGGCAAAGGCGGACGTCGAAGGCGAGAACGATATCGCAACCGTGTTCCGCTCCACTGCCGAGGGTGAAACAGGCCACGCACACGGCCATCTCGAATACATGGAAAGCGTTGGCGATCCAGCCACCGGACTGCCCATCGGTAACACCGAGAACAATCTGAAAGCCGCTATCGCGGGTGAAACGCACGAATACACCGATATGTATCCGGGCATGGCCAAAACCGCGCGTGACGAGGGTTTCGATGAAATCGCCGATTGGTTCGAGACGCTGGCGAAGGCCGAGCGCTCGCATGCCAACCGCTTCCAGAAAGCCCTGGACGCGATGGGCTGACACCAGCCCCGGCGACAGCCGCAGGGCGGGTGTGTGCGCACCCGTCCTTCTTCCTCTCTTTCCACTATCTCAGAATTCTCATGACCGTACGCGAAGGCAGCCTCGAAGCGCCCGATCGTCAGCCTCTCGACTGGCGCTCGGACGAGTTCTACGACAAACAATCGCTGTACAGCGAACTCGAGCGGGTGTACGACATCTGCCACGGGTGCCGTCGCTGTGTGTCTCTGTGCGCATCCTTTCCGACCCTGTTCGATCTGGTAGACGAATCCGACACTTTCGAAGTAGACGGTGTGGACAACGATGACTACATGAAGGTTGTGGATCAGTGTTTCCTATGCGACCTGTGCGCGGAGACCAAGTGCCCCTACCTGCCCCCCCATGACTGGGCAGTCGATTTTCCACACCTCATGCTGAGGGCGAAGGCATACCGGTTTCGCAAGGGCGATACGAAGTGGCGCGACCGGTTGATCACGAGTACGGACCCCGTGTTTGACGCGATCAGCCTTCCAGGCATCGCACCGCTGGCCAACTGGGCGACCGGCAATGAAACGATGCGTGATCTCGGGGAGAATATTGCCGGGATCCACGAGGACGCACCGCTGCCGCCTTTCACGGCCAAACCCGTCACCAGGCGGCTGGCCGAACACATCGGCGCGAGCCTGGCTGCGACGTCGGCCGGAGGTACGACCGGCAAGGTTGCAATCTATGTAACCTGCTACGGCGATCACAACGAACCACAGGTCATCGAGGACCTCGTAGCCGTGCTGAACCACAACGACGTCCCGGCGCGCATCCTCAAAGACGCGAGATGCTGTGGCATGCCCAAGCTCGAACTCGGCGATCTGGAAAAGGTGGAAAAACTCAAGGATGCAAACATACCCGTGTTCCTCGAAGCGTTGGATCAGGGCTACGACATCATTGCCCCCATTCCGTCCTGTGTTCTCATGTACAAGCAGGAACTACCTCTCATGTTCCCTGCGGATACCAATGTCGCCCGGGTGAAGGCCGCTTTCTTCGATCCATTCGAGTATCTGATGGCGCGGCACAAAGCCGGCCTCATCGATACGCGCTTTACCCACCCACTCGGCAAGGTCGCCTATCACGTGGCTTGCCATCAGCGTGTGCAGGCCATAGGTGCGAAGACCTCCGACTTCCTGAGTCTCGTGCCGGATACGGAAGTCACGACCATCGAACGCTGTTCCGGCCATGACGGCACCTATGCCGTGAAGGAAGAAACTTACGAGAAGGCCATGAAGATCGCCCGGCCAGTTGTGAGACGGGTCACGGAGATCGAGCCGGACCGGTTCGGCTCCGACTGCCCGATGGCCGGACGCATGATCGCGCACGGGCTGGAGGACGCCGGCGAGGCGAGTCATCCAATCTCTATGGTGCGTAAGGCGTACGGTATCTGATGACCAAGCTAAACCGTTCGAACCTCTGGAACCTCGAATCCTACGCAATGGAGCGTACGCGATTCCGCACGCAGGTCATCAACCACAAGAAAAACCGTCAGGTGCCTCTCGGCGGCCACGCAACCCTCTATTTCGAGGACTTCATCACGATGAAGTATCAGGTACAGGAGATGCTGCGCGTAGAACGTATCTTCGAGCCCGATGCCATCCAGGCGGAAATCGACGCTTACAACCCCATGATTCCGGACGGTAGCAACTGGAAAGCAACCTTCATGCTCGAATACGCCGACGCAGAACAGCGGCGCGAGGCACTTGCGCGCATGACCGGCATCGAACACCGCATCTGGATTGCGATCGGCACACACGACCCGGTTTACGCCATCGCCAACGAGGATCTTGAACGCTCCAACGACGAGAAGACCTCCGCGGTGCACTTTCTGCGTTTCGAACTCGACGCAGATCAGATCAACGCCCTGCATTCAGGCGAACGGCTGACGATGGGCATCGATCATCCCGCGATGCAATGTTCCATCGAGGTAGGTGAACTCGTGCGTGCAAGCCTGATCTCGGATCTCGGCTAGGCACTCGCCCTCAGCACTTGCGAGAGTTTCTCGAGTAACGGCTCCCTGGTGGAGCTGGCGCGCCAACACAAACCGATATCCCTATGTGGTGGGTTCTTACCGCGAAATGGAATGTAGCGCACGCTGGCCGAGCGTCCACTCACCGCGAGCTCGGGCATGAGCGTGATTCCAGCCTCCGCGGCTACCATCTGTCTCAGCGTCTCGAGGCTGGTGGCCCTAAAACTCGTATTCTCCAAGGCATTGTGTGAGCTGCACACGGCCAGAGCCTGATCCCGCAGACAGTGGCCATCTTCGAGCAGCAACACCGTCTCGTTCTCGAGGTCGGATTCCGCCACTGATTTACGCCTCGCGCACGGGTGCCCTTTCGGTACAGCCATCAAAAACGCCTCACGATACAGGTGCCTCTCGACGACGTTTTCCTCATCGCTCGGAAGCGCCAGAATCACGGCGTCGAGCTCACCGGCTTTCAACGACCGCACGATCGACGCGGTCTGCCCCTCATTCAGCTGGATGTTCAGGTGCGGCAATGCCCGCCCCACGGGGCTCAGTATTTTCGGCAGCAAATAGGGCGCGACGGTCGGGATGATGCCGAGCCGGAACTCGCCGCCGAACGGATCCCGGTATTCATCGGCGATGTGGGCCAGCTGGCTGACCTCCAACAACACACGCTCAGCCTGGGCAACGATGCGCTCGCCCACAGCCGTCAGCATCACCTGACGGTTGGTGCGTTCTATCAACACCACGCCAAGGGTTTCTTCCAACTTCTTCAGTTGCGTGGACAAGGTCGGCTGACTCACGAAGCAGGCCCGGGCCGCACGACCGAAGTGACGGTGTTCGGCTACCGCTACCAGATAGCGCAGATCGCGCAGATTCACCTGCCTGATTCCCCGTATACCCACAGGGTGACTATGGTACGTATCATTGCCGGGTGGCGACACCATCCGAATGAGGCCCGGATCGAGGAGGCAACTTGCAGCTAAGAGAACAGATCGAGGCGGATATCCGGCGCTGGGATCAGATCACCAGCCACCGCACTGGAACCCGTGGAGATGCGGAAACCGCCGACTGGCTCGCCGCGGAACTGACTCACGCGGGCCTCGACCCCGTATTGCACCGCTTTCCGTTCCACAGGCGCGTTCTGAAGCGCTGCGAGATAATGGTCCGCAATCGTATCGCGGAGGGCGTCCCGTTGTTCGACGGCGGATTCACGGGTGCGCAGGTTTTAAGCGCACCGCTTGCGCCACTCGGAGGTTCTCCCGATACCATCGCGATCACACAGTTCACTCCTTTCGCCGGCCACCCGAGCAACGATCATCTGGAAAACGCACGGCTGCAAGCCAGACATCAGGCCATCGTCGCCGTGGCGCGCGGTGAGGGGGTGCGAGAGGGACTGGCACTGCTCAATGCAGATAAGTGGCAGGCTCCATACGGTCCGCCGGTGCTGCAAGTGGCGACGCTGCACCGCGACTGGCTGACCGCCGAGGCCAGAGACGGGTCCGAAGGAGAGTTCGTCTCTCACACCAGCCTCGAGGCCACCGAGGCGAGTAACGTGCAGGCCGCGATCAAAGGCACCGACCCGGACCTTGCGCCGCTGGTCATCATGACGCCGCGCAGCGGCTGGTGGCACAGCACCTCTGAGCGCGGGGGGGGAGTTGCCACCTGGCTCACCT
>DCWG01000134.1 GCA_002327525.1 Gammaproteobacteria bacterium UBA2168 | reverse complement strand
CGGGCCGGCGACCACCCGCGTGAGGTCGATGACGGTCAGCCCGTCGAGCAACACGTCAGGGCCTTACCTCGTAGTAGAGGTTGCTGGGATCTTCGAAGTCGTGCTCGTGAAAGCGTGTGAATCCTCCCTCTCGCACCATGCGTTCGGCGACGTCCGGATTGAAGCCGAGAGTGCCGAGGCCGGCGCCATTCGGTTCCGACAGGGCCGAGGACATGCATGCGGAGACGGAGAAGCCGTAGAACATGGCGAGCAGGGGATTGCGCATGTTGGCCTTGAAGTCCGGTTGACTGCGAATGTCCTTGATGAGCCACGTACCGTCGGGCTTCAGTGCCTGGCGAATGCGGCTGATGACCTCTGCCGGCCGCGTCATGTCGTGGATGCAGTCGAACGTGATGACGAAGTCGTACGTGGGTACATCCGGAAGCTGTTCTCCGCCGGCGACGAAGGCCTCCAGATTGTCTAAGTCGTAATTGGCGACCTTTGCCTGACAGCGTTCGATGGCGTGGGTGCTGGGATCGTAGGCGTGAAACGTCGTATTGGGAAAAGCCTGCGCCAGCGTGGAAACGGCGATACCGCCTCCGCAACCGACGTCCGCAGCTACCGCCCCCACTTCCAGTTTCTCGACCACGCCGTCCAGGGCGGGCAGAATCTGGGGCACCAGAGATTGTTTGGTCCACGGCCCCAGCATGCGCTCGGTACGGTGCGCGGCGTTGGGCCCGAGTTCTTCATACGAGAGCCCGATACCCGTGCGAAACGCTTCCACCAGTTTGTCCACCGTCTCCGGCGGTGTGCCACCGGCAAAGGCACCGGCGGCGAACGCCAGGCTGTTTTCCTCGTCTGCTAGCACTGCGGCGCCCACCGGATTCAGTTCGAAACGTTCCTCATCGTGATAGTCCAGCAGGCGTGCCGCGGCCTGGCCCCTGAGCCATTCCAGCAGCCAGCGCTCCTTCAGCCCGCTGATCCCGGCGAGTTCGGCTGCAGTGACGGGACCAGCTCCGGCGAGTGTTTTGTACAGGCCGAGGCGATCGCCGATTTGAATCATCAGCGAGACGATCTCGCCCTGCTTATAATTCCAGACTGAAAACGAATAGCGCTTTAACTCGTCTGCATCGATGTTGGCTTCCGGCACGGTGTTCCCTTCTGATCTGTTGAGCGGCGAGCATAGCGGATGGGAGGAGCAATCACGAGATGAACACCGAAAGGTCCGTGACGTACGAGGCCGTTGCCGAGCTGTATCACGCCTGGTTCACGGGCATCCTGTTGTTCGTCTCCAGCCGCTGCCCCGGAACTGGATACCTCGACCTGGCCCATCGACCTTGTGCAACAACTCCTGCTCGGCGGTGGACGCACGCGACAATACGGGTTACTTGCCCCGGTGAGTAAAAGCACCCCCATTGATGCGCTACACTCAATGGACCACGAGTGCAGCCAGGCACGAGGGCGGTTGTAGGCCCGCACATACAAATAGGACCGGGGAAGAGACCGGGGAAGAAACATGACTGACTTCATCCGTACGCCAGAGGCGAATTTCGAGGGGCTGAAGGACTTCTCGTTCCAGCCGCACTATCACGAGTGGCAGGACCTGTGCATGCACTACCTAGATGAGGGGCCGGCCGATGCTCCGGTGATGCTGCTGCTGCATGGCATGCCGACCTGGAGTTACCTCTATCGCGACATCATCCCGTTGTTCGTGGAAGCGGGATACCGGTGCATCGCTCCGGACCACATGGGCTTTGGCCGCTCGGACAAGCCCATCGATATTCACTGGTACACCATCGCTCGCCACACCGAGATTCTCACCTCACTGATCACCGCGCTCGACCTTCAGGAGATCACACTGCTCTGTCAGGACTGGGGCGGTCCGACGGGCCTCGCACAAGCGGTCTACATGCCCGAACGGTTCGATCGTCTGGTGATCATGAATACGTGGTTACACCATCCCCAGTACGAGTATTCGCACGCCATTCGCAACTGGAATCAGAACTGGCACGAGGGCGGCATGTTCTGTCGGGAGAAGCCGAATGTTGGTGTACTTATGACCATGAGCTCGGGTCTCATGCAGCGAGAAGAGGCCTTTCCCGCCATCGTCGAGGGTACGGAGCCGGACCTTTCGGGTGCGGCCGCCGAGATGTATAAAGCCTACAACGCTCCGGTGCTGGGGTTGCCCGATGAGGCATACAACGGATTGCGGCGCTTTCCACTTTCGATTCCGCTCGATAGTCCCGACAACGGCAACGCTGCTGCCCAGGCGCACCATTACCGGACGCTGCTGGAGTGGGACAAAGCGGTGAACTTCGTCTGGGGCTGTGCGGATGACGTATTCCTCGAACCCTGGGGCCGCACCTGGGCCGAGCGCATGAACGCGAGCTTCGATGCCATCCCTGACGCGGGACACTTTCTGCAGAACACCCACGGCGCTGAAGTCGCGGGTTTCGTGCTCGAGCATATGGCCGAGGGCTGACGTGCGTACGCGTCGATCCGGCCATCCTTACATCGAGACTATCCAGATCTACTATCGGGGCTGCAACACGCAGGATTTCGCTATGCTGTGCTCGACCTCCACCAGCGACGTGGTGCGTTATTGCGTGGATCACACTGCTGTCGCGGGCGCACGGCAGCTGGCCAACTATTGGTGCAAGGTTGCGCCCAGAACCCGGGCGCATTGGACGCTTGATCACGCTCTCGTGTAGGAACCGGAGTGTGTCATCGAGTGGAGTATGCGCTGGACGCCTGCGGCGAGGGGTGCCGCGGAATACTTGCGCGGGAGTGAATGGTACTGGTTCGAAGACGGGCTCGTTCGTGAGATCCGCTCGTATAATAACAACGACTACCTGCAGGATCCGGCCAACCGTGAGTTGCGTGACTTCGACTGTGCGGGAGGTGGTTACCGCACCGATTGATCGCACAGCGTCAGTATGGACTACCCATCCGAATGCCGCCCTGACGAGACACAGCCGCGTGTCCGTCCGACTCAGGATTCCACTTTGCCGAACGGCAGCATGCGTCGCATTACGTCGTCCTTCTGCAGGAAGTGGTGGTAGAAAGCGGCCAGAATGTGGCCGATGACCAGCAGCGACAGGATCAGGGAGTTGAGTCCGTGCAGGATGTGGAAGGTCCTTGCGAGACCGGCGTCGTTTTCCGCCAGACCCGAGTAGTCGATCAGGCCGAAAGCGACGATCTCGTAGTCGGTGATGAACATCGCCTGCGCGATGCCCAGTAGTGGCTGCAGGATGAACAACGCGTACAGGCCATGGTGCATCCACAGGGAGAGTCGGATCTGCCTCACGCTCATCTCGGCCGTGGGGCCTGGCGGGGTGTGGGACCTGCGCCATGCCAGACGAACGATCATCAACACCAGCACCAGCGTACCGAGCCCCGAGTGCACCATGATGATCTGGGTGCGCTCGTCCAATGGCAGGGCTTCGAGGGTGCGCCCCGCGACGAGCATGACGATGACGATGACGCCGATCAGCCAGTGCAGCCACTTCGCGGTCGCGTCGTATTTGAGAGGCGTGGTCATGATTCGCTCCTTGATCGTGCACGAAAGGGTATCACTTGGGCTCGATCAAAACACGAATGGACCGAAGCCACCGATGAGGTGCATGCGGCGCTGATCAGGCAACAAAGTATCCTGATTCGAGAAGAAATCTTCAGGATTGATCGTCGCTACGGACAGTTGAATCTCCTGCGGCTGATCCCGATGGGTGTGAAAGCGATCAAAGGTCTCAAGGAGTGGGCTGGGGAAGATTGGGTGGCTGCTTCGTAGGGTGCGACAGGTTAAGTCTGTATCCGGTGACTATTCAGTTAGCGCGGTCCAGCGTAGAGGATATCGTGTTAGACAGCAGCGCGTTTGCCAAACGCTGGTGAGACTCGTTAGGATCCAGGTCCTGTAACGGTGTATGCGTTTCAGCACGCTCAGTGAGGCCCTTTCGAAGACGTTGCTCCTCGCCTGCCAGTTGCTGTTCGGCGGATTGTGCGCGAGCAAGCAGTTCGGGCAGTGTGTTGGTGGCCATGTCGTCATGGTCGAGGATTCGCGTGATGAAAGATGCCACCAGGTGCACGATTCGGCGATGGTGCTTGATTTTGGCCATCGAGGCGAACCCGTCCGCGACATCCATGCACTCGCTAAATGCGACGCGCGCGAGATCTGCGTGGGTGAGATTGGGGTGTTCGCTATGCGCGGCGAGTTCCTCGAGCATCCGAGTCGTGCGTTGCCAGAGATCGCTCCAGAGCACGGCATCCCCCAGGTCGCGCTTCCGGGTGCCAATGTGATCGCGGGAGCGGGCCATCACCTCGAGCACCTCGGCCTGATCGCCATTGAGATCGCACGGCAGCTCCGATTGGGGTGCCGAAGACCACATTTCCCCTTCGCCTGACAGCAGATAATCGGCGCGGAAGCCCCACGTGCGCTCGATCAACACAGCCAGTGATCGGCTCGGTCTGCGGTGACCGTTCAGGATGGAATAGAGGGAACGTTCCGAGACGGCATGATCGAGGGCAATGACCAGGGCGGCGCGGTCGAGCTGCAGCGCGTCGAGCAGGAGCGCGAAGCGTCGCGCCACACCGTCATGTTGTGTCATGGTTACCTCCGAGGAAGATCGTGTATACATTGCGTTGATTACGCGAGGTTGTATACAAAGTATACAGTTACGGAAAGCACGAACAGCCTCATCGAGCGCGGGCGAAGCGGGAGGATCATGAACGACGCGGATTATCAGACACTCAGGTTCGATACCCTCGACGGCGACGTCCTGAAGATCACCATCGATCATCCAAACAGCGCCATGAATGCGGTGGATGGACTGCTGCACGAGGAATTCACGCGACTGTTCCACGAACTCAAACAGCAGGACGGTGCGCGTGCTGTGCTGCTCACGGGTGAAGGCCGTGCTTTCAGCGCCGGTGGCGACTTCTCATGGTTTCCAACATTGCAGGATCCGGTGAAACTCGAACACCTGCGCCGCGATGCCAAGCAGCTGATCTGGGACCTTTTGGAGGTGGAACTGCCCATCGTCTGCGCCCTCAACGGCGCGGCGGCGGGACTCGGTGCGTCCATTGCGCTGCTATGCGATACGATCTACATGGCAAAAAGCGCGGTTATTGTGGATCCACACGTGCGCGTCGGCATCGTCGCGGGGGACGGCGGTACGGTCATCTGGCCCATGGCCATTGGTCCGGCGCTTGCCAAGCAATACCTGATGACTGGCGATGCGGTTCGGGCGGAGGAGGCGTTTCGCCTGGGGCTGGTCAACTTCGTATGTGATGATGCCACGGTGGTGGATGAAGCTCTTGCCTTTGCCCGGCGTCTGGCCGTTGGTGCACCGCTTGCTGTCCAATACACGAAACAAGCGGTCAACAAGCTGGTGAAGGACAATCTCAATGTCGCTTTCGATCATGCGACGGCACTGGAGATAGTGACCTTCAAATCCGAGGATCATCGCGAGGCACTCGCCGCACACATGGAAAAACGGAAACCTCGATTCAAGGGAATCTGATCAAAGGAGCCAGACATGTCGGATCTTAGTCTCACGCAAGCCATGAGCACCCTGCGAGCAGTTCGCAGATTGCGCCCCGACCCCATACCCGAGGAAGTACTCGAGCGCGTGCTGCAGGCGGCCGCCTGGGCGCCAACGGGCGGCAATGCCCAGCCCTGGCGTATCGTGCTGGTTCGCGATGCGGATGCCAAGGCAAGGCTGGGCACCCTCTATGCCGCACAGTGGACCGAGTTCGCCAAGGGGTATGAAGCACGCTTTGAAGCTCTGCCTGAAGAAGACGTCGCTCGCGAGAGGCGCACGCTCGATGCCGGCAATTACCTCGCCGAGCACTTGCACGAGGCGCCGGTGATTGCGGTGTTCTGTTTCAATCCCAAGATGATGGCGATTACCGACATCAAGCAGCCGCGCGTATCGGTGGTGGGCGGCGGGTCCGTCTACCCGGCGGTGCAGAATCTGTTGCTCGCGGCGCGCGCGGAAGGTCTCGGTTGTGTGCTCACCACGCTGCTGTGTCAGGTCGAACCCGAAGTGCGAGAGATTCTGGCCATCCCCGAACCCTGGGGTACGGCGGCCGCCATTCCGCTCGGTTATCCGATTGGAACCGGGCACGGTCCCATTCGGCGCCGAGCGGTGGGATCACTCGTTTTCGAGGACACATTCGGCAACAAGCGTGGTTCACCGTGAGCTGGTCGTTTACGGACGAGCCAGACCACCTGCGTATGTTGCGGGACACGTTGCGTGAATTCGTCGCACGCGAGATGCCGGACGAGCGCGTGCGTGCATGGGACAAGGCGCATCACTTTCCAGCCGAACTATGGCAGAAGGTGGCAGCATTGGGCGTATGTGGCCTTACGATCGACGAGTGCTACGGCGGTCAGGGGCGTGATCTGGTCGCCGCGATCGCGGTCATCGAAGAACTGTGCCAGGCGGGCAGTTTCGCGGCGGGACCTTTCATACATGCAGCGTTCTACGGCGGCGTCAACATTTCTGAGAATGGCTCGGATGCGCAAAAAGAGGCTTTTCTGCCGGGGATTGCCCGGGGGCAGATGTTCTTTGCCTATGGGTTGTCAGAACCGGACATCGGTGGTGATCTCGCCAGCGTTAAGACACGGGCGCGGCTCAGCGAGAATGGCGAACAGGTGGTGATCAACGGTACCAAGCGCTGGTGCACGGGGGCGGACTTCGCCGACCAGATCATCTGTCTGGTCAACAGTGACCCGGACGGCAAACGATACCGGAACCTGAGCTTCGTGCTGGTTCCCCCCGACGCTGAGGGTGTGACGGTGGCGCCGATCGAGCACATTAATCTGCGATACACCGCGTCGTCGGATGTGGCCTTCGACGACGTTGTCGTTCCGGCTGAGGCCATTCTTGGTGGACCGCAGATGTGGAACCGGGGCTGGGAAGTGCTGGCGGGAGAGGCGCTCGAAGTAGAGAAGCTCGAGATTTCAGCCTGCGCACTGGGGTTCGCACGAGCGTGTGTAGAGGAAGCCTGGCGCTATGCCGAGGAAAGGCGGCAGTTTGAAGTTCCTATCGGTCAGCACCAGGCGGTGCGTCATGCGCTTGTCGATGCAAAAACGCGGCTCGCCGCATGCCGGCACATGCTCTACCATGCCGTCTGGCTGGCCAACGAACGCCGACCGTGTAGTGTGGAATCTTCCATGGCGAAGCTGTTTCTGGCGGAAGCCGGCGTCGAGATAGCGCTAACCTGTCAGCGCGTGATCGGTGCTTACGGGCTGTCGGATGGCTTCAATATCGAACGCAATGTCAGGGATATGCTAGGGATGCCGATCGTCGGAGGTTCCTCCAACATGCAGCGCAACAACATCGCCAACCGTTTACGGCTGGCTCAGTAGGACGTTTTATCGATATCGATACCAGATTGATAGAGGAGGCGGCGCGCCTCAGCGGGCAGTTCGCCGAAGCAGGGGATAAAGTCGAAGCAATACGGCGAATACCGCGCGGCCGTTGAATCAGTTTCCCAACTTCACCTTTCTTGCACTCGGAAACGCGGCAGTGGCGATGGGTGTCGCCAGGGCTGCCATCAGTGAAATGGTGCAGCTGGCGCAGTCGAAGGAATATGTCAGCAGCAGTGTGACGGTTGCCGCGCGTCCGCAGGTGTGATCTTGAGGTGGCGAAAGCCGAGGCCGCGTTGCGTAGTGCCCGTGCGTTTTACTACGTGGCCTTCGAGGCCGCCTGGGAAGTTGCGGCGAGAGGAGAAGAGGTGAGTATCGATCTGCGGCGCGACCTTAAGCTTGCCACCAACAACGCGGTGGAATCCAGTGTGCGCAGTCGATGGGATGTACGCCCTTGCGGGAGGCACCTCGGTGTATGAAATGTCTCCTCTACAGCGCTATTTCCGCGACGTTCACGTCGCAACCCAGCACATCATGGTCGGCCCCAACATCCAGGAACTGGTCGGATGTCTCTATCTCGGAGTTGATGCCAATATGGTTACGCTATAGGGTCGCCGCATGAACGTTGTGGGGAGCGAGGCGATGGCGTTCGATTACACGAACGGTACTGCGGGGATACGCGGTGATATTCCTGCCGCGCACCGGGATGTTTGGCGCATGGTCGCGGGCCCTGGAAACTGGTGGGGAGGTGCAGATCGCATCGCGTTCGCACAAGAGTCTCGCAATGCGCGATCCTGCGAATTCTGTGCCGAGCGCAAGGCTGCGTTGTCCCCGCTCAGCATCACCGGTCAGCACAACGCCTCGACCAATCTGCCGGATGCGGCGGTCGATGCCGTGCACCGCATCACCACAGATCCGTCGCGCCTCACGCGCGACTGGCTCGAGTCTACGTACGACCATGGGCTGAGCGATGCCAGGTATGTGGAACTGCTTGGTGTCGTGGTGGCCGTGATCAGCATCGATGCCTTTCACCGCGCGATGGGTCTGCCGCTCGAACCATTGCCGGCGGCGCAACCCGGATCACCGGCCGGCTATCGGCCCGCTGCAGCCAAGGACTCCGGCGCCTGGGTACCCACGGTCGCGCCGGAGGATGTTGCCGAGTCGGAAGCGGATCTCTATGGGGGAATGAGCCGCACGGGCAATGTGATCTCGGCAATGAGCCTGGTGCCGGATTCGGTTCGAATGCTCACGCGTTTGAGTGGTGCGCACTATCTCAAGGTGAAGAACGTGGCCAACCCGGCTGCCAACGGCGGTCGGGCGTTGTCGCGGCCGCAGATCGAGCTGATTGCGGGGCGGGTTTCGTCGTTGAGCGATTGTTTCTACTGAACTAGCTCGCATTCGTTCATGCTCCGTGTGAGCAGCCAGTCGAACGAAGAAGACGTGAACCTCGCCAGTATCGTGGAGGGTACTGCGCGCGATAGCGGTATCGACGCAGACAAGGCATTGATCGAGTTTGCCGAGGCCGGTCTCGGCGATGACGGCGACGCCATTGATGCCGCCCGCAATACCGTTGCCGAGCAACTCGGCGAGGATGCGATGGTGGACGCCGCCGGCGTCATCGCAAACTTTCAGCGCATGGTGCGTATCGCTGACGGCACGGGAATTGCACTGGACGATGCAGTGATGATGCTCACTGCCGACATACGGGAAGATCTCGGCATCAACGCATACGGCGGCGCCGAAAACTCAACCGAGGTGGGTACAGGGAAACGAATCATCGGCCGCCTGATGACGCCGTTCGTGTCGCGCCTGATATCGCGTATCGCACCGCGCTAGTCCGTCGCTATCGAGTGCCCCTGAAGTCATCGTTCGTCAAGGGGTCCCACAACTGGGGGCTTCAGGCCCGATGTGTCCAGAAACGGGTTGCCGCTAGCCAACCAGTACCTGAGGTGCCTCTATGTGCTTCGCCCGCAGATATTCGCCCAGCGATTTGGCCTGCTTGTCGATGCGATGATTGGACGCGGCACCGGTTCCGAGTACACCTTTGATGTAGAAGTTCATCGCCCGCATGTTCGCCATGTCGTAGCGTTCCACTTTGTACTGCGCCATGTCCGGACACAACCGCTTGAACTCGTCTACGGTGAGGTATTCGTTGAGAAAGCTGTATGCCTCGTCCGTCAGAGCCCAAACGCCGCAATTTGCGTTGCCGCCTTTGTCGCCGGAGCGAGTGCCGAACAAGCGCCCGAACGCGATGGTAGTGGTGGAGCCGCCGGGCGAGGGTGGGATGTCGACCGGCACTTCCTGGTAGTACATGTCTTCAAGGTCGAGGCGCTGAGTGGGCAGAACGTCCGTCGTCGTGCCCTCAACGTGTACGCGTTCGGTGACCAACTGGCTGTCGATCAACGCCGGCCAGTGAATGGTGGCCGGCCCACCGCCGAATCCGGCGGCACCGCGGCCGGTGTTGCCGGGGATTGCGGCCAGAGCGAGCTCCGTGACTTTGGCGCTGAACAGCCTTCCCAGTTTCTTCGGATCAGATGAGGTAACCGTGATGCGAAGGGCGGCATGCGCCACCTCGTTGGTTTCCGGATTTTCCTTGTCGCTTCGGATGAGCTGGATGTCGACGTCGTCGAACTGTTCCATGCCGCCGAGATTGTGGAACACCTGATCGACGTAGATTTCAGCCTTCTGTTCGATATCGAGCCCCGTGAGCAACACTTCCATGCTCTGTTTGAACGGGCCGAGTGTGTTGAAACAAACCTTGTGAGTGGGCGGGGGTGTGCTGCCGCGGCAGCCGCTCACGCGAACGCGGTCCTCGCCTACCTGTTCGATGCTCATCGTGTCGAAGTGCGCGATGACGTCGGGATTGTAATAGGCGGGTGTGGAGATCTCGTAGAGCAACTGGGCGGTGATGGTGCCCACGGATACTAGTCCGCCGGTACCCGGATGCTTGGTGATGGTGAAGCTGCCGTCCGCCTCGATCTCGGCGATGGGGTAGCCCACGTCGCGGAAACTCGGCACTTCTTCGAAAAACGCGTAGTTTCCCCCGGTGCACTGAGCGCCGCATTCGATGATGTGTCCGGCTGCGAGCGCACCGGCGAGCGCGTCGTAATCGTTGCGTGACCAATTGAATTTCCACGCTGCAGGGCCGATGACGACGGCGGCGTCGGTGACACGGGGACAGATCACGATATCTGCTCCCTGATCCAGCGCTTCCTTGATACCCCATCCGCCGAAGTAGATGTTCGCGGTTAGCGCCTTCTGATCCGAATCACTCAGATCCACGCCCGTGTCCAGGTTGGTGAAGGCCTCGCCCTGGGATTGCAGTGCGTCCAGGTCTTCGAGCAGATTGTCACCGTCGATGTAGGCGACCCTGGCCTCGATGCCGAGTTCGTCGAGGATCTTCTCCACCTCGCCAGCCATGCTCTTCGGGTTCAACCCGCCGGCGTTCGAGACGATCTTGATGCCTTTCTCGGCGCAGGTCTTGGCGACTTCTTTTACCTGTTTGAGAAAGGTGCCGACGTAGCCCATGTTCTCGCCACGGGTCTGAATCTGGGCGTAGAGAATCGACATGGTCAGCTCGGCGAGGTAGTCACCGGTCAGGACGTCGATAGGACCACCTTCGACCATCTCGCGGGCGGCATCCAGCCGGTCGCCGTAGAAACCGCTGCAATTTGCAATTCTGATTATATCGCTCATGTTTTTCCCCCGAGCGGTTTATTCCTGAACCCAGGATGGCTTGCGCTTCTCGCGAAACGCGGCCATACCTTCGGCTGCTTCCTCGGAACGGAACATGCGCCCGCTCCATTCGGCGGTCTCTTTGAACCCTTGCTCGATCGACAGCTGCGGTACGCGGCGCACCAGCTTCTTGCACTCCACCACGGCAATGGGCCCGCCGAGGTTGATCATGTCCACTTCCTCGTTGACCGCAGCTTCCAGCTGATCTGCGGACACGGCCCGATGCGCGAAGCCCATGTCCACGGCCTGGGCGCCTGTAAAACGCTCGCCCGTGAGGATCAGCTTCATGCCGTGGTGGGTACCGAGTTTGGGCAGACAGACCACGGAAATCACGGCGGGGATCACGCCGATGCGTACTTCCGAGAAACTGAATTGCACGTCTTCCACGGCGATCACGATGTCGGCGGCACCCACCAGTCCGAGACCTCCGGCGAACGCTGCTCCGTTGACAGCCGCGATGACCGGCTTGGGGCTGTCCATGATGGCCGTCAGCACGTCTGGGTAGGGGACGGAACGGCCGCCGTCGATCGCCTGTCCGGGTGGGCTCTTCAGATCAGCACCTGCACAGAATGCCGGGCCGGTGCCGGTGATGACGATGCTACGTACCGCGGGATCCTCATTGGCTGCCAGTAGGTGGTCGTAGAGTTCGGCCACCAGCACGGCGGAAAGCGCGTTGCGGTTTTCCGGGCGGTTGAGGGTGATCCACGCAGCCCCATTCTTGACCTCGTACAGCGTCGCTTCGGTTCCAGCCATGTCTATTCGCCTCCTTTACTGGTGTCTTCGTCTGAGATGGTTACCAGCAGCTGACCATTTTCCACTTGATCGCCCTCATCGACGTGCACCGCCTCCACCATACCGCCACGCGGTGCGGTGATGCGATGTTCCATTTTCATGGCTTCGAGAATCAGCAGGAGCTGACCCTTCTCCACCGTGTCTCCCGGTGCCACCTCCGTCTTCAACACCGCTCCGGGCATGGGCGCCATCAGGCCGCCTCCCTGATCCTCGCCACCAGGGCGCGGGTAACGTGGTTGTTCGATCAATTCGAGCCCGCCCGTGGGTGTCTGTACCATCCAGGTATCACCCGCTCTGTCGACTGAAGCCGTCACCCGGCGTCCGTCTATCGCCACATCGACGTGGCTGTCACCGCACGCGTGAGGGATGGCGGTCATCGTAGTCTCATCGATGACGACGCGAAACGAGCCGTCGCGCTGGGAAGCGTATTCGACCTTCACTTCCTCATCTGCTATGGAAAACCCGATACGCTCCATCGGCATGGTGGAGTTGCGCCACCCGCTCGGCATATCGCGTACGATCTTTGCCGCCGCCCGGTTGCGCGCCTGGCTTTCCATCACGATCGCGATGGCGGCGTCCATTTGCTCCTCACGGGAGACGGCTCTCGTGAGGGCGGGCTGCACTCTATCGATGAAATCCGTGGTGGTGTCACCAGCGAGATACTCGGGTGTGCGCAGCGTAGTGACCAGAAAGTCGCGGTTGGTGGTTAGTCCCTGAATGCGTGTGGTTTCAAGCACGCGTGCCAGTCGTGCGGCGGCTTCACGGCGGGTAGGCGCGTGCACTGTGACCTTGGCTATCATCGGATCGAACTCGGTGCTGATCTCGCTGCCGGTCTCTACTCCGGAGTCGAAACGCGCGTTGCCCACCGCAGAGGGTTCCCACGCTGCCACGGTTCCGGGTGAGGGCAGGAAGCCGTTCTGCGGATCTTCGGCATACAGTCGAGCCTCGATGGCGTGTCCGTTGATCGATAGATCCTCTTGCAAGAAGGACAGCGTCTCTCCTTCGGCAACGCGAATCTGTTCGCGCACCAGATCGTGGCCGATAATTTCCTCCGTCACCGGATGTTCCACCTGCAGACGGGCGTTGACCTCCAGAAACCAGAAATCGTCACCGGAGAGCAGAAATTCCACCGTTCCCGCGGAGGAATAGCCGAGTTTGGTTGCCGCGGCGATGGCGGCGTCACCCATGCGAGAGCGCACCTCATCGGTCACAGCGGGGGAGGGCGCTTCTTCGATAATTTTCTGGTGGCGACGCTGGATGGAGCACTCGCGTTCGAAACAGTGCACCACGTTGCCATGCGTATCGCCGAGAATCTGCATTTCAACGTGACGGGATGTCGCCAGCCACTTCTCGAGAAACACAGTATCGTCGCCGAAGGAACTGCCAGCTTCGCGTTTTGCACCCGCGACTGCGTCGGCGAGTTCGTTTTCGTTTTCCACCACGCGCATGCCGCGCCCGCCGCCTCCGGCGGATGCCTTGACCAGCACGGGGTAGCCGATCTCTGCCGCAGCCGCGTTGATGTCGGTGCTCTCCGTGATCTCGATGGCCGGCAACGTTGGCACGTCTGCTTCCTGCATGAGTTTCTTGGCGGATAGCTTGTCGCCCATCTGAGCGATTACCTCGGGGTTGGGTCCGATCCAGTGGATTCCGGCATCGATCACGGCTTGTGCGAAACTCTGGTTCTCGGACAGAAAGCCGTAGCCAGGGTGTATAGCATCGGCGCCCGATCTGCGGCAGGCGTCGAGCACCTTGGCCATATCGAGGTAGGTCTCCGCCGTCGTGCGACCGTTGAGCGCGATCGCAGTGTTGGCCTCGTGCACGAACGGTGCGTCCGCGTCCGCGTCCGCATAAATGGCGACCGTGGCAATGCCCATGTCGTGAGCGGTGCGAATGATACGCCGTGCGATCTCACCGCGATTAGCGATGAGCAGCTTCGTGATGGGTTTGATTACATCCGCCATGTGCCAAACTCCTTCGTACCTTCTACCTTGTTGTTGTAACAAGCCGACAGGGACATTGCGATGACCTCTCGCGTATCTCTCGGGTCAATCATGCCATCGTCCGAGACGCGCGACGTGGCGAAGAGCCCCTTCGATCGTTCCTCGGCCCAGTGCTCGGCGACCGCCGCGCGTTTGGCGTCGGCTTCCTCGTCGAACTCGATTCCACGGCGGGCAGCGGCTGCCCGGCCGATGATGGTCATCACGCCCGCCATCTGCTTGGGCCCCATTACCGCGATCTTGGCGAACGGCCAGATATAGGTGAAACGTGTCCCGAATGCCCGGCCGCTCATGCCGTAGTTGCC
>DCWG01000077.1:15810-16990 GCA_002327525.1 Gammaproteobacteria bacterium UBA2168 | reverse complement strand
CTCCACCGATGACGAGAACGTCGGACCGCACTTGTCGCACTCGCTAACCCCTGCCAGCCTCATCCGGACACGGGTGCAAGCATGGCATGTTCACGGTTACGTTTGACAGCCGGTGCCGGATCGACAACATCCTCATCACCCGTCGGCGTATAATCTCCCGTGTCTTTTTCGGGGGAAGCAAACCATGACGCGAAAACTCCCTGCCACGACAACATCGATCTTCATACTCTCATGCCTGCTGGTGGCAATTCCCGCGAACGCAACACCAACCTCACACGACGTTCCCGATCTGTCCGGTACCTACGACAGCGGTACGCTCACTCCCCTGGAACGCCCGGAGTTCCTGGGCGAGACCAGACACATGTACAAATGGATCGCCGACCTTTTCGGCTGGGCGGCAAATTTCGTACTCGAGTGGACCGCGCAGAGCGAGAGCGATCCGGACCGGGAAGCACCGCCGGTTGGCGGAGATGGTTCCGGCCAGGGCTTCGGCGCAGGTAACGTTGGCGGCTACAACACGTTCTGGATCGATCCTGGTGCCAATGCATTCGAGATCGACGGCATGTACCGCACATCCATAATCATCGACCCGGCCGATGGTCGCATGCCGAAGCGAACGCCGAAGGGTGTCGCGAAGATGACGGACAATTTCAGCTCGTTCAGCCACGAGAATACGGGAACCGCGTGGTGGCTCGAGGAAGGCGGCCCCGGACCTTACGACGGCCCGGAGGATCTGGCCCTCGCCGAACGCTGCCTGCTCGGCTTCAGTGCCGGCCCGCCCATGCTCCCGGGTCTGTATAACAACTTCAAACGCATCATTCAGACCGAACACCACATCATGATACTGCTGGAGATGGTGCACGATGCGCGCATCATCCGGCTCGATTCAGAACACGCACCGCAAGACCAGCGCTTCTGGCTGGGCGACTCCATCGGTTGGTGGGAAGACGACACGCTGGTCGTGGACACCACCAATTTCCGCGAAGACACCGGCCTCTACGGCGGTGACGAGAACCTGCATCTGGTCGAGTGGTTTTCGCGTCTCGAAAACGGCGATCTGCTCTACCATTTCACCGTCGACGACCCGACAGCCTGGGAAGCGCCATGGAGCGGCGAATACTCATGGCGAAACACCGATGACAAGGTGTTCGAATACGCCTGCCACGAGGGTAACTACGCG
>DCWG01000077.1:12693-15503 GCA_002327525.1 Gammaproteobacteria bacterium UBA2168 | reverse complement strand
GCCTGCCACGAGGGTAACTACGCGATGGGCAACATCCTCCGCGGTGCCAGGTTGCTGGAGCGAGAAACCCTGGAGGGCTCTGACGAAGCCGCGGGAGCGGGAGCAGGAAAGTAGCGCTGGATCGACAGACCATCGCAGATCAATAGGGAGACGGGTGCCATCTCCGCTACGTGATTTCACTAGGTTCTCGACATCCCGCGATTCGCTACGATCTGCGATCCCCCGGTTCCGCGCAGACGATTCCCATGAGCAATTCCCCTGTGCGATCGAAAGGCTGGATCATGCCAGTCGTGTTCGGTACCCCTTTCACCGAGAGCGAACAGACGAGGGATCAGTTCGGCGAAGCCGTGTACCCGAGGACGTCCACCTCACTCGCGGTCAGCTTCGAAACCAGTCCCGAGCAACTGCAAAACATCCTGCCCGAAGGCAAAGGTCTGACGCTCAGGGGAGATCCGGTAGTCACCGTCTCTGCCAACTACAACGTCGGTGATCTCAGAATGTGGGCAGGCCGCAGCTACGAGATCGTCATGGTGAGCTTTCCGGTCACTTTCGAAGGCCGTGACCGGCAGACCCACGGTGACTATGCCCCGGTGATCTGGGAAAACCTCACCGACCCCATCATCGCCGGACGCGAAGCAATAGGCTGGTCGAAGGTGTACGCAGACATCGAACCCCTGCGCGTTACCCGTACGCGGGCCGCCGGCACTGCCGGATGGTACGGCTTCAAGTTCCTCGACATCGGCATCGACAACCTGAGCAGACTGAGCCAGGAAGAAGTCGCTACCCGACAGAAGAACATGGCCAATTCGCCGAGCGAGGGTTCGATTCACTGGAAATACATCCGCCGCACGGGCACGACAGATGAAGCCGATGCCGACTACCTGACCATGAGCACGAACGTTGGCGCGCCAACGCCGGACGTACACGGCTTCGAGGTGTGGACCGGAGACGGTTCAATCGCTTTCCACCAGGGTTCGTGGCGGGATCTGCCGATGACCATCATCCAGGCTGTAAACACCCTCGCGGATCTGGAAGTGAAGCACATCTTTGGCGCCACCCTGTCCAAATCGGACGCCGTGGGCAGCGGCGGGATGGGGGAAACGATCATCCTGGAGTAGCATCTACCCTCGCTACATCCAGTTTCGAGGGCGATACATGAAACTTCCGGCCACTGCCTCGGTGCTGTGCATAGCCGTGCTTCTCACAAGCGGTGGATGCAGCGAACCAGGGGACATCGCTGCACACGCCGGGCCCCGTGCGCCCAACCAGTTACCCAACATCGTACTCGTTCTCGCTGACGATCTCGGTATTGGTGACGTAGGTGCGTACGGTGGTGAGACCATCGCAACGCCCCATCTCGATAAACTCGCCGCCAGTGGCGTTCGTTTCTCCAACGGCTATGTCTCGCACCCGGTTTGCAGCCCTTCGCGCGCCGGTTTGATAACCGGCACCTACCAGCAGCGCCACGGCTGGGAGTTCAATCCGGCGGGACGAGATCTCGAACACGGCATGAGTGTCGAGGTACCGACACTTGCCGACATGCTCTCGGCAGCCGGTTACGACACTGCGATGATCGGTAAATGGCATCTCGGCCACAACACGCCTCATCATCCCCTCGACCGCGGCTTCGACCACTATTTCGGCATTCTGGCCGGTGGCAGCCTCTACATCGATCCGCAGTATCCGGGTGTTGAGAACGCCGGGCGCGTGGCACCGAAACGCGATCAGAGAATCAGCGTGTATCGGGGGCGCCGTGCCGTGCACGTGGAAGAGTATCTGACGGATGCGTTTACCGACGAGGCCGAGGCCTACATCCGTGAGGCCCGCCAAGCTCCTTTCTTCCTGTATCTGAGCTACACAGCACCCCACACACCGCTACAGGCGACAAAGCCCTATCTGGACCGCTACCGCCACATCACTGATCCTGCCGAGCGTGTGTACGCCGCCATGGTGTCAGCACTCGACGACGGCATCGGGCGCCTGCGCCGGGTGCTGCGCGAAACCGGGTATCTGGACAATACTCTGATCGTGTTTCTGAGTGACAACGGCTGCGCCGGTTACCTGCGCGGCGCCTGTTCAAACGCACCCTACGCCGGTTACAAACGCTATCACCAGGAAGGTGGAATTCGTGTGCCTTTTCTCCTGAGCTGGCCACGCCGCCTCGCAGCGGGCCAAGTGCGCCACGAGATGATCAGTTCTCTTGATCTGATGAACACCTTCGCCGCAGCCGCGGCTCACACCGGATCATCGGCAGATGGCAAAAACCTCCTGCCATGGCTTACCGGAGAAGCACCGGCACCTCACCAATATCTGTACTGGCGCTCAGGACCGACCAGCGCAGTTCGTAACGAGCGCTGGAAACTCATTCGCTACAACCGTACACCGTTCACCGCGGCCGATCTCGATCCCACCGGGCGGTTGCCCGCTCCACCCAACGGCTGGCCGATCGATTCACCACACGGACAGATGGCGCTCCTCTACGACCTGAAGGCGGATCCCGGCGAAACCCAAAACATGGCTCGGCGGTTCCCAGACGAAGTTGAGCATCTGAGCCAGGCTCACCGCGCCTGGGCCGACCTTCTGCCGGAACGGGCCCTACTGCCGCCCATACGCTCGACCATCGCCGACATGCACGGCGAAACTGTACAACTGTTATTCTAAAGGCACGGCGGCCAATTTCCACAGCCGGGTTCAGAACTCGCCCGGCGGGGAATGCAGCACCCGGCAGTACTGGGATAGTATCTGCTTTTTTTCGCACCGCGACACGCGCGCTTTACTCTTCGAGCAGCCAAGGAGCCAAGGAGCCAAGG
>DCWG01000077.1:0-12351 GCA_002327525.1 Gammaproteobacteria bacterium UBA2168 | reverse complement strand
GGAGCCAAGGAGCCAAGGAGCCAACATGCCAGAAACGGTGAAACGGTTGGACATGAAACTCTCGGACCGCCTGACCACCCAGCAAGGATGGGTGTATATGACCGGAATGCAGGCGCTGGTAAGGCTCCCCATCCAGCAACGCATCCGTGACATCGCTGCAGGTCTGAACACGGCGGGCTTCATCTCCGGGTACCGTGGATCGCCGCTCGGGCGCTATGACGTGGAACTCTGGGCTGCCGGTGATCAACTCGAACACTACAAGGTGGTGTTTCAGCCCGGCGTCAACGAGGATCTCGCCGCAACGGCGACCTGGGGATCGCAGTACGTG
This sequence comes from Gammaproteobacteria bacterium UBA2168, assembly GCA_002327525.1. Classification (GTDB taxonomy): domain Bacteria; phylum Pseudomonadota; class Gammaproteobacteria; order Pseudomonadales; family Azotimanducaceae; genus JASLQO01. Next base: position 12,023 of record DCWG01000077.1, on the reverse strand, counting down.
GGGCTCTTCCCCAGGGCCACGGTCGATGGTGTTTTCTCCATCTGGTACGGAAAGGCGCCGGGCATGGACCGCTCCATGGACCCCCTGCGCCACGCCAACATGGCAGGCACGTCCCCGAAAGGCGGCAGCCTGCTGCTGGTCGGAGACGATCATGGCGCCAAGTCATCGACGCTCGCCTGTTATTCGGATTTCAATTTCGTCTCCGCCGGGATACCCCTGCTGGCTCCGTCAAACGCGCAGGAAGTGCTGGACTACGGCCTGCACGGCATAGCGCTCAGTCGTCATTCGGGACTCTTGTGCGGTATGAAACTGGTAACCGACGTCATCGAGGGTGGCGGCTCCATGTATGTCGGCCCCGGGTCGCCCTCCATCGTGCTGCCCGAGAAGCGTCAGGGCGTCAACATCCAGACCTTCACCTCCTTCCCCTTCGTCCACCAGGAACAGGTGCTGTACGAAAACCGTATCGACGAGGCGCTCGCCTACGCACGATACAACCGGCTCAATCGCATCGCCGGCAGCGATGACGGTGCCACTCTCGGCATCGTCGCCGCGGGTAAGGCCTATCAGGATCTCTCGCAGGCGCTGCGCATATTGGTCGCCGATGAAGGCCAGCTCGGGAACTTCGGCATACGCGTCTTGAAGGTGGGCATGGTATGGCCCATGGACGATGCCATCGTCCGGGAGTTTGCCGAGGGGCTGCATACGATTCTGGTGGTTGAGGAGAAGCGAGCACTGCTCGAAGATCAGATTCGCACCATCCTCTACGGCAGCCCACACGCACCTCGCATCATCGGAAAATACTTCGAGGGTCACAGTTACGGTAGCGACCGCGGTGAGACCGCATTCCCGAACAGGGGCGAGATCGACCCGTCCATGATCGTAAAGGTACTGTCGAGAACCGCACTCGGCATCGATCCCAATTGCGGCGTAGCGGTGCCCAACTTCCCGGATAAACCCGCGCAGGGAACCCCGGCGCCCGTGCGCAGCCCGTCTTTCTGCGCGGGATGTCCACACGGCCGCTCCACCCAGGTTATCGAAGGTAGCCGTGCGCTGGCCGGTATCGGCTGCCACGGCATGGCCATGATGCTCGACCCCATGAAGACCAATACGATCTCCCACATGGGCGGCGAAGGCGCGATGTGGATCGGCCAAAAGCCCTTTACCGACGAGCAGCACGTGTTCGCCAACATGGGCGATGGCACCTACTTTCACTCGGGCTTTCTAGCTATCCGGGCGGCGGTCGCAGCAGGAGTGCCGATCACCTACAAGCTTCTGTACAACGGCTTCGTCTCGATGACTGGCGGCCAACCGGTAGACGGAGAGCTGTCCGTGGAGAAGATCGTCTCCGAGCTGGTCGCCGAGGGTGTGCAGCGCATAGCGCTGGTGAGTGACGAGCTGGAGAAGTACCGGAGCCAGGCCTTTCCTTCGGGCGTCACGCTGCACCCGCGCACGGACATAGACAGCGTGCAGCGTGAACTCACCCGGTTCGACAATGTCTCGGTGCTGATCTTCGACCAGCCCTGCGCCACCGAACGGCGGCGCCTGCGCAAGCGCGGTAAGTGGCATGACCCGGACAAACGCGTGTTCATCTATCCGTTGGTCTGCGAAGGCTGTGGTGACTGCAGTTGCGTATCCAACTGCATGGCCATCGAGCCATTGGAGACGGAGTTCGGCCGCAAGCATCAGATCAACCAGTCGTCCTGCAACAAGGACTTCTCGTGTCTGGAGGGATTCTGTCCGAGCCTCGTGACCGTGGTGGGGGCAGTGCCAAAAAAAGGCGATGCAAGAAGCACACCGCCGGAGATGCCGGCCATCCCCGAGCCGGAGGCGCCGCAGCTCGATGGTTCATGGTCGGTGCTGGTTGCCGGCATCGGCGGCACCGGTGTGGTCACCCTCGGTCAGACGCTGGCCGTGGCCGCGCACGCGGACGGACTGTTCAGCTCAAATCTGGATGTGACGGGCCTGGCGCAGAAATACGGCGCCGTTCTTTCGCACGTCAAGATAGCGTCGGATTCCAGCCAGCTCAATTCCACCCGCATCGCCAGCGGTGAAGCGGATACCCTGATCGGCGCAGACGTCATCGTCTCCGCGGGCGATGAGGTGCTCGCCACGCTCGTCCCCGGTAAGAGCCGCGGCGTGCTCTCGACCCATCTCACACCAACGGCGGAATTTTCGCGTAACCCCGACTGGCGTGTGGATGAAACCTTGCTGATCAACCGCCTGGATGCCAGTTCTGAAGGCATGCTGGCGAAACTCGACGCCATCGCTCTGGCCGAGGGCATTCTCGGTGATGCCGTTTTTGCCAACACGCTGCTGCTGGGTGTGGCCTGGCAACAGGGCGGTATTCCGGTTTCCTTCGATGCCCTCATGCGGGCCCTGGAGCTGAACGGGGTGGCCGTGGACATGAACAAGCGCGCATTCGAGCTCGGCCGTCTGGCCGCTCACGATCTGGATGCAGCGCTCGCCTTGCTGCCCGGGACGCGAGCACAGGAACTACCAGCCGAGGACAGTACGCTCAGGGAGGTGGTAGAGCGTCGCGCCGAGTTCTTGTGCGATTACCAGAACAGCGGCCTCGCAGAGCGCTACCGCGCCCTCGTCGAGCGGGTCCGACAGGCAGAGATCGCCGCCGGTGGCAGCGATGCGATTCTAGCCCTGCAGGTTGCCCGCAATTACTTCAAGGCACTTGCCCACAAGGATGCCTGGGAAGTCGCCCGTCTCTATGTGCACCCGGCTTTCCGCGAAGCCCTGAACTCGACCTTCGATGGCGATCTCGAGATCAGATTGCACATCGGTGGCGGACCTTTTGGCACAAAGCAACACGGTTCCGACACCATCACTAAACGCGAGATCGGCGGCTGGTTGATGAGTGTGTTTGAACTGATGGCGAAACTTCGCGGCTTGAGAGGCAGCGTTCTGGATCCGTTTCGCTACTCGACCGACGCCGAGGCGGCAAGACGGCTGATCAGGCGCTACGAAGAGGATACCGAACTGATCCTGGAGAAGCTGACGGCAGACAACCTCGGTAGCGCGGCGCGCCTCGCCTCGGTGCCGGAGCTCGTGCGAGGCTACGGGCACGTGCGCCAGGCCAGTGCGCGCAAGGCCAGCGAGGCCAGGGAAACCTATCTGTCAGAGTTTCTGGACACAGCCAGACAAAGCGGAGACGTACTCACGAGCAGCGCTTGGGTGGACGCCAGCGCGCCCTGAGCCAGCCGAAGCGGGGTTCAATCTCTGAGAACCCGGCTCAAGCCGCATTCCCCGCGCTGGAGACAATCTGTTCCTCGAACTGCTGCAGACGTTCCAGGTCGCCCGACGGGATACCGCCGAAGATGATCTCGGAGATACCCGCCTCATCGAATTCTCCAATGCGGTCGAGAATGTACTGACGCGAACCGGCCACGGTTCCCGGTCCGAGATTCCTGACGGCGCGCTCTATCAGTTCCTTGTCCTGCGTCAGATAGCAGGGCATCAACAACGTGCGCCTGATCTCGGCCGGATCGCGGCCGGCATCTTCACAGTGCCGCTCGAGAATCTCGGCCTTCGCCAGGTAGTACTCGAGCGCCATACCACCGCCCGCCCAGCCGTCGAGGTTCATGATGTCGCCGTACCGCGCGAGTGTGCGCAACGTTCGTTTCGCCCCGGTACCGCCGACCATGATGGGAATGCTGTCGCCGTAAGCGCCGGGTGACAGCAACGCGCCGGAGAGCCGATAGTACTCACCGTCGAAGTCCACCGGTTCACGCGAGTGGACCAACGCCCGGATGAGTTGAACCGCCTCCTCGAACCGGTCCTGGCGCTCCTTCATGGACGGAAACGTCCACCCGTAAGCCTCGTGTTCGCGCTGATACCAGCCAGCGCCGATGGCCAGTGTGAAGCGCCCTTCGCTGGCTGTGTCGATGGTGCCGGCAATCTTCGCCACCAGCGCCGGATTGCGGTACGTGTTTCCCAGCACCAGATTGCCGAGCCGCAAATTCTTCGTCATACCGCCCGCAAACGCGATGGCCGACAGCCCCTCGAACGCCGTCAGCGCTTCCTGTTCGCGCGTGGCGCCCGGCGGGATGAAGTGATCGGCAAACCAAACGCTGTCCCACGAGCCTGCGTCCATGGCCTCGACACTGGATCTGACCGCATCCCAGGACGTTCGATAGACGTTTACCTGTACCCCGAAATCCATAGGCAGCTCGATGAACAAAAAGAGCAATCTAGAGCAATATCAGCTCTTGTCAAAGGCGGGTGCCTTGAAAGAGCCGCCCGCAACGCATAGCTTCGCGCAATCTCCCAACAATCGGCATCACGATGAACGACACCAGTGATCCCGTCGATTTCAGATCCTCTACGCGTGTCTGGCTCAAAGACCACTGTCCGCCTTCCATGCGCACGCGCATGGTGTCCGGAGAAGACATCGCTAGCGGGAGCAAACGCCGGAGCACCAATCCGGAGGCCTATCTGTGGCTCGAAGCGAAGTCCATCTCTATCGCTGGCGGGTCCAATGAGATACAACTGAACATCATCGCGAAGCGTGTTCTCGGCCTGCCGGATTGAGAGTACCCGCCACGCAACAGGAGACGACACGTGACCGAACCCATGACCGGCCCGCTCTGGGCTGCCCGCAACTGGTCCGCCGATGCGGGCGCGGGCAGCATACACGACGATACCACCGCCGCCGAACTCGGTTTTCGTGGCGGTACCGTCGCGGGTGACGTACACATGAACCAATTTCCGCCCGTGCTGCTCAAAGTGTTCGGCAATGCGTGGTTCGAGCACGGCAATCTGTCACTCAGTTTCAGAAACGCCACCGTCGATCTCGAAAAGGTGCGGGTGTTCGCAGAGCCGCTCGTCCCCGGTGAGAACCAGGTGAACGTCTGGATGGAACGCGAAGACGGCCTACTCGTGTGCAAGGGTACCGCGGCGCTGGGCGACTACACGCGGTCCGAACTGAGGCAGAAGGATCTCAGACCCTGCGACCCATCGGAATTGAAGATTCTGAACCGTCTGCACCCGGGACTGTCGCTCGGCAGCTACGACGTGGAAGCCACCCCTGACAAGCAGTTTCAACGCTACGACTCACAGTTGATAAGCGATCCGCTGCCCTGGTACAGAGAGACATCGCCCTGGGGTGAGGTGGTCGCCGCACCGTGCACCATCATTGAGTATCTATGGGCTTATCCGATGCAGGGCCTCACGCCTCTGGTGGGCAAATCCGTGGGGCTGTTCGGCGCCATCGAGATCGGTTTCGTGAACGGTCCGTTTCTCATGAACCGCCCGTACCATCTGGACAGTGAGGTAGTCTGCGTGGGCCAGAGCCCGCAGACGGAATTCGTCTGGTACGACACCAACGCCTATGGCGAAGATGGTCGGCTGGTCGCTCAGCTGCGCATGCAATCGCGGGCGATGAAAGCCTCCTCGCCGGCATATAGAGACACCCGGCACGATGCATGATCGCAGCCGTGTGGGAACACTCACAGGGATCTTCTATAAGTAACGCTTTCATATCACCCCGTCTGCGACGGGTAGGCTCGATTCGCTGGTCCAGCGCGCACCGGCCTGACCGCTCATGCTGGTCATGGCATCGGGGGCCGCGGTGTTATGCTTGGCGCAATCAGCAAATCATCGTCGGAAGGGACACGTGAAGTGCATCAGCGGCGTGTCCTTCAAGGTGGATGACCCGGCAAGCGTAAGCGCCTGGCAAGCAGAACACCCGGGCGTGGACGCCACGAAACGAGGTTTCACGCATGTTTTGCGGCGCAGCTACACCCACCCGGATCTCGTCGAGCGCACCGTATCATCGACACTCCCGCGAAGCAGCGAACACTTCGACAAACTCGGGCAGCAGGTCATGGTCAACGACATCGTCGACGATCTGGATGCTCTGCTCGTAAAACTATCAGAGGCCGGCGTGCACCGGGTGGGAAACCTCCAAGAATACGACCACGGTCGGTTCGCCTGGGTGCTGGATGTCGAAGCCAACAAGGTGGAATTATGGGAACCGCCGCGCTGGCGCGCAGCCCAGCCGATACGGCCTCTCTCGGCGCGTCCGCCTTACCAGCGAGGCGTCTCGAACAGCTCCTGAAACTCGATCACGTTTCCGTCGGGATCCCGACCATACGTGGTTCTGCAACTGGGGCCCAGATTGATGGGTTCGCAGTGAAACTCGACGCCTGCATCCGACAACCTCTCGTACTCGGCATCCACATCTTTGACGTCCAGGCTGAAATGCGTGTAGCCGTGGTCGTGAACCGGTCGGTCTTCTGCCATTGGCGCGGGTTCGGGATTGCTGAACTCAAACAGCTCAATGTGACAGTTCCCGCATTTCAGCATAGCCTGCCTCGCGGCCGGATTCTCAAGGCGCAGAATTTTCTCCGGTTTCGGATTGCTCTCGGCACTACTCGCCCAGCGCTGGTCCGAGAGAACCTCCATGCCCAGCAGGTCCCGATAGAAGGCCAGTGAGCGTTCCATGTCGCTGACAGAGATAGCGGTGTGGTGAATGCCGAGGATCATGCCGTTCTCCTTCGATGATTGCGCCACCTGCGATTCTATCGGATACGGGAAGTCCTATGACAGGGCGCCTCGCCGCTGAGCGATCGCTCAGCTCTACGACCCGAATACCTTCCAGAGCCCGACTCACAGAAGCGGTACGCTAACCTGTCCGGTCATCGCGAGCGCGCCGGAGTCGAGCACGGCGTCCACATCGAACACCACCATCTCATCGCTGACCTCGCTCACGCGTACCCCAGGCCGGATGACGAGATCCGCATATACGGGCGCTTTCCAGCGTATGTCGAAGGCCGCACCGTGAAGCAATGCGTACCGCCCCGCCTTCTGCATCAGTGCCTCGAGGGCAAACGCGAGCACATGAGAGCCACCAGCGATCGGACGCGACAAGCCCGCTTTTCGGGCCAGCTCCGGATCGGAGTGAATTGGGTTGTCGGGTCGTTTGGTGTCCCGGGCCTCCATCAGATCGAGTCCGACCAACACTGGATAGCCGCCGAATTTCTGTCCTACGCGCAAGGCCGTCAGTTGCTCGAGACACGGGTTGTTCGCCGCCATGCCGCGCTTGGGTGCCGGAGATTCGATATCGTCGGGGGCGAGTCCTTCCACCGAATCAGCCAACCCTTCCCGCACCTTGTACTGCACAAGCCCGGTCGTGAGGTTGGCTGCTACCCGGTCACCCGCGGCGTTGAAGGTCTCGCTGCGCGTGGTCCCGTAGCAGCGACCCTTGTGGACGTGACGGCCCATCGACTCACCGCGAACGGTAAACACCTCCTCGCGATGAAGCGCTCGCACAATGGCGACGCGCTCGCGCACCCAGACCCCGCCCGCAACACCGCCTCCACCGCCGGGGATGGACTGCTCGCGATCGGCATCGCGCGGTTGGCTAGACAGCATGAAAAGTGTGAGGCCCGTCATCATGTCCGGCGGCACCCAACCCTCATCGGCCAGCGCACGGGTCTCAGCCCCCCACTGACCCATCCCCTCCGCAGCGCCGTCCAGCTTGTCCGCCCGGATCGGGCCTTTTACAGCCTGCAAGCGCTTCGGCCAGGTCGTCGTCATCGCTCCGTCCTTCTTAAAGCAGGCTTGCGACTATACCAAGGCAACTTCTGATTGACCCATACAGGGAGCCGGCTGCCTCTGTCGATTTCAAGTTAGGGGCAGCGCTGCGCACTCCACCACATGTAAGATGCCGCACCATGGATGAAAATGGTTCCTGGTTCGGGTTCGACGATCTGTTTTGGTTGACGCTGCTCGTCCTGTTCGTTTCCACATCGATCGGAGCGCTGCTGCGCCGCTTTCGACGTGACCGCTGTCTGCGCCTATTCGACGACTACCACATCACGTTCGTACACGCCGATGGCAAACTTCTCTGGGGCGATCTGTTCGTCACCAGCCAGGGCCTTCAGATCCTCTACGATGCGCCCTTCGTCACCTCTCGGGGCATGGTCAAGGCCAGTCACCTGGTACAGAAGAATGAACTGGACGAAGCCCTGGGCTTGTGCCGGACAGTGCATGCACTGACGGACGAGGAGCGCCTGGAACGCTCCCGTCAGATAGAACGCACTTTCAATCCGGGCGTACTCGCGCGCAGTCGCCGCCGGGTCCGCAACTACGCGGACATGCTCAGTGATGCGATCGGCAAATCCCTGGGACTCGTCATGGGCTCGCTCGGCGGCAGGCTCGGCGCAGCGATGATCAGCCGCAAGCGCGATGTTTCCGAACTGTCGGAAACCGTTACCGGCACCGTGGCTAATGCCTACGAACCGCTTCTGGAGCGCTACATCGGCAAACCCGTCGTGATCGAATGCAGAACGGCGCCGGATGCCGCCGAGCCCACTTCTGAGTTCACCGGCTATCTCGTGGAGTACACCCAGGACTTCCTGGCCGTATTCAACTCCACGCAAACCCCCGTCGAACAGCTCGACCTGCAGCTCGCGACAGCCGAACACGCGGGGTTCGACACGTACCTCGACGCAGAGAGCGTTACATTCACCTGTATCGGTCCGGATGCGCTCATCGTCCGCGACGTCACCACACATCGCGGCATCGTGAATCTCGACACCACCCTCCTGCCCGGTTGCTCGTTGCGTGTTCGAACAGACGGCGATCCCGCACCGAAGGCGCGCATCGAACTCACCCACCAGTTCGACCTGATCTGTCCGCGTGCCAATGCACGCGTGCGCTTCGGCAGTGAGGTACACTGCGCGGCCCGCGAGTGGAGTGGGCTCGCGCCGCAGGACACCGAAGCCGCGAACGCGCAGCTGTGAGTCCGACCTGATTCAGACACGACCAAACAAGAGAGCATGATCAACGACTATTCCGACCGCCACCATGCCTTTGAAGGGTGTTTTAATTTTCGAGACATTGGCGGCTACCCGGCGCAAGACGGCCGAACGGTGCGCTGGGGGCGGTATTTCCGTGCCGGACGCCAGGACCGCATGACCGCGCAGGACCTGGAAGGCGTGCGGCAACTCGGTATTGCCACTCAGATCGATCTACGCAGACCGGACGAGGTGCATGAGCAGGGCCGCGGCCCCCTCACCGACATGGGGGCCTCCTACCACAACATCGCCGTCATCCCGGAAGGTGGGAGCGATCAACTGAGTCGTCTGGTAGGTGATACCGGCATCTCCGGAAAACGCTATCTCGCATACCTCGAATTCGGCCCGGAGTCCTGGATCCGCATGTTCGAGATCTTTACGCGGGCGAGCAGCCATCCCATTGTGATCCACTGCACGGCGGGCAAGGACCGCACGGGTGTTTCCACGGCATTTCTGCTAGCGGTACTGGGTGTGAATCGTGCGGTGATCGAAGCGGACTACGCCCTGACCAATCGCGATGTCGCCAGACAGGCCAATTTCATCGAGAACACCACAGGCTTACCGGCAGGGATGGACCGCGAGTCGATGATGCACGCAGCCGGGGTTCCGGAATCCGCGATCGGTGACTTTCTCGATGGTCTCGAGGAAAGATGGGGGGGGCCGCTCGACTATCTGAGAAGCATCGGCATCGGCGATGCCACCATGCAGGCAGTGCGAAGCCAGTTTCTGGAAGGGTGATGACGGTCTCAGCCGCGCATCGACACACGAGCGCTCCGGCGAAAGTGTGTCGTCAGAGCCTCTGGTAACGCTCAGGCGCGGATCCTGGTGCTCTTCGGATCATACATCGGGCGCAGCGATGCCACGGCCGGGATGCGCTCGCCGCCTACCTCGATCTCGTAGCGACCCGAGCGCACGAACTCCGGATTCACACCGTCCGCGTGATTCACATACCCGAGGCCCACGGCCCCTCCCAGAGAGTGACCGTACATTCCCGAGGTGAGGTAACCGACAATCCGGTCGTCGCGCCAGATCGGTTCGTTGTGATAGAGCAACGGCTCGGGGTCTTTTAACAGGAACTGCACCAACCGCTTCTTCACTCCGGCCTCACGCTGTCGCAACAAACTCTCGCGACCGATGAAGCCGCCTGGTTTGTCGAATGCCACCGCGAAACCGAGGCCCGCCTCGAGCGGAGTGTCCTCATCCGTGATGTCGTCTCCCCAGTGACGGTACGCCTTTTCGATGCGCAGTGAATTCATGGCATGCATCCCCACAAGACGTGCTCCAAGCACCTGCCCAGCCGCCATCAGCTCATCGTACACGTGCAGCGCGTACTCCGTGGGTATATGAAGTTCCCAGCCGAGTTCCCCCACATAGGTCACTCGCAGAGCGCGCACCAGCGCGTAACCGATTTCGATTTCCTGAAAGCTGCCAAAGGGAAACGCCTCGTTACCGAGGTCCGCCGAGCTCACCGCACCCAGAAGATCACGGGCCTTCGGCCCCATCACACCGAGCACGGCAAACGCGGAGGTCATATCACTCAGTTCGACTCTCTGCTCGCCGATGTGGCGGAGAATCCAGTGGAAATCACGGGTCTGTGACGAGGCCGCGGTCACCACCATAAACTGATTGTCGGCGAGCCGGCAGACGGTCAGATCCGACTCGATACCACCTCGCTCGTTGAGCCACTGCGTGTACACCAGCCGGCCGGTATCGACGTCTACCTCGTTGGCGCAGAGCCAGCCGAGAAGCTTCGCGGCATCCGGACCCTGCACCTGAAACTTGGCGAACGGCGTTTGGTCCAGCACACCGACATTCTCCCGAATTGCCTCGTGCTCGTTTGCCGAGTATTCGAACCAGTTCTGCCGAAACCAGGAATACTCGTATTCCGGGGATTTTCCAGGCGGCGCGTACCAGTTCGGTCGCTCCCACCCGGCTAACTCACCAAAACAGGCGTTCGCCGCCGCGAGCCGGTCATGGAACGGCGAACGCCTCACTCCACGGGCGCTCGCATACTGTCGAAACGGCCAGTGCATAGCATAGAGCAGTCCGAGACCCTCGGTCACACGATCATGCAGATAGCGACGGTTGTTCTGGAAAGCAATATTGCGCCGTACGTCCACCTCCCAGAGATCCTGCGGCGGGCGGCCGTCCCGCATCCATTCGCTCAGCACCTTGCCAACTCCACCCGCGGACTGGATGCCGATGGAATTGAATCCGGCAGCAACGAAAAGGTTAGCGAGTTCCGGTGATTCGCCGATGTGATAGCGATCATCAGGCGTGAAGCTCTCCGGACCGCAGAAGAAGGTCTGTATCCCTGCTTGTTCCAGCGCCGGCATTCGCCGCATGGCCTGCTCCAGCACGGGTTGAAAATGCTCGAAGTCCCCCGGCAGTTCATCGAAACAGAAGCCTTCCGGAATACCAGCGCCGCCCCATGGTTTGGCTACCGGCTCGAACGCCCCGAGCAGGATCTTGCCCGCGTCCTCCTTGTAGTAGGCACAGGCATCGTAATCGCGAAACACCGGCAGGTCCGGCTCCACACCATCGAAGGGTTCGGTAACGAGATAGAAGTGCTCGCATGCGTGCAGCGGAACCCGCACCCCTGCTTCGAGCGCCAGTTCCCGAGACCACATACCCGCACACAGCACCACCTGATCGGCCTTGACCTCCCCCTGGCCGGTCAACACGCCGCTCACCCGTCTACCATCGTGCATGATGCGCACGACCTCGACGTTTTCGAAGATACGCGCTCCGCCGTGGCGCGCACCCCGAGCCAGCGCCTGCGTCACATCGATGGGATTGATCTGCCCGTCAGACGCAATCCAGGTACCACCGATGACATCGTCGGTGCTGATCAGGGGGTAGCGATCCCGGATCTCTGCGGTGGAGATGACATCCACCTGCAACCCGAACACCTTCGCCATGGATGCATTGCGCTTCAGTTCTTCGAAACGCTCCACATTTGTCGCGATGGTTACCGATCCGTTCTGCTTGAATCCCGTCGCCTGGCCGGTCTCTGCCTCAAGACCCGTGTACAGCTCCGCCGTGTACTTGGCCAGTTTGGTCATGTTCTGAGTAGAACGCAGCTGGCCGATCAGGCCCGCCGCATGCCAGGTCGTGCCGCAGGTAAGCTGCTTGCGCTCCAGCAGCACGACATCCGACCAACCCAGTTTGGCCAGATGGTAGGCGACGGAACAGCCGACGATGCCGCCGCCG
>DCWG01000132.1 GCA_002327525.1 Gammaproteobacteria bacterium UBA2168 | reverse complement strand
TCTCTTGCGGTGAATCAGGCACAGGGCGTCATCGCGCTGGAGGCCTCCGGCGGAATAGATGAGAACTCCGTCACCGAAATCGCAACCACGGGTGTGAACTATGTCTCGATCGGTAATCTGACGAAGTGCGTGCAGCCCATGGATCTGTCTATGCGCCTGGATTAGCCAACGCCGAGGTTTGCATCAGATAAGAGAATACTTGGAACAGCAGTATGAATCGCTATTCAGCCTTCGCGACCCACCTGGGGATCAGCCTGGCGATCTTTGCCTTTCTCGCCTACCTGGTGGTGTACATCTGGTATCCCGACTTCTTCTTCGCCTCGGACGGTGGCTGGCAGGGCATTCGCATCATCGTGGCCGTCGACCTCGTGCTAGGGCCGCTGCTGACGCTCATCGTGTTCAAACCGGGCAAACCGGGCCTAAAGATGGACCTCACTCTCATCGCCCTTTTCCAGGCTGCCTGTTTGATGGCCGGTGTCTACATCGTGGAGAGTGAACGCCCGGTTGCGCTGGTGTACGTCGATGGACGCTTTTCCAGTGTCAGCGCCGATACCTACCGCAATGCCGGCGTCAAGATACCGGATTTGTCGGACATTCCTGGTGATTACCCAAAATGGGTAACCGTGGTCCTGCCCGAGGATCCGCAGGAAGAGGCCGGTATCCGCGCGCTGATGTTCCTCACCGAGAGGCCGCTCAACACCGCCCACGAATACTATGTGCCGTTCGACCGCTGGGACCCGGAACTTCACGAGCACGCCTACTCACTCGATGAGATCAGAGAACGCGACCAGGAAACGCAGGTTCTGCCCGTGTGGCTCGCCCAGCACGGCGGAGAGGCGAGCGACTACCGATACTACCCATTCGGCACCCGCTATTCGTACGCCTTTCTCGCGATGTCCAAGGACACGGCCATGGTGGATCTGCTGGACGTACCGGGGCCGCCGTAGCGCGCTAGTGATGCATGCGGTAAGTGCCTGGACCACTAGCGAAACCAGACTTTCCTGCGGTGGAGAAACAATCCCTCCACCCGCTCCCGTTCGCGCTCCAGCGCGCACGCCAGACCCGAGTCGGGATGCCGACGGACCAGCTGTCCCATATCCTCGAGGAGGCGCTCATAGGCAGTCGGACTCTGGCGCCAGATGAGCTCGAGCCACGGCACGACACGCTGTTCGAGGAACTCGAGCGCGCGTGCTTCGTCACCAGCAGCCAGCATGGTACGCACGCTGAGATCGATTCCAGGTACATAACCCGGGCTCAGGCCCACGCTCTTCAAAAGCAATGCCTCCGGGCTCTCCTCCTCCCGTAACTGCGATGCGAGCTCCGGTCGATCGGAGACGAATCGATACATCTCGACGTAGACCGCCGAATTCAATGCGTCACGACTGACAGCCTGGCGATAAGCATCAAGCGTACGTTCGAGTGCCGCATCCGTCGGCCGCTCACCCAGCTCACGGGCGCGAATCACCGCATCCCCGAGTGTTGGTAACGCACGGCGCGCATTCAGCACCCGCACAGAATCGGTAAACGATCGAAACCGTTCCGGATCGCCCCGTATGGCCGCCGCCATCGGCAGACGCCCGGATCCCTGGTACACGCCGTTGATGTACACATCGACGCCGAGGTAGCCCCAGGCCAGGAACGCGAGCGCCAACAGGGTATTCATACCAATGCGAACGTGCGTGGATCCCTGTTCCCGTTCAGCAGCTACCGGCCAGGCCAATGCGGCCGTCAAGCCCACCGCCACGCACAACGCAAACGCGTAGAACAGATAATTCACCATCGCGTGACACAACACCGCACCAAGCGCCGTGAGGTAGCCAAGCCGCAAAAATCGCTCGCCGTTGGTCGGCGAAACCACTGCGCGCAGCGAACAGACGATGGTCACCACCAGAAACGCCACGAGGCAACCGGCCAGCAGTACTCCCCCTTCCGCCAAAAACTGCACGTAGTCGTTGTGCACGAACATACCGTTACTCGACTGCTCGCTCAGGAACCGTCTACTCGGATACAACAACGGGAACACGAATACACCCACGCCCACGAGTGGCCGCTCACCGAACATGGCCAGCGCACTGCCAATGAGAGCCGTACGTGCGCCAATGCCACTCGCGAGTGTCTCTCCGGCAGCAGCCGAACCGGCCTCTCCCGATGCAAGCCATACCAGCGCGAATCCCAGCAACGCCGTTGATGCGAGCACCACCCAGGGCAGCAGCGCCAGTCTCTTCAGCAGCGCGACACCCATGAAGATTGTCAGCGCACCCAACACAATCGCCGCCCCTGAACGCGACAGTGTGGCAAAAAGAGCCAGCGTGACGACGCCGACAAAACACAGCCGCAGCCACTGACCGCGTCCTTCACGCAATCTCCATGCAATGGACAGGTATTCGAACATGCAAGGGATGAGAACCACATATAGCAGCGTCGCGTAAATATTCGGGTCATTGAACGGCGCGTATGCTCGCTCCCCCAGCCAGAAAAAGCGCGCCGCCGACACGCCCGCGAGCATCGCGACCCAGATTCGCATTCCCATCACTATCCAGCCGCTGGCCCTGTTGCCCCTCGCGATGAGAAAGGCCATCGGCCCGGCGGCCAACACCCAGGTCACCGGATAGCTCGAATCGGGACTCAGGGTGAACTGATAGCCGATGACCAACCAGACGAGAACCAGCAACGGCAAGCCCCAGCCCCAGATCGAGCCAGCCATCCAGCCCCGGAAGAGATCGTCAGGCTTCGAAACGAGCGCCGCCAGCAGAAGCGCCAGCACACCAATCCAGAGCACTTCGAGGTTGACACCAAGGCCGTAGAAGAAAGTTGCCAGCACGAGACTGACTAGAAGCAGGACGGCGGTGGATATGTCTCGAACGTCGCGCCGGCTCTGCGCGCCAGAAAACGGACCTGATGGAATGACAATCACCTCCCTTGACGCTGGATACACTCTTTCTGAGCAGCGCCGCCCTTTCGGCGCCAGGGGAAGGATACACTACAGATGTGCTGTTGACGGCCTGAAGGGCCAGTGAAAATACCGCTTTGCACTTAGCAAAGAACTACTTCGACGATGTGTCGGATTCCCTTTGCAGGGATCGAAAATACCTCACGTGCTTGAACCTCAGTGAAGATCAGTGTCGCCGGGAGATGAGTTCGATCAAATCCCAACGGCTCCCAGGAAGTCGCGGCATTGCTGATGCAGACAACGAATTCCCGGGTCCTGGCAGAAATGGTGGATCCGCTGACGGGGGAATCTCTGCAGACGGTGTGGCACCCGATTGGGTTAAGTGTGCAGGGTATCACCACGATGCAGGATATTAGTGGTAATGAGAAGTGGTCCCTGAAAATCGGACAGTCGCATAAGTGGTTGGGGGGAAGGCACGCACAAAGCCTTCTCTAGTGCGCTTACCTCCCTGCTCAGGACACGCCCAGATCACCTAAAGTTAGACGTATGGTTAGACGGCCACCCAGGGTTTGAGCGGTGGTTGCGCGTAACTCATTGATTTAATGGTGCCGGAACGCAGAATCGAACTGCGGACCTACTGATTACGAATCAGTCGCTCTACCAACTGAGCTATTCCGGCACGTACGCTCGAAGACAGGAAAGTCCCCACCGCGACGGGCGCGCAGGATACTAGGCCACAGAAACGATTGCGAGCGCCCTTCCGGTCTCAGCAGGCGTCCCGAGAGGGATACTCGCGGCACATGGACATACCTTCCGAGTTGGTGGCGGTGACCTGATAAGCAGAACCATCGCCATCCGCAATCACGTATGTGGTGCCGTTGTTATCGGCCGGTTCCCAGCCGATGGCGGCCGAGATAGCGGCTATGTCAGCGAGATCCACGGCGTAGGCACCATTGCGCAGACGAAAGTCCTCCTGGAAGACCTCGATAGTCGCCATGCTACTTAGCAGCACACCGCGTTGCGAGGACTCGATGTAGTCGGTGTACATCGGCACCGCGATCGCGGAGATGATCACCAGTATGCCTATCGCGACCATGAGTTCGATGAGCGAAAAGCCGCGAGTGCGGCGATTTTGTACAATCTGTTTCATACCAGCTTCACCTTGTCAGCAGCCGATTGTCCCGCTGCATTGCGGACATTTCAATCGACCCCTTCTCATCTGCGCAATCGATCTTCTCAACGCAAAAAGGGGCTCATCACGAGCCCCTTCCTTGCTTGATTTCGAATCGAGATTAGCAGTCAGATGCGGTCCAACATACATCAGTCGAAACTTCCGTCGCGAAGTCACCGTACGCGGGACGCGTGAAGGTGACGATATAGTTGGCGTTGGTGTTTACGTCACCAGACGTCTCGATACCAACCTGGCCCAGCTCTGGGGAAGCAGTCCCTGCATACGGAGCAGCGCCACCCTCAGGAGCCGTACCACCGGTGTTCAGAAGGTTCGTCCAGTAAGCGCCCAAAGCAGCTGTCAGGTCGTCGTTCATCTCACCGGGGGTGACCACACCCATACTGAGGTCATTGCGCACCTTTTGCACTTCGTTGTTGGCGAAGCGAATACCTTCTTCATAGTGAGTGTTTACTACCGCCATGTTGGTGGACTCGATGTAGTCCTGATAAGCGGGCAGAGCCACAGCGGCCAGAATGCCTATGATGGCTACCACGATCATCAATTCAATGAGGGTAAAACCCTTTTGCATCGCGTGTTTCATTTCGAACAAATACTCCATCTCAAATTGTCGCAATGCGTGGCAGCAGGACCCAAAGGCTCGTTGCGCCGCATTCGCGTTTAGGCTTGCAAGATGCGTGCCAGATTTCCTTTCTGGCATTGTACATTCTCTCAAACCAACTTAAAGTCAACAAGTTACATTGTCTCGTGGCTTCCTCGTTCATGATGACTGAGAATCTGTCCGGCTTCGCTGTGAGTTTCTCACCACGTCACTTGCTGACCCATCCTGTCACCAGGCGATCTGGCCTACACTCCGAATTGGTCTATATGCCGCGCATGGCGTCCAGGACGGGTGAATCATGACCGAAAATGGTTCTCACATCTGTGAACCCTTTATCGACACCTTGGTGAACCGTGATTAGACTTCACGAGATTTGCGCCTGTATGGTAGCCGTCAACCGATGAGACCCTCAAGCACAGGAATTGCGCCAGATTATGGCATCTGAACCCATAGCAAAAAGCGGTCTCGCCCGCCGGCTGGTCGATGAAGGCGTCCTCGACGCAGAGTCCGCCCGTCGTGCGAACGAAGAAGCCCGCAAAAAGGGCATTCTCTTCGTCACCTACCTCGTTCAGCACGGTGACGTAGACGCCCATGCCATCGCGAAGAGC
The DNA here is from genome assembly GCA_002327525.1 of Gammaproteobacteria bacterium UBA2168. Classification (GTDB taxonomy): domain Bacteria; phylum Pseudomonadota; class Gammaproteobacteria; order Pseudomonadales; family Azotimanducaceae; genus JASLQO01. The sequence continues at coordinate 4,911 of DCWG01000132.1, read as the reverse complement.
GCGTCGGAAGAATTCGGCGTGCCAGTGATCGATCTCGGCGCCTTCGATCTCGACTCCATACCCGTCGATCTGGTGGACAACACGCGCGTGCGCAAGCACAACGCCCTGCCACTGGCACGTCGAGGTGCGCGTCTGTTCGTGGCCGTGTCCGACCCCACCAATCTGCAGGCACTCGACGAGATCAAGTTCCAGACCGGACTCAACACCGAACCGGTGCTCGTCGAAGAAGACAAGCTGGATGCCATCATCGATCAGTTTCTGCACACTCAGGAAGATGACGGGCTCGGTGAACTCGAGAGCGATGAGTTCGCAGACCTCGATATGGAAGCCTTCGATGCATCCAAGGAAGAGGAAGACGAGGCAAAGGCAGCCCATGACACGCCCATCGTACGGTTCGTCAACAAAATGCTGCTCGACGCAATCAAGACCGGTGCTTCCGACATTCATTTCGAGCCGTACGAGCATTCATACCGTGTGCGCTTCAGAACCGATGGCATTCTGCGGGAGATCTCCGCACCGCCCCAGAACCTCGGCACCCGCCTGGCCGCCCGATTGAAGGTAATGGCAGAACTCGACATCTCCGAACGGCGCGTACCCCAGGACGGCAGAATCAAGATGAAGCTGTCGAAGAAAAACGCCATAGATTTCCGGGTCAACACGCTGCCCACCCTGTGGGGCGAGAAAATCGTGCTGCGGATTCTCGATCCGTCGAATGCACAGATGGATATCGAGACGCTCGGATACGAGGAAGACCAGCGTGACCTCTACATGGAAGCTCTGCACCGCCACCAGGGCATGATTCTCGTCACAGGCCCCACCGGTAGCGGCAAGACGGTATCTATGTATACCGGTCTGAATATTCTCAATACCGACGAGCGCAACATCGCTACCGCTGAGGATCCGGTCGAGATCAACATCGAAGGCATCAACCAGGTGCACGTGAACTACAAGGTCGGCCTCGACTTCGCCAGCGCCCTGCGCGCCTTCCTCCGTCAGGATCCGGACGTCGTCATGGTCGGTGAGATTCGAGACTTGGAAACCGCCGAGATAGCCATCAAGGCGGCTCAGACAGGCCATATGGTGCTGTCGACGCTGCACACCAACTCAGCGTCTGAAACCCTCACCCGCATGCGCAACATGGGTGTACCCGCCTTCAACCTGGCCACCTCAGTGGATCTCATCATCGCGCAGCGGCTCGTCAGGCGCCTGTGCTCGAACTGCAAGATCATTGCCGACGTTCCGAGAGAGGCATTATTGGCAGAAGGCTTTACAGAAAAACAGGTAGACGCCCGCTTCAATGTGTTCGAGGCCAGCGACAAGGGTTGCGAGAAGTGCAATTCCGGGTACAAGGGCCGCGTGGGGATATATGAAGTAGTTAAAATTACACCGAAGATGTCCCGTATTATCATGGAAGAAGGTAACAGCCTGGATCTGGCGAAAGCCGCTCAGGAAGAGGGATTCAACAATCTACGGCAATCTGGTCTGATCAAAGTGATCCAGGGTGTCACGAGCCTAGCCGAGGCGAATCGCATGACGATCAGTCATTAACGGATCAGAGCAGGCCAAGCAGTTGTCTGGTGAACAGAGAACCGGTGCACAAGACGTCACACGGTTTCCAATCAGGGACAGTGTAGGAATTTCACCCGACTCGAGTCGGGAACAAGAGGCAGGCAACCATGGCCGAAAGCGCGATTTTCGTTTGGGAAGGCACCGACAAGCAGGGCCGAAAGACCAAGGGTGAGATCACCAGCAGCACACCTGCTATCGCCAAAGCAGAGCTACGGCGGCAGGGTATCGTTGCCAAAAAAGTGCGCAAGAAGGGCAAGGGCCTTTCGCGCGGCGGCAGCGTCAAACCTGCAGATATCGCACTTTTCACCAGACAGATGGCCACCATGATGCGCGCTGGCGTGCCGCTGGTGCAGTCTTTCGACATCGTTGCCGACGGCAGCGACAAGCCCAAGGTCGCGGAGCTCATCCGCGCGGTACGCAATGACGTATCTGGCGGTAACAACTTTGCAACTGCTCTGCGCCGCCATCCGCTGCAGTTCGACGATCTGTTCTGCAACCTCGTTGATGCCGGTGAGCAGTCCGGTGCGCTCGAGACCATGCTCGACCGCATCGCCACCTACAAGGAAAAGACCGAGTCTCTGAAGGCGAAGATGCGCAAGGCAATGATCTATCCGGTGGCGGTACTCATCGTCGCCTTCATCGTGTCCGGCATACTGCTCATCAAAGTGGTACCGCAATTTCAGGATGTGTTCGCCGGATTCGGCGCAGATCTGCCCGCCTTCACACTCTTCATCATCGGCATATCCGAATTCGTGCAGCAATGGTGGCTCGCCATCGTGCTGGGTGTGGTCGGCGTCATTGGCGGATTTCTCGCCATCCGCAAACGTTCAAAGACACTACGCGACAAACTCGACCGCATGATCCTGAAGGTGCCAGTGGCCGGAAACATAGTCAAGAAATCAGCGGTCGCCCGCTTTGCACGCACACTTTCCACTACCTTTGCTGCCGGCGTACCACTGGTGGATGCCCTCACCTCCGTGGCGGGCTCCACGGGTAACTCCGTGTACAGCAACGCCGTCCTGCAGATTCGAGACGATGTCTCGACCGGCCAGCAGTTGAACTTCTCCATGCGCAACACCCGCGTGTTCCCCAATATGGTCATTCAGATGGTGGCCATCGGCGAAGAAGCAGGCGCGCTCGACGATATGCTGGATAAGTCCGCCAACTACTATGAGGAGCAAGTGGACAACGCGGTTGATGGCCTCACCTCACTAATGGAACCCATCATCATGGCCGTACTCGGCGTTTTGGTCGGTGGCCTGATCATCGCCATGTATCTGCCTATCTTTCAGCTCGGCTCCGTCGTCGGCGCCTGATCGCCCGACGATGGGCAGGACAAAGAAGGACATTTGACCCTGCCTGGCGAACTTCTCAATTACGGCTGGATCGGCCTGACGGCGTTGACGTGGATGGGCTTGTCTCTCGGCAGCTTCCTCAACGTGGTGATCTACCGCTTGCCCGTGATGAACCGCCGTGAGTGGCGCGTTGGTGCACGTGAAATCCTCGAAATGCCCGAAGAAGACTTCGCTCGGCCTTTCAATCTGGCAAGGCCAAACAGCCGCTGCCCGAACTGCGATCACAAGATCACCGCACTTGAGAACATCCCGATACTGAGCTGGCTGTTTCTGCGCGGCAAGTGCCGCAATTGCGCACAACGGATCTCAATACGCTACCCGCTCGTCGAGTTACTCACCGCCATTCTCGTCCTCACTTGTGTCGCCAGCTACGGTTATACGTGGCTGGGACTCGCTGCTGTCCTGTACACCTGCATACTGGTGGCACTCGCTTACATCGACTACGACACCCAGTATCTGCCAGATCAACTCACCTTGGGGCTGCTCTGGCTGGGTTTGCTGGTGAACCTGACGGTGGGCTTCACGCCGCTTCACGATGCGGTCATCGGGGCGCTGGCGGGATATCTGTGCCTGTGGACCCTGTACTGGGCGTTCAAAATTATTACCGGAAAGGAAGGCATGGGATACGGCGATTTCAAGTTGCTGGCCGCGATCGGTGCTTGGCTCGGCTGGCAGGTGTTGCCGGGCGTGCTGCTACTAGCCGCGGCAACCGGGCTCGTATATGCCCTGTTCGGCATCTTCCTCAAAGATCGCGAGCGTACCCAGCCCATTGCTTTTGGACCATTTCTCGCGGTGGCCGGCTGGGTGAGTATGATTCGGCCAGAACTCGTCACCGGCCTCTTTCTGACCCACTAATGTCATCGGGCTTCGGTTAGAATCGCTCGCCTCAAGCAGTAATCCAAGAACCATGTCCAACTACATCGTCGGCCTGACCGGCGGCATCGGCAGTGGCAAGTCGGTCGTCTCAAATCGATTCGAGGCACTCGGTATCACAGTGGCAGACACCGACATTGCCTCGCGCGCCATCGTCGAACCCGGCATGCCGGCGCTGGCCGAGGTCCGGGCCCACTTCGGAGAGGGCATTCTCGGCGCGGACGGAACGCTGGACCGTGCGGCTCTCCGTGCCCGGGTCTTCGCTCAACCAGAAGAGCGCAAGTGGCTCGAAAGTACCCTCAATCCACGCATCGGTCAGTGGACCCTCGAGCGTATCCGCAACTCCCCGGGTGCCTATGCCATCCTCGTGAATCCGGTTCTGGTTGAAACCGGGCAGTACAGGCTGTGCCAACGCGTACTCGTAGTAGACGTATCGGAACAGCTGCAGATCGAGCGAGCCAGCGAGCGTGACGGCAATACACCCGAGCAGATCCGTGCCATCATGAGAGCGCAGGGGAATCGTGAGGCGCGCCTGGCTGCTGCCGACGACGTCATCATCAACGACACCGGTCTTGACCACCTCGACGCAGAGGTGCAACGCTTGCACAGGCTCTATCTAGAATTGGCACGGGGCGCAGACAGGCCGCTGACTGACACATGACCGATCCAACACCTCGCATCCTGAACTGCCCGACCTGCGGCAAAGCCGTGAAGTGGACGTCGCAAAACACTCACCGGCCGTTCTGTTCCGAACGCTGCAAGTTAATCGATTTCGGCGCCTGGGCGGATGCACACCACAAGATCCCAGGGCACGACCAGGACGACCTGTCGAGCGACCTGGATCAAGGGGAACTCTGATTAGTCAGGTACGGTACTCGGCGTTGATACGCACGTATTCGTAGGAGAGATCGCAGGTCCACAGCACTTCTTCGGCCGTGCCGCGCTTGAGATCGACGATCACGCTGAACTCCTGGCCTGCCATTACTCTCGATGCACGCGCCTCGTCATAGCCATCCGCCACCAATCCTGCCCGCGCGATGGGAACCTCGTCGATATCCAGATCGACCAGCGCCGGATCGAGATCCGGCACGCCGGCTCGCCCGATTGCCATACA